>MUGG01000005.1 GCA_002148405.1 Alkalinema sp. CACIAM 70d | reverse complement strand
AAGAGGAGAATTTAGGAAAATCCTTTCAAACTCCCCCCTTTGTAAGGGGGATTTGGGGGATCATGATAGGTTGCAATCAGTCAGTTGATTGGGTATTAGATAGGGCTAGAAACGAATACCAACACCGCCTTGAATGGAAGCTGCGGTACCGCCACTCCGTTTGTAGGCATCAAAGGCAATCACCGCATTACCAAAAACAACAACATTGCTGTTAGGCAGGGAATAGTCAATACCCGGTTGAATCGCAAAGGCCGTTTTGTTGCCCACAGGAGTGTTGCCTCCAAGGTGAACAGAAGCCCCCAAGCCCAGGTAAGCATCGGTTTGCCAATTGATCGGCACATCATAGGAAATCGTTGGGACGATCGCGGTACCAGACCCGATAAAGCCTTGGGCACGGATGGAAATCGGCGCTTCGAGGAATTTGTAACGAGCCGCAATTAAACCAGAAATCTCCCGTTCTTCGCCATTTCCCCCTTTGGTTAGTCCGATCGCAGGGCCAACTCCAACATAGCTCCCATAGGCGGCTTGGGCTTGGGCCGCTTGGCTCTGGCAAGTCACGGCCAAAACGAGGCCACTGGCGAGAACGGGGACGATCGAAGTGATTTGTTTAAAGACGTGATTCATCATTGAACTCCTCAAAGCGGTTTCGCTAGGTTTAGCGATCTAGATTGAACGATCGAAGGTTCTCAGCCAGGTAAAGTTAGCTGATTTCTGCTCTTATCATACATAAGAACTCCAGAACGGTTAATTTTCCTAGGTTGAGGTTAGGTAGAGGGGCTCACGGTTGGGGCAGGAGAGCTTGGACTCGTAATGCCCTTAAGGGCCTCTTTGGCAGAAATGCCATCGCCTTGGAAGCCAACGTACCAGAGAGCGGCGATCGCTTCGGCACGGGTTACAGGACGCTTGGGCTGAAACAGGGTGGTATAGCCAAAAGCACGGCGAATATTGGATTGGTCGCTGTTTTGGAAATCCATATAGATCGCACGGAGCGCTTTAGGGGCAATTTTGCTGGCATCTTGAAAGCCCCAAGTCTGTTGAATGCTGTCGATCGTGGCAGTGGGCAGGGCTTGTCGGGTGTCGATCGGGACTTTCCAAAGAATCAAATCTTCACGGGTGAGAGCAGCATTGGGACGAAACAGGGTTGCGGTGCTGTCCCCAGAGAGGGGACTGGGAATTAGCCCTGCTTCCGCCAGCCCTTGGATGGCGGGAAAGTCAACATCATCGCTGGGAACGTCCTGAAAGACAGGTGGAGTTGCGGGGGTAGCAAGGCGAATCTGTTTGGCCGGGGTTGTGGCATAGAGGCGATTATTGACAGCTACTAACCAGTGGGCATATTCGCGGCGGGTAATGTTTTTAATCAGGGATAGATCGTTACTAGGAGAGATGACATCTAGGGCGAGAATATCCTTCAGATAGGGTTGCAGTTGGTTGGGGACTTGGGTGAGGTCGGTGAAGCGATCGCTAGCAGTAGGGCTAGGAGAAGGGGTGGGCGTAGAGGAAGGCGTAGAGGAAAGCGTAGAGGAAGGGGAAGGGCTGGGAGAGGCAGTGGGCGTAGAGGAAGACGTGAGGCGAGGATCGGCTTGAATGGCTTGCTGGAGGGACTGGGCATTGGGACTGTTGGCACAGCCGATCGGAATCAGAAGGAGGGAAAGGAGGAGGGGGATTCGGAAGTCAGACAACACAGCAATACCCAGGATAACCAAGTGTTTTCCTAGTCTAGCCTCCAACGCTAACTCTCTGGGAGGGGTAGGCTGGGAATAGTAGATCAACTCCCGAGGAATCAGTGAGACGATTCAAATTTCACTGCCAATCGATTGATCGACACCAATCCCGACATCAAGCCCATTGCAATAGCATTCAAGTCGTAAATTGCATCGTGGAACTTAGCAATCGTAACGATCGCCGCTCGCTATTTCAGCCTGATGAGTGAACCATTTCCCCAATCCACTGAATTGAGTCATTTAAATGCTCTCTAGAACGTTGTTAGGAGCCATTCTCGAATTTTTTGATTGACCAATTCCGGTGCATCATCATGGGGGCAGTGCCCTGCGGGGATAAAGTCCTGCTGGGCCTTGGGATAGTACTTGCTAAACTTAGCACCTCGCTGACGGGCATTTCCCACCCAAGGATCTTGCTCACCCCATAGCAAGTACAACGGTTGCGTCAGCTTTTGCAATAGGGAATCATTCGACTCTCCCTTCGGTGCCCGAAATACCAACGCAAACACCTTCGCCGCCCCCCGATCGCAGGAAGGTCGGTAGATATCGTCCACTAATTCATCGGTCACTTCCGACTGATTGACATAGACCTGCTTCAAGGTTTTCCGAATAAATGCCTTATTTTGCACGTATTTGAAAATAAACCAACTGAACCAGTCTTGATTCAGAAACGTCTTAAAGGTGGTACCAACCAACTTTTGCAAAGGAGTCGGCTGGGGACGACGTTGCAGATCTTCACTAAATCCACCCGCCGGATTCAACAGAATAGCGCCCTTGGCCACCTCTGGAAAGCGAGCCGTTGTCGCCAGTGCCACATAACCCCCGATCGAATTCCCCGCAATCACCGTCGGTTTCCCAATCACTTCTTGGATGAAATCGTAGAGCTGATCGGCCCAAAGGTCGCCACCATATTGCGTTTCCGCCTTATCCGATCGACCGAAGCCCAATAGATCGATCGCATAGACTTCAAAATCCGCTTGCAGCCCCGCAATATTCTTTTTCCAGTGATCTGTTGAAGCCCCAAAGCCGTGCACCAAAAGCAATGCAGGCCGATCGGGATAGGTTGCACCCACTGTCGTACCGGCTTGCACGTAATAAATTTTGAACCCGCGCCAAGACCAATAGTGACCTGGAACAACAACAGGGGAGGCAATGGTCATGATAGTGAGACTGTAAAGAACAGTAACGTAATATGTCCTATTGTAACGTTTCTCAGTCTGAAACAACCTAATGAGGTGATCTAACGCCGTGATCACCTCATCTATCTGAATCAGCTCCCCGTCTTAATCACCTTGCAACCGTTCAACCGTTCTCATAATACCCGGTGGACAATGCCGCTCCCTCAATTGCGCCTTGGCTGCATTCCGATACACTTGAAGAGGTCTTTTGTCGTCCACCTTACCAAAATCCTACAAAGAGGGGGTTCCCTGTGCGCCTGTTTACGACCGTTGCTGCGCTTCGTTGTTACTTAGCCCAATGCCGCAAACTGGAGGGAACCGTGGGTTTAGTCCCAACTATGGGGGCGCTCCATGCCGGACATCAAAGTTTGATCGATCGCGCCCGTCAGGAAAACCAATGGGTTGTTGTCACGATTTTTGTCAATCCTTTGCAATTTGGCCCCAACGAAGATTTCGATCGCTACCCTCGCACCCTTGAGGCCGATCGGGCTCTGTGCGAAGCCGCTGGGGTAGATGTGATTTTTGCACCTCATCCGGCGGAACTCGGCATTGGCCCGACGACCGATGGAGACGTCACGCAGGTAATCCCCCCGGCAGCAATGCAGTCAGGACTGTGTGGGGCATCCCGACCGGGACACTTCAACGGCGTCGCTACGATCGTCACGAAGTTACTCAATCTGGTACAACCCGATCGGGCCTACTTTGGTCAAAAAGATGCTCAGCAATTGGCCATTATCCAGCGCTTGGTGACGGATCTCAATCTGTCGGTAGAAATTGTCGCCTGCCCGATCGTCCGAGAAGCCAGCGGCCTTGCCCTCAGTTCTAGAAATCAGTATCTCAGCACCGAAGAAAAACAAGAAGCCGTCGTTCTGTTCCAAGCGCTAACGGCGGCAGAACAGGAATTTCGGCGGGGCGAACGCCAGCAATCGCCCCTCATCAACCTCGTCAAATCGAAACTTGCTACCGTCCCCAACCTTCAGCCGGAGTATGTGGAATTAGTTGATCCAACAACACTAACGCCATTGACAGAAGTTGCAGAAAATGGATTACTGGCGATCGCAGCTCGATTAGGCAAAACTCGACTCATCGACAATGTATTATTGCGCACCCGTAAGCCAATTGTCGCAATCGACGGGCCTGCAGGAGCCGGAAAGTCCACCGTGACTAAACAAGTCGCTCAAGCCTTGGGCTTGTTTTACTTAGACACTGGAGCCATGTATCGCGCCATTACGTGGCTAGTGCTGCAATCTGGCATTTCCGTTACCGATGAACCCGCAATCGCGGAATTGGTGTTTCACTGTCACATTGCCCTGACCAACGATCGGGTAGAAGTGAACGGTCAAGACGTCACCCAAGCGATCCGCACCCCCGAAGTCACCGGGCAAGTTTCCACGATCGCCGCCCAAACCGCTGTGCGCCAAGCCCTTGTTCAACAGCAGCGGGAATATGGTAAACGGGGAGGCGTTGTTCTGGAGGGCCGGGATATTGGCACCCATGTCTTTCCCGATGCAGAACTAAAAATTTTTCTCACGGCAACGGTGGCGGAACGGGCCCGCCGTCGGCAACAGGACTTAGAACGCATGGGCCAACCGATTCCTGACTTAGATGAATTGGTGCAGTTAATTGCGGAACGGGATGCCAAGGATAGTACCCGATCGCTCGCGCCCCTGTGCCAAGCGATCGATGCCGTGGAAATTGTCACAGATGGGATGACCATTGAAGAGGTCGTCACCAAGATTGTCACCCTTTACCACGATCGGCAATAAACACGCTAGGCTAAGGGTAACTCAATCGGTTATGACAATCTTCGCTGGCAAAAATTCGTTCCCTATCGGTTGATAAGTGATGGAAAACTGTGACGGTTTGTAATTGCCTGCACAATTAATCTGTAACTGCTACCGGAAATAGGGTATCATACACGCCGAGCACCGAAATTATTGATCGTTGTGCCAAAACCAGGCGTTGCACCATTGCTGAAGGTTGCTGACCTGATTTTCTAGAATTTATCCAGTTTTGAACAACTTATGACTACTCAACAAGTCGCTTATCCGATGGAAAAGCTCCAGCGACAAGTGCGATCGCTGGTGGACAAAAAACTGTTGAAGCCCAGTGATAGCCTCTGGAAAATTGCCTTGCTTTACGGTGATGAATGGGCTTACTGGAAACAGGAATTGCTATCCTTCGATTTTTCGATGCAGGATCCCGTGAGCGAATTTCTGGCAGTGGAAACTTGGGAAGAAGACGAGGACTAACTAGGTTGCTCTAGCGGGTCGATCGTGGGGCAACGGAATTTTCCCTTCGCCTTAGGTTTATCCGTTCAATTGCACTTTCACGGGTCTAACCTGCAATTTCACCCCGATCGGCGTCAACGGAAGCTCGGGGTTTCTTGTCAAAGCGATTGGCGTCTTCTGGAATTTGCTAATGCTTGCAAGCGACCCCTCTGGCCATCCCATACCCATTTTAGAACCGGATCGACTCCAGATTGGGCCGCACTTTGGCTCGAATCACGATCGCTGTAATGTTATCGTGGCCATTGTACTCATTGGCTAGACTAATGAGTTCCCGCACCCCTTGATCGAGATTCGCCTGGGAACTAATCAAAGGAGCTACATAATCGTTTTGGTACTCTTCCAGCAGCTGATTATCCGTCAACCCATCGGACGCCAGCAGAAAAAGGGTATCTTCGTTAATCTCCATAAAATGAATGTCGGGTTCAACAAATTCGTTGTCCCGTGGCCCTAGGGCTTGGGTCAGTTGGTAGGCATCGGGGCGGGCATAGGCCAGTTCTGGCAGCACACCACGTTTGATCTCTCGCTGACCTACTTCATGGTCGCAGGTGATTTGCTCTAACCCATGTTTTCGGGTGTAGCGATAGAGACGGCTATCCCCTACATGGGCCACTGCCACAGTAGTATTGTTTACGATCGCCATCACCAACGTCGTTCCCATGCGAGCACTGCCTAAGCGCTCCTCCGATTGGTTGCGATCAAAGATCACTTGGTTAGCCAGCAGAACCCCCTCACGGATCACCTGACTGGGCGGGAGTTTGGGAGCAGCGTTGCTGTTACGTTGGGATCGCCAATAATTTTGGAAAAAAGTTTGCAAGGTCTCTACCGCCAATTGGCTAGCGACTTCCCCCCCCGCATGGCCCCCCATCCCATCACAGAGGATATAAATTCCTTGGGCCTGCACTGAGCCCCCGGAGGGCTTTTTAATTTGTTGAATCTCCGCAGCAATGCCGTAGTAGTCCTCGTTGTGCTCCCGTTGTAGCCCTACATCTGTTTTGGCTGCATCATCTAGGTTGGAAAGATGCATCGGTAGAACGATCGTCGGCATATCATCGGGTTCGTCTTCGTCGGCATCATTTTCATCCAAAACCTCGATTTGCGTCACCGCTTCTGTGAAGGCTACATCCGCGATCGGGAGATTTTGTGAGGGATTGTTGGAATTCCCGGATTCCAGATTCTGAGGATCAGGTGCCATAGCAGATGTCAAAAAACAACGGGTGAACAGCAAGGGAGAGATGAAAAGCCTGACCTTGAGGCTAAGCGCAATCGTGCTTGGTCGATGGGAATGACCCCATTTTTAGGTCAATGGCTGCATACAGCATGCTACTACTGCTCAAAATATTACGAAATGAATCATGGGAAATCCGTTAACTCCAACAATTTATTGATTTCAGAAAGGGTGATGGATCACTTGAAAAGGGTGATGAGTCATAGAGAAGCCCACCATGGGGCTGCACCCCATTTAAGCTGCACCCCATTTAAATAGAGTTCACTACTGGAATAGGTTCATTAATTAGGTGTCTGGCTGCAAGGTCTAGAAAATGGCTGAAATCTCACCCGCTGAGCGATCTCCCAGAGGGATGTAGTTCCTTGAGTCTAATCGGTTTGAGTCTAATTGATTTGAGTGTAGCCACTTATTTGAGTGTAGCCACTTACTTATTTGAGTGTAGCCACTTAAGAGTGTAGCCACTTAAGTAGTGATCTCGGTAGCAGTGATCTCGGTTCCAGCAAAACCTTGTCCCTAGAGTGATGTTTCAACCATCCTAAACAGAATTCTCCAAAATGGCTGACTTCCTCCGATAAAAACTAAATCCCTAGCAAGCATCCTGTCCCGATCGCAGATCGATCGAAGCAGTCAGGTTTGCCGGGTGGGAAGCGGAGGGAGGCGTTACAATGGGAAACGTTAGAAATTGGGAAACGTCAGAAATTAGGACAAGAAGCGTATGACGGCTGCGACTCCGGTGAAAACTCAGTACGAAGCCATTATTGGTCTGGAAACCCACTGTCAGTTAAGCACGGAAACGAAGATTTTTTCCGAGAGCTCGACGGTATTTGGTGCGCCACCCAATACCCACATCGATCCGGTGTGCATGGGATTGCCAGGAGTGCTGCCCGTCCTCAACCAAAAGGTTTTGGAATATGCAGTCAAGGCGGGGTTAGCCCTGAATTGCACGATCGCCCCCTACAGTAAGTTCGATCGCAAACAGTACTTCTATCCGGATCTCCCCAAGAATTATCAAATTTCCCAGTATGATCTCCCGATCGCCGAGCATGGCTGGGTCGAGATTGAGCTCTACGACAAAAAGTCTGGAACCTCCACCCGCAAAAAAATCGGTGTCACCCGTCTGCATATGGAAGAAGATGCGGGTAAGTTGGTGCATGGCGGCAGCGATCGTCTAGCGGGATCAACCTTCTCCCTAGTAGATTACAACCGGGCAGGGGTACCACTGATTGAAATCGTATCTGAACCGGATATCCGATCGGGTCAAGAAGCAGCGGAATATGCCCAAGAAATCCGACGAATTGTTCGCTATCTCGGCGTTAGTGATGGCAACATGCAGGAAGGATCCCTGCGGTGTGATGTCAACATTTCCATTCGCCCCATGGGAAGCACCACCTTTGGAACCAAGGTCGAGATCAAAAACATGAACTCCTTCAACGCGATTCAACGGGCGATCGACTACGAGATCGAACGGCAGATCGCAGCGGTAGAAGCGGGAGAACCGATCATCCAAGAAACACGACTGTGGGATGAGGGTTCCCAAACCACCCGCACCATGCGCGTTAAGGAGGGATCGAGTGATTATCGCTACTTCCCAGAACCGGATTTGGGGCCGATCGAAGTGTTGGAAGCCCAGCGAGAACAATGGCGATCGGAACTCCCGGAGTTGCCTGTGCAAAAGCGGCATCGTTACCAGGAAGAATTGGGACTCTCGCCCTATGACACACGGGTCTTGACGGATGACCAATCAATTACCACCTACTTTGAGCAAACCGTTGCGGCGGGGGCTGCGGCAAAACCGTCGGCTAACTGGATCATGGGAGACATTAGCGCGTACCTGAACGCCAATACGGGGATGACGATCGCGGATCTCAAGCTGATGCCTCAGGAGTTAGCAGAACTGATTAATTTGATTGAAAGCGGCACGATTAGCAACAAGATCGGTAAGGATATCCTGCCGGAACTTTTGGAAAACGGCGGCTCTCCTAAAGCGTTGGTGGAGAAGAAAGGGTTACTGCAAATCTCTGATCCAGCGGTGATTGAAGCGGCGATCGAGGAAGTGATTGCGGCATTCCCGAACGAATTAGAACAGTACAAGGGCGGCAAGACCAAAATGCTGGGCTTCTTCGTGGGGCAAGTCCTGAAAAAGACGGGAGGCAAAGCCGATCCCAAGCTAACCAACCAATTGGTTGCGAAAAAGCTGAACAGTTAATCGAATCTGATTCCACCTACGGATTTTCCCACCCACAGATTTTCTGCGGGTGGGAAAATCTCGACTCGCTAGTCCATCTTGAACAACAGGCGCAGCAATGACAGGTTCAGTCCTGCCGCCCCAACAGGCTCGTCCGAGAAGGATTCTGGAGGCAGGATTGTTTTCCTTCAACATGCCACTTTAAACATTTCGTCTTAATAGGCAGGTAAAAGTACGGTAAAAACACTCCCTTGCCCAGCTTGCGATCGCACCGTAATTTTGCCTTGGTGGGCTTCTACAATGCGTCGCGTCAGGTGCAGCCCTAAGCCACTCCCAGATTTTTTATGTTTACCTTGGACAAAGCTCTCAAAGAGGGAAGCTTGTTCTTCCGGCGGAATGCCTTGGCCTGTATCCTCAACTTCCACTTGAATCATGGGACGCGGGACATCCGTGGGCAAAAGCGCTGCTTGGGTTGCTGTGACTACAATTTTTACGCAGCCGACATCGGTGAACTTGATCGCATTGCCAATCAAATTAGTCAGTACTCGGTAAAGTTCCAAGCGATCGCCTTTGACTAATAGCATGGCTTGCTGGCCTGGGATCGCAGTTGTATCGAGTTGTAATCCTTTGTCGATCGCCAGCGAAGAAAGTTCCTTAACCACATCTTGGGCTAACCCTGGCAGATCAACGGGTGAGAAATTTAAGGTTTTGCGACCAGCTTCATAGCGATAGACTTCTAGCAAAGTGTTCACTAACGTCAGCAAGTTATTATTGCTGCGACTCATGATGTCGATCGCTTCTAGGACATCCGGTGCCAACTCGCCCATAATGCCTTGGGCCAGTAAACTGAGCATACGATCGGCTGCCACTAAGGGAGTTCGTAGGTCGTGAGTCAAGCGCGACACAAAGTCCTCCCGTTGGCGGGCAATTTGATCGCGTTCATCCACACTATGCTTCAGTCGCAGCAGCGATCGCACCCGAGCCAGCAGCTCGTCAAACTCCACAGGCTTCCGAATAAAATCATCGGCTCCGATGTCCAGGCCCCGCGCCACACTGAGTTGATCGTAGGCTGTAATTAACAAAATGGGAATAAAGGGTAACGCCGTATTCTGCCGAACGCGACGGGTGACTTCATAGCCATCCATCACGGGCATCATGACATCCAATAAAATGAGATCAGGTTGCCAAGTCTCAATCTTGAGCAGCGCTTCTTGGCCATTTTCTGCAATATCAATGTGATAGCCTTCTTCTTGCAGCAAGCTCTGAATGAGAAAGCTATTATCCGCAGAATCATCTACGACAAGGATGCGATCGACTTTGGTGGGTTTAGCAAAAGGTGAGTGATTCATGCAATCTCACAGAACAAAGTGTTGCGATGAGACAAGCAAGACAAAACCAGGAATGATAAGAGGTAAAACTTTAATAACTTTGACAAAGCAAGATTTCCTGGGAAATAACTAGTGAGAAAAACATTTCATTAGAAAGATATTTAATACGTTAACAATAATTAGTTAGATTGTCAGTCACTATAGAAATCAGTCAGTAGGATAATCAGTCAAAACTTTAGTTAATTCACTACTTTAGTCAATTCACTTGAATCCATTGGAGGACTCAATCACTGGAAGAACTTAATGAGACTCAACCCCGTAATGATACTAAATCAATTGTATGTGAAATTTAAGCCCTGGGATTTAATCAATGGGATGCCATCAATTGTCACTGTTCCCCCTGAGGTAACTTTAGTGAAATCAACCTGCGGAATCAATGGGCGGAATGCACCATTGGTTACCCCACAGACTTTAAGCCTAGGACAGAAAGCCTAGAAAAGATCTTGTCAGGTTCAGGGGTCGATCGACAAGTCTTTCAGGGTAGAGTCCTTTGCGTTGATTTTATGCACCCAGTCCACAGACCCATCTTCATTACAGTATGACATCGTTAACAAAACGGATCCTTGGCTTGGATCCTGGACTAGCCACCTTGGGATTTGGGGCATTGGATTGCCAACCCGCCTATCAACGACGGGCCGCCGTAGTAACGGTGATGGACTATGGCGTTGTACGCACAACAGCGGGACAGGACTTGGGCCAACGGCTGATTACGCTCTATGACGATCTACACCTTTTAATTGAAGCCGTACAGCCCGATTTAGTTGCGATCGAGAAGCTATTTTTTTACAAAATGGGCAATACGATTTTAGTCGCCCAGGCACGGGGGGTTATTTTACTCGTCCTGGCTCAACATAATCTGCCTTTACTGGAATTTACCCCGGCTCAAATCAAACAAGCTCTAACAGGGTACGGTAATGCAGATAAATATGCCGTCCAAGAAGCCGTGGCTCGGGAACTCCAGCTAGAGACCATTCCAAAACCCGATGATGCCGCCGATGGTTTAGCAGTGGCATTAACGGCTTGGTATCAAAACCTATGAAGTCTTCTATCCAGTCGCCTATCCAGTGTCTAAAACAAAGGAACATTAACACCCAAACTAATGCCAACGGAAAGATTATTGGGATTATTATCCGAGTTAGACGATCGACCAAATAAATAGGAAACATTGCCTGCAACAAACACGTCCCGACTGATGTTGTAGATGGCCATGGCACTCACTTGATGTTCCGTATCAAAGCGATCGACTTGCGTGTAGTCTTTGAAGCTGAGGCGATAGTCCAAAGCTCCTTGTAACTGAGGGGTGATGTCATAACGGAGTCTGGCTCCGAGGGTATGGTTCAGCCGACTTTGATCATCTGGATCAGCAAAACTGGCCCGCAATTCGTAGGACGTATCTAGTCGTAATTTTTTGCCAATTTGACTCTGGTTGCCCAGGATCAATTGCAGGGAATTGTCCCGCAGCAGCCGATCGCCACTGTCCGATCGATACAAGTTTTCCTGTACCCAGCCCAATTGTCCATAGGTACCCGGTGCTAGGCGTTGCTGGATTGCGACATTAAAGTTGACGCTGTTGTAATTGGAGTCTCCTCGATTGGCAAACCGGACTAAGTTGCCCCCCGCTAAGGCAATCAAACGGGTGGAATCTCCCAACTTCGGGGTTGCCAGCAGCATTGCGCCATTGACAAACACGGTATCGCTGGGTGCAAAGTCCCGCAGTGAAGTGATGTTGGAACTGGTAAAGGCCGACGATCGCAGCAAGAGTTGTACCGTGGGTTGCTTACGGGGTGGCGTAGCGGGTTGCGTGGGTTTTGTGGGTTGTAGGGGCTGAATGTCCCCAAGTTCCGATCGCACATCTGACTCATCCAACGGTTGTAAATCCTCTTCCTCGGGGCGAGTGGGATTCATTGGATCGGTGGCCTGAGCAATGACATCGGACTTTTGCAGAGATGACTTTTGCAGAGATAGCTTTTGCAGAGATGACTTTTGCAAAGATGGCTGTTCGAGGGACAACGGCTGAGGTAAGGGGGAGTCTATTTTAAGCGGTTTAAACTCCAACGGTTCCGATCGAACGGGTTGGCTTTGCGAGGATTCAATCGAGGCTGAAGGTTCGATCGAACGAGCCCGAACAATCGACTCCGGTTTGACGGGTTGGGTTTCGGGTTGCGAAATCGATCGAGCTATCACGATCTCAGGTACAGAAGCAGGGGCGATCGACGTTTCAGGCTGCGTGGCATGAACCGTAGAGGGCATAGGTGGCAGGGGTTCTAACTCCTGAGCATCCGCTTCAGTCGGCATCAAAGCAACTGCTAAACCATTCAGAACCCAAACACTGAGCAAAGAGGAAAACAAAGTAGAACGGCGCATAGTTCAGAGCCATCTAGAGAGGGGGCAAGGCAAGAATAGAGTTGATAATTCAGAATCCTGATGAGTGAGAAGCAAATTTGAGGAGCGAATATTGAGACGGATGAGCCAGAATTGCACAGCAGAAACTGCACGATGAACTAACGAATCACCGGCGTCTGATTATTGTTATTGTTCGTTGGTTGGGGTTGCACCAGAATCACTGTTCCGTTAGTCGTAGGATTATTGGTTGGTGGCGTAGTTGGCGGTGTTGTGGGAGGCGTGGTTGGTGGTGTTGTAGGAGGCGGTACCTCGATCGGGGGTGGTTGATCGATCACTGGGGGCTGTTCGCGGGGTGGCGGATCGGTCGTCACATCGCGATTATTTTGATACGTTGCCAGAGGATCATCAGTCGTCGTCGTAATACAGTTGGTGGCCAGGGTACTCGCACTTCCCCGAGCATTTAACGTACATAACCCTTCAATTTGCGACTTCGCCACCGCTTCCTGTCGCCGCAGTACTGCCAAGGTGGAGGGACGAATTAAATTAAACGTCTTCTGGATTTCCAAAGCTTCCGCAGCGATCGCTTGATTGTGCCGATCGCCATCCCCCAAGCCCACCGCTAACTCCGTCGATTGGTAGAGCAGCTTTAGGTTAATTGTTGTAATGGGGCTGAAAGTGCCGTTATTAATCATCAGCATTTCACCCCCCTTGAGGATGATTGTTTCGCCCTTGATATTGGTAATTTTCAGATCAATATCCGCCAAGGCAAGAATTTGAACTTTAGGGTTCTCCGGGTTGGAGCCATCCACCACCATCATCATCGCCATTTGCAGTCGATCGGGCGAAACGGCTCCCCCATCACTCGGTGGCAAAGTTGCCACAGTGCCACCCGGAAATTCCACCTGGGTGGCTGCGGCGATTGATTGGGACGGGCTGAGAATCAAGGCAGTGCCATGGCGGAGATAAAAACTGCGCATTCCCGGCGTAAACCGGAAGATTGAGTTAGAACCGATGCGAGCAAGGGAACCTTCGTTAAACAGCAGTTCCGATCGAGATTGGGTTCCGGTTTTGACGGCATCCCGAGGGGCCAACACATCCCGGAGTGATGCTTTGCGGGCAGGACGATTGTTGGGCAGCAATTGCACGGTGTTGACCACTTTATAGACCTCGCCCCGCCGCAACAGGTCAGACTGTGCCAGTGTCGGAACCATCCCCGGAATGACAAATCCTAGTAGGCAGATTGCAACAAATGGCAGTTTCCTAAATTGCATGTCCATTACCCGCGTTTTCAAAAGAACGAAAGGTCGATGACTCAACAGCCCCTAGCCGCACAGCCATGCTTCGTAACCACAACTCACGATCAAAATTTACAGCTAAGACTCCTAGCCCCGATCGGGGGAATCTGTTTCTTCATTAGAGCTAGCAAGGTGTCTTTATGCAAATTTTTAACTAGAAATTTTCAATCTTGAATTTTTCGGCAATCTTCGGTAACCAAATTCAATCTAGGAACTGAGTCTAGAGATAAATCTAAGGATTCAATCTAGAGATTGAACAAAAGATTGCCCCAAAAGAGTTGAAGTCAATAATTTTCATGTAGAGATTGGTCAATGCTGCATCACCAATTCTACTCTCAGTAGATCTACGATGCTTTTACAATCCACGGAGGCCGATCGCCCATCCGGACGATCGTGCTAATCCCCGCCAAATTTCTAGTTCCGTCATTTCCGATTCCTTCCGTTTCCTGCACTATGGCCAAGTTTTATCCCGAATTGACCGAAGAACTCCAAGATTTTATTCAGCAACAGCATATTTTTTTCACCGCCACGGCTCCGCTAGAAGGCCGGATTAATCTTTCGCCCAAGGGAATTGATACCTTACGGATTCTCAACGCTCAGACGGTGGCCTACCTCGATGTCACGGGTAGCGGCAACGAAACCAGCGCCCACCTGATCGAGAACGGACGCATGACGATTATGGTTTGCAGCTTTACGGCCAAACCTTGGATTTTGCGGATGTACGGCAAGGGACAGGTCGTGCGACCTCGGGATAGCCACTGGCCCGCGCTGGTTGAGCAGTTTCCCAGCGTTCCCGGTACCCGGCAGATTATTCAACTGACGATCGACTCTGTGCAGACGTCCTGCGGGATGGGCGTGCCGTTGTATGAGTACCAGGGAGAGCGACAGTCGTTAATTCACTGGGCTGAGAAAAAAGGTGATGCTGGATTAAAAGAGTACTGGGCAGAGAAAAACCAACGGACGATCGATGGACTGCCAACCTACCTGCTGGATGACTAAAACCTATTCATCACTGTTGGATTTCGTCACAGTTTGTGAACTAGAAAACAGTTCTGAGAGGGCTGTTTTTAGGATGGGAGGGGAGACATCCGTAAATTCCCCGATCGGGTACTGCGGAAATTACGGAATCCTGCCTAGGATTGTTGTAGTTGGGGTTGCTGGGAAAACCCAGACAGATTTCGCAGGCTGAGTCCCTAGAGGATCGTTACCAAAATTTCAGCGAAATCTGCATAATTCTAAGTCCGCAAACCTAAATCTAATCTAAGCGAACCTAATCTAAGCAAATCTAATCTAAGCAAATCTAAGCAAACCTAATCTAGCCCTAAGCCTAATCTAACCCTAAATCTAAATTAACCGGAGGGTCACAGGTATGCCCCATCCTAAATCCCATTCCCAAAATGCAGACAATGTTGGCGGGGATGCGACCCAAGTGGGTCGGGATTATATTCAAACCACCCACAAGTCTACTCAGTTCAATGTAGTGCTGCTTATGTTTGAAATCCTTGCATTGGGCGGGTTAGCACTGGGGGTTTATATGGGAGTCTTCCCGAAATCTAACAATAACCCAACCACACCTGCCAACCCAGCGCCTAGTGCGATCGAGCAGGGGAAATAGTCTAATAGGCCATCTCTTCTATCGTAAAAATTGATCGATCGTTGAGTAGAGTTGACTGTAATCAGCCCAAAGCTGGCAGTAACGAAGACACGATCGAACCCTATCTTTCAACTCTAAGCTCTAAAACTCTAAGCTCTAAACGGTATCTACCTAAAACTTTAATCTGCTCTATTTCTTGACTGGCTACCCTCTTAGACGGTCAGGAAATTCAACCAAACATTAGATCATGCAAGGACAATGAGTGGTAGAGGTCTTTCTCTCAAGTGCCTCTACCCACTTCTTACTAAATCTAATCAAGGAGTCTAGCTTAATTTAATCAATTAATCTAATGGGAGATCGTCATGACTGACAACCGTTCTCCAAATACTAACCCCAACCCATCTGATAACCCATCTGATAACGTCTCTAAAACCTATCAATCTGGTTCCGCAAGTCACGATCTCATCCAAGTTGGACGGGACTATATTCAATACCTAAACTATCATGTTGAACAAGGCCGTTGGGGTACCCTATTAGCAAACTTTGCAGTGATAGGTGTGATAGCCTATGGATTACTGAATGGCCTAGTAGGTAGCGCCGCAATTGCAACCCAGGTCTTTAATCGATCATCCAGTAATCCTTTAACGATGCGGGAAACGACCTGCGATCGCCTGACAGCGGAATTCACGACATTAAGTAACAAACTGACCCAGCTTGAAACGACGATTCAGGCAACCCCTAGCGCGAAAGGGGAAAAAGGTGAGAAGGGTGATCCAGGCCCACAGGGGCTGAAAGGCGATCGGGGGACACCGGGGATAAAGGGAGATAAAGGCGATAAAGGCGATCCCGGTGCTCCAGGGGCGCAGGGTGAAAAGGGGGATCCCGGCCCCCAAGGCATCCAAGGGCCAAAGGGGGATAAAGGTGATCCCGGACGAGATGCACCTACTCAACCAACTACCCCAATCGTTCGATAATCAGTCTCTCGATGCTCGCTTTTTCAGGCTTACGAAAAGCATTGAGTCGCTTCATTCCTTAGGAACAGGTTGATGATGTTGACGATCGCGGCGATACCAAGCTTTCAGGCGCTCCGGCGGAATGCCTAGATAGAATCCCAGAATCATCACTTGGTTCCACAGGGTTGTTTTAAAAATACCGAGGGTTTCCCAGCGGCGACCTGAGGTAAGCACAGATGCGGGGACGATCGCGAGCCGTCCTCGCTTTCTTAATTGCCGCACAAAGACGAAATCCTCCATGATGGGCAACGCTGGAAAGCCTCCCAGGTTACGGAAAAGGTCAGCCCGAAGAAACAGCGCTTGATCGCCGTAGGGCAGTTGAAAAATGGACGATCGCCATTTCACGCCCCATTCCACCCAGCGCAGCCCCCACTGTGAACCCTCAATTTTCAAATCAAACGCTCCAGCAATCACAGATTTACGATCGAGAGCTTCTTTGATTAGTAGATCGAACTGTTGCGGCAATTGAGTATCGCCATGGAGAAATAGCAAAATCTCTCCCGATGCCTGCGCGGCTCCTGTATTCATCTGGGTTGCGCGCCCTAGCGTAGACCGAATTACCTTACAACCCGCTGCCTGAGCGATTTCCACGGTGCGATCGGTACTGCCTCCATCCACGACAATGACTTCGATGTTCCCAGTCGCTGCTGCTTGTAACGTGACTAACGTTCGGCCTAAATAAGCTGCTTCATTGAGCGTTGGAATAATCACAGAGATGCGCTCAGAAGCTAGCTGCAACCCTTGCTCGGAAATACTCATCGCAAATCGCCTAAATGCCCGATCGATTCAGCAGAATGCGATCGACAAATTTTGCCAAAAAGTCGTTAGAATCCGGAGTTTCCACCGCACTATCCAGCACTTGTTGTAGGTGATCATCATTTTCCGTATAGGCTTGCTTGTAGATCGTTAATCGCTGCACCAGCGTCGCCCGATCGACCTCCGGATGAAACTGAAAGGCCCAAAACGGCTTGCCCTCCACTCGAAAGGCGTGGCAACAGGCGGACGTATAGGCCAGCGGCTGACAGCCTTCCGGCGCGACGATCGCCCGTTCACGATGCACCGCTACAGCCATAAAGGGATCGGGCGCATCGTGAAATAGTGGATCCTGGGGGGCTGTGTCGGTTAATTGAATCGAAATCGTCCCCATCTCAAAATCCCGATCGTCCCGAATAATTGTCCCCCCTAAGGCCACCGTCGCTAACTGAAAGCCAAAACAGGAGGCAAAAACAGGCATTTCCGTTTCTAAGCAGCGCAGTAATAACCGCTGACTCGGTTCCAAAAATCGATAGATCTCCGGCTCCAACACACTGGCTTCACTCGCCCCACCGACAAATAACCCATCGTAGCCATCGGCAGCACTGGCGGGGAAATTGGGTGTATCAAAGACATTCAAAATCTCAATCTGGCTCGGTTCCAGCCCGGTATACCTTGCAAAACTGGCCAGTTCCTCCGCCCGCACCCGTGGCTCATCTCGAATTTGTAATAACAAAAGGCGAAGCTGCTGACGTTGCTGCTGACGTTCCATGGGGCCCATCCAAGACTAACTCTCCATTTTAGAAGCATGGGTTCCCCGAAAAAATTAAGTGACTAAAGCCGCAAAAAATACTCTGCCTAGAACCCTGCAAGCAGAAAAAAAGGGCATTCGATCGCTCAAATACCCTGTCCATTCCTCAATGATCAAGACACGATTTATTTACAAGCTTCCAAGTTCTTGAAGGGTGATCCTGTAAAGCCTTCGGAAACCCATCCTTCCAGAGGCTTCACAATCTTCACCCAAGTCCGTCCATCGCTAGCCTCTTTCATTTCCGCTGGATTCGCTAGGGTGACTTTTTCATTCATGGCAACCCCGCCCACCACATCGGCAGACATGGGTTCCTTACGCACAATGAGACCCAGCTTTTGAGTCACAACTCGGCAAGAACCTCCCGCAGGGGGCGTAACAGGGGGCTTGCCTGGGCACATTTTGAGGTTGGCGGTTTGTACGAAGCCTTTTGTAGGTGCGCTGACTGCAATGAGTCCATCCTGCGCAGCATCTTCGGCCAACGTAACTTTAGCATCAGCCTTCAGGATCACGAGAGCCGTACTGGTTGAAGAGCGCTCTTTAAAAACGGCAGTTTGTTGTTTGATGGCTCGGCATTGTCCTGTAATTCCTTGGGCATGGGCAGAGGGAGCAAAACTGGTAGACGCAACCGTTACAGCCGCGATCGCCATTGCTGACTGGCTCCAGCGCAGTAAATGATTCATTGACATTATATGAAGCTCCTCAAACAGATAAGCAAGGGGGTTAAATGCTTGGATTATGGCATGGGATCAGAGGAAAACGGGTCATTCCTAAAGGGATTCTTAACGACTCTGCTTCAGATCGTGAGGTATTCTAAGAAGAACCCTTGATATTCATGTATTCAGGTACCCGCTTTGTGGTTAGGTACAAGCTTTCTCACTCAAAACGACCTACCTCAAACAGTTTAGGAATTTCTTGATTTCTAAGCTGCATCCACACCTTAGCCGTCTTCATTTCCTAACTAAACCCGAACGACTTATGACAGGTTTGCCTAACTACCGACCCCGCCAACTGTCCCTCGGCCCTCTCGAACAGGAAATCCTCAACATTGTTTGGGATTTGGGCACGGCAACTGTCAAAGATATTCACCAGCGAATCTTGAAAGATCCCGATCGCGAATTGGCCTATACCTCCGTCACCACGGTACTGAAACGGTTAACCAATAAGGGCTGGCTCACCTGCAAAAAAGATAACAAGATCCACGTTTGGTCAGCCTTGATTAACCGAGAGCAAGCCCGATCTCTGCAAGCCTACGAGCAACTCAACCGCTTCCTTTCCGTGGGCAATGCAGACATGGTAGCCGCCTTCGCCGATGAGTTAGATCAAACCAGCTTGGACAAACTCGATGCGATCGCCCAACGGCTGCGGGAAATGCGGCAACAACGGGAGGGACTGTAATGCATGAACTTTTGTTGGGGGCTACGCTCACCAGTGCCATCCTAATCCGCCTTTGCTGGCAACCCACAGAACAGTTAAGCGACTACCGTTGGCATCGATCCCTTGTCGCTTTTTTGTTGCCGCCACTCTTGCTACTCAGTAGCGCGATCGCCCTTCTTTGCATGGGGCCGTTTGGATCCATGATGCACCATCAGGAAAGTTGGGTCAGCTATGCGATCGCAGCGGGTTTTGGGCTGGCGGCGATCGCGATCCTGGTCTACCTGCTGATCCAGGCACAACGAACCCTACACAACCTGCGCCAAAATTCACCCACCCAGGTGCTCGATCGGCCCGCTTGGCTGTTGGACACTTCCCTGCCGTTCATCGCCCAAATTGGCTTTTGGACGCCTGAATTGGTCGTCAGCCAAGGCATTTTAGCCACATTGGATGCAGAGCATTTGGAAGCGGTGCTGACCCACGAGCAAGCCCATCACCATTACCGTGACACCTTCTGGTTCTTTTGGCTGGGTTGGTTGCGGCGGCTAACGATCTGGCTACCGAATACCCAAGGATTATGGCTAGAACTTTTGACACTGCGGGAATTGCGGGCGGATGCTTGGGCCGCTCAGCAGGTCGATCCTCTACTGTTAGCGGAATCGTTGGTGACGCTGGTGCGGGCACCCATGGAGCAGCCGGAGTTTGGCGCTGCGTTGAACAGCGAAATTTGTCACGATCGCCTAGGCGAACGGATTGATGCTCTGTTTAGCCCGTCTGTAGATTTGTTGGGTTGGGATTGGCGATCGCTCGGTTGGACGATCGTCTGCCTGATGCCGCTATTGCTGATTCCCTTCCATCACTAATGCTTCACTTGGTGTTCAAGAGTGCCCACCGAGCGAAGCTTTGGATTTCTTCTTTGCTTCTGATGTGCTGAATTTGCATCCCCAAAACGCCTATCAGTTCTATCGCGCCTTCATTCTTCAATCCAGCCAGAAAAAGGCCAAGATCTACAAAACCTATGGTTTTACAATGCAAGGTAGCGTCAGTTCTAAGGATTGGGAAGTGTTTGCGGCGATTCTCTTAAACGATCGAGCAAACTCCATGGGCGGCGCAGATCTGATGCATTATGAAGTCAAGTCTGCGGTCATTGGGGGGAATTTTGAATATCAATACCATCGCCACCAAGGATTAACTAAATTGGCCAACGATCAAGCTGTCGATCACATTTTTGTGGCACGCAATGAAGCCTATACTCAAATTGAGGTCTGGCTAGTGCCTCGAGTGAAACTGCAAACGACCTTCGATCGCTGGCTACCAGAACTACAAAAAAACTACCAAACCGCTGATAGACAACGCTTCCGTCGTTCAGTAACCTATAGCTTTGTCAAAACCCAAGGCATTCTTCTGCTCAATATCACGGCAGGCAAACTGGCCTATGCACCGACATCGATCGCACCAATGGATTAAGAACATTGGTAGCAATCCATGTAATGACTGGCACGCACACGGCATCCCCAAAACCAGTTAGGGCACGATTGCTGTGATACGGTAACGGATAACTGTCGGGAACCCCTTGTAATCTGGCGTATTCCCGCACCGTCATCAAGCGCATTTTAATGCTCCCTTGTCCAGCCCGCACCAGCATTTGCCGACTGCTACCGCCGCGAATCGTGCGTAAACAGCCCGCCAGCCCATCCTTCCGCAGTTCCGCCCGCTGATGGCCCTTCCGCACCCGCCGATACATGGTGCAATAGGAGTATTCCGATAAAGCTTGTAACCGCTGGAGGTAATCCAAATTGAGCGGCGACATCATCTTTAAATGCCGTTCCACCTCCGTCGGGTTCCACCAGCGATCGTCCCCTTCAGCAAAAGTTTCCACTAAGCCACTCAATCCCATAGTCACCCTTTCAGGAAGCGCAGGCACCTCCAGAAAATTCCACTGCAAATCTTGATTGGCGACGATCGCCCGATCGAGGGCTGGGGTGCGTAAGGAGGGCGATCGCTGGGCAAAACTCGCTAGATTTGAATTCACTGCAAATCTCTGTTTCCCCATATACGTGCCAATCACAAAGACGCGAGGCCGACTTTGGGGTAAAAAATGGGCTGCATCGATCGCATAGACATCACAGGCATAACCTAACTGATTCAACTCCTGAATCGTTGCCCGAAAATCCTTGCCTCCATTGGAAATCAACCAACCCATCACATTTTCCAACATCACCAAGGGCGGCCTCTGGGCTTGATGGCGCAAAATCCGCGTGAATCCCCAAAAGGCTCTTGAATACTGCCCCCGTAGGCCCTTAAGTTTACCTGCGATCGACAAATCGCTACAGGGAAAAGAAGCCGTGGCTAGCAACGTATTGGGAATATCTGAATAGCAAACGGAAAAAATATCCTGGACTCGATAGTGCTGGCTGGTTTCTCCAAAAAATGCAGAATACATTTCAAACTTATCCAGCGCCCAATCGTTCGCAAAAACCACCTTCCAGCCCGCTTGCTCTAAACCCAAGCGCACTAGACCAATGCCTGCAAAATACTCCGCACAGGTGAGGAGAGGAGTCGCAATGGCAGCCTCTTTTCCATAGATTTGCGTTGTCCGTTGCATAACTGGAAAATTCATACTGCCCACACCCTACTGCTTCCAATACTGTTCAACTCAACCTGCGATCGAACGCCTGCAAAAGTTTACAAAATCCTCCTAGATTGCATAACAAGACTGCACGATACAGGACAGGATGCATGATCCATTTCATGTCCTATTGCACGACGGATTGACTGCATGAGATGGGCAAGTAATAGCCTGCGCAATCTAGACGCAATCTATAACTTGCACCATGCATAACCTGTCGAACAGATAACTGTTTAATTGGGGTTCATTGGGGTTCATTGGGTCAGATTTGCTAGGCCAGATTGGCTAGGTCAGATTCGTTTAGTCAGACTCAAAAAATAACCCGCTAGACTGCCCCAGGGAAAATCGTGTACAGAGACGCTGATCCTCCCCCTGATGTCGCTACAGATTCTCTCACATTTGCAGTAGATTTTGCAGTAATTTTTTTTGCTGCGATCGACCGACCTCAATTTTCAGAAAGGCTATTTCTGGTTCATCCTTAGGTGACAAAGGGCAAAACCAGGCTAAATTCTGACCTGAGATCGTTGGATTAGCCTAAGAATCCAAAATCTCTGCCTGGATCCCCAAAGAAATCGCGTAGACTGGATCTTATCGAAATGGCCTCCGCCCCTTGCTCCGTGAATGTCCTCTACCGTTGCAGCGTTGATAGCGTCTGCATGACTGGGGAAATCAACGGGCTAGGTTTAGAGGTCAGTCCGTGAGGAGAACCAGACAAAATCCCTATGGCTATTCAACTGCAACAAGCGATCGCGGTCGGGTCGTATCTCGTCAAACAACGACTGTCAGGACGGAAGCGGTTTCCCCTTGTCCTAATGCTGGAACCGCTCTTTCGGTGCAATCTTGCCTGTTCCGGGTGTGGAAAAATTCAACACCCGACCCACATTTTGAAGCAAAATCTTTCTCCAGAGGAATGTTTTGCAGCGGTTGAAGAATGTGGTGCGCCAGTGGTTTCGATTCCCGGTGGGGAACCCTTGCTCCATCCCCAAATCGACGAAATTGTCCGGGGGTTAGTAGCTCGGAAGAAATTTGTCTACCTCTGCACCAACGGCATTCTGTTGGAAAAGAGCTTGGATAAATTTACCCCTTCCCCCTATCTAACCTTCAGCGTACACCTGGATGGCCTGCGGGAACTCCATGATAAATGCGTCGATCGTAAGGGTGTCTTTGATACAGCGGTTGCGGCCATTAAAGCGGCCAAGCGCAAGGGCTTTCGCGTCACAACCAACACCACCGTGTTTGAAGGAATTGATCCGCAGGAAATGCATGCCTTTTTTGACTTTCTCAGCGATCTCAATCTCGATGGCATGATGATTTCTCCGGGCTACAGTTACGAATGGGCACCGGATCAAGACCACTTCCTGAAACGGGAACAAACCAAAGCCCTTTTCCGGGAAATTCTGGCCCCTTACAAAGCAGGCAAAAAGCCAAGATGGAGCTTTAACTTAAGCCCGTTATTCCTCGATTTTCTGACTGGGGAAAAGGACTACGCTTGCACCCCTTGGGGCAGTCCCAGCTATAGCGTTTTAGGCTGGCAAAAACCCTGTTACCTCCTCAATGAAGGTCATGTCAAAACCTTTAAGGAATTGATTGAGACAACGGATTGGGATCAGTACGGTAACAAAAGCAACAATCCAAAATGCCAAGACTGTATGGTGCATTGTGGGTTTGAACCGACTGCGGCGCTGGATGCGATGCAACCCTCTAATATGGGCAAATCGATCGGAGCATTGTTTGGTGCATAGTCCCTAGGTTCGCGACCGCAGGCTGCGACTCAATGCAATCAATGCACTAAAATCTCAAAGAATACGATCGAGCTACGCTGCTTAGTTCAACTATTCAGTTAATAGGCAGTGTGCCTCGATCGTTGCAATGAATATTATTGAAAAATTGACACTACTAATTATTCATTAATAAAATAATTAGAACACCATGACATTAAGACTAAGCGTCCTGTTTTTTATGGGATTAACAGTTCTAGCAGGATGTCGCGATCGCGCAACTACAGTCGAGATCGTCAATCGTTCATCGGTTGAAATAACAAACGTTACGGCAAAGGGGCCGGGATTTACTCAACCCGTTGGAACGATTCCACCGGGACAAACTCACCAAATTTCAGTACACCCTTCTGGAGAAGCCAGTTTGCAGTTGGAATTTGATGCCCAGGGCAAGCGCCATACGTCCCGTCCCGACGGCTATTTCGAAGGGGGAGGCAATTATCAAGTTAGTGCCACGATCGCTCCAGATTTTTCGGTCAAGGTAGAGACTCAAATCAAGTAGCATCATTCCACTCATATCATTCAACTCCCATCATGTAGCAAGGCTAAACAAAAGATGGCAAAACCGACCCAAGGGACGACACCGCTCTATAATTGAATTCACCCATCATGCCGATTACTGTTCGTCCCTGACTTTGCTTTGTGAATGACTTCCTTTCTCACCCCAGCATCCCTGACCAGCGTTGGAACCTCTATCCCGCGCGATCGGATCAGGCAATCAAATTAGCCCAAGCAGTGGGAATTTCTCCAGTCATCGCTCAGGTATTGCTGAATCGGGGCATTGAAACGATCGAGCAAGCGGAAACTTTTCTGGATCCCGATCGAGAGGAACTACCGTCACCATTGGCAGATTTTCCAGACTTGCCCCTCAGTTTGGAACTGTTGATCCAAGCAATTAACCAAGGACAGCGCATCGCCATTTGTGGTGACTATGATGCAGATGGTATGACCAGCACGGCATTGTTGCTGCGATCGCTACGCTCCCTAGGTGCCGTGGTAGACTATGCGATTCCCAGTCGTATGAGCGAAGGATATGGCATTAACAAACGAATTATTGAAGAGTTTTACCACGAAGGAGTTAATGTTGTTCTCACGGTTGATAATGGTATTTCTGCCTATGAACCGATCGTGTTGGCGCGGGAATTAGGTCTCACCGTCATCATCACCGATCACCATGATGTTCCAGAAAAAATTCCACCCGCCAATGCAATTCTTAATCCCAAATTAATTAGTCCCGATTCGCCTTACCATACGATGGCCGGGGTTGGAGTTGCCTACATTTTGGCCTTGGAATTGGCCCATAGTTTAGGGCGAGGCCAAGATCTACGGGAGATGCTACTGGAGCTATTTACCCTAGGCACGATCGCGGATTTAGCCCCCCTAACAGGAGTGAATCGGCGTTGGGTGAGGCGAGGACTACATTTGTTGCCCTATTCGCAGATTCCGGGCATTCAAGCATTAATGCAAGTCTCCGGTGTTGTGGGAGATAAGAACTTGAAGCCGGATGCGATCGGATTTCGCTTGGGGCCACGGATTAACGCGATCGGGCGCATTGGTGATCCGGTGACAGTGATCGAGTTGCTGACAACAGATGATGAAGGGGTGGCCCTAGAGCGAGCCATGCAGTGTGAGCAAGTCAATAAGCAGCGACAACAGCTATGTGAACAGATCGAGTATGAAGCTATTGAAGCTTACGAAACGGGTGAGATTAATGCAAAAGACGATCGAGTTTTATTATTGGTACAACCCGAATGGCACCATGGCGTGATTGGAATTGTGGCATCGCGGTTAGTAGAACGCTATGGCGTTCCCGTTTTCATTGGAACCTATGAAGATGATAATCCAACGGTGATTCGCGGCTCGGCACGGGGAATTCCAGAATTTAATGTATTTGAGGCGTTGGAGTTTTGTAAAGAACTGACGATCAAACATGGCGGACACCGGGCAGCCGGTGGGTTCTCATTCTATGCAGAAAACTTAGAAAAGATGCGATCGTGTCTGAGCCTCTATGCCCATGGCTGTCTGCAACCCCAACATCTAAAGCCGCTAATCACCGTGGATGCGTTAGCCAATTTTAACGATATTGACTATGACTTGTACTTAGAAATGGACGGACTGCATCCCTGCGGAATGGCCAATCCTGAACCCGTATTTTGGACACCAAATGTCCAGGTAGTCAGTCAAAAATTAGTGGGGCGGGGACACATTAAATTATCGTTATCTCAGGAGGATTGGCAGTCCGATCGTCCGGCAAAACGGTTTGATGCGATCGCTTGGCGCTGGGGGGATTATCATCCATTGCCCTCGGCGATCGATATTGCCTATCGCTTGAAAACCAATGAATGGCAGGGAGAGGTTTCAATTCAGTTAGAGGTGATCGGCGCACGGTTACCGGAGGAATCGAGTTTTGCGGGAGTCCCATTTATGCATCGCGATCGGCCCTATCGCTGTTGTCAGATAGTCGATCGTCAAGGCAAGCCAGAGCTACGGATTCGCAACGGGAAAGGGGAAATTTTAGTGATTCAAAAGGGAGAACGCATTGGCAGCTTAGGGAAGCGGGCCCAGACAACCCAAGCTGTGGATGTTACGCAGGAACCCTATTACAGTCTAGTGAAAACAGCAGCGGCAGCTTGGCGGGCACAGAAGGAATGACTGCCCCCATAGCACTCTTATAACAATCGTCCATTCCATTGATTGACTGGAACTAGTCATTAAACTCAAAAGCAACTGAAAATCCTATTGATGGAAAAGGAAATTGAGTTCATTGCGCAAACTACTCAAATCGCCGACACGACTGATTAAAACCTGTTCCTTTCCGCCATCTTCTAAGCGCGTTTTCCAGTGCTGAATCACCTCTAAGTTATTCATCCAAAACTGCACCACCGAATCCACAACCTCGTCCAAAATCCAATCATGGTTCTGAGGGATTTGTTCAATCGAGGTGAGCACAGCATCCAACGTACAGCGATTGCTCCAAACATACTCCACTTGGACTGGCTGTATCTTACTTGACCGTTCCTGTTGTTGTTCAAAAAAGTATAAAATTGGTGCAACGCCCACAATGTCAAATAAATACTTCATGGACAAATCTTGAAAAGAAAAACAACGGTTTCTGAAGTCTTTATTCTAGAAAATTGCAACGAGATTGTATAGAAGAAATGAACATATTTTAACCATTGTTGAGAATTGACCTATGTTATCTAATAAGATGTGAGAAAATTTATTTTTTTTAAGAAAACAGCAAGCAATTTGTTGGTTTAGCTACAGCCAATTTGATAAGCCGTAGGCGCTTAAACTCATTTCCATCTTCCTCATTCATGCAATCGAGTGCTTTGTTTTTAGGAATTGATTTTGGCACCTCTGGGGCACGGGCGATCGCGATTGATGCGACGGGTGCCATTCAAGCCCAAGTTTCCTTGCAGTATCCCGAAACGCTGCCGGATCAGCCTCTGACCGATCGCTGGCAACAAACTCTTTATAAGTTGTTGGAACAATTACCCATTAGCGTGCGATCGAACTTAGCAGGCATTGCGATCGACGGAACCTCATCCACAGTTCTTCTCTGTGATCAACAAGGTCAACCGATTGCGGATCCCATTCTCTACAACGATAGTCGCGCCGCTGCCCAAGTAGCCATCCTGCAAACCTTGGCACCACCTAATCACACCGTTCTCAGCGCCACTTCCAGCCTCGCTAAACTCCTGTGGTACGCGGATCAGCCCTATTTTGCCCAAGCTTGCTATCTGCTCCACCAAGCTGACTGGCTCAGTTTCTTGCTCCATGGACAGTTAGGCATCAGCGACTATCACAACAGTCTCAAACTAGGTTATGACGTAGAAACCTTGGCCTATCCAGTCTGGCTAGACACCCATCCCCTACGGTACCTACTGCCACAGGTGTTGGTTCCGGGACAAGCGATCGCGCCGATTCGATCGGCCCTGGCGCAACGGTTCAGTATTCCACAGACCTGTTTCATCCATGCAGGTACAACGGATAGTATTGCGGCATTTTTAGCCAGTGGGGCCCAGCAGCCCGGGGAAGCTGTGACTTCATTGGGATCCACCCTGGTTCTGAAATTATTAAGTTCTACACGGATAGAAGAAGCTCGCTATGGCATTTACAGCCATCGTCTAGGCAATTTATGGCTCGTGGGTGGGGCCTCAAATACAGGGGGCGCAGTGCTCCGGAAATTCTTTACCGATACCGAAATTGCACAACTCAGTCAACACATCGATCCCAATCAGCCCACCCAGTACGACTATTACCCCTTACTCCAACCCGGCGATCGCTTTCCCATTAACAACCCCACCTTGCCACCCCGATTGGAACCCCGTCCAGACAATCCTCAAGAATTTTTACAAGGACTATTAGAAGGCATCGCCCGCATTGAAACCCAAGGCTATCGCTTACTAGAAACGCTCGGTGCTACTCCCTTAACCCATGTTTACACTGCCGGTGGAGGGGCAAAAAATACGGTTTGGATGCAAATTCGGGCAAAATCTCTCGGTATCCCTGTACAAGTAGCTCCTTACACAGAAGCTGCCTATGGCACAGCCCAACTCGCCGCAGGACTGGACAGGACGGCCGATCGATCAGCGTAGTAGCGTTTTTCAACGTTTGTTCCGATTTCAATTCTTTGACGATTTCAATTCTTCCAAAGATGCGGGGAATACTGAGGGCGTGGGTTATGCATCAAACTTCGATTTCTCTATCCGCATGTGGCGCAAGTTTAACAATTGGTGGCAAGCAATCCGGACCTATCCCGATATGAGGCCCGACCTGCAACTGCGCCGAAAAATTAATAAAACCTTGCGCGATCGCTCTGCCTACGGATCCCATGATTGGTATCGTTGCTTTTGGGAGCCTTTAGGCATCAAACCGGAACTAGCCCAGTTTCTCTACAGCAAATTAGAAACATACTCTGGCTTAGAAGCGGCTCGTTTACTCCCGAGCGATCGCCTGATTGAGGATCTCCATATTCCCTTAGTTTGTTGGTGTGACTGGGAATGGGATCTCTGTGAAGAGTTTGAAGGTCAGTTTGGGGTTGAGCTGTGTCCAACCTTCGATTTAAACGAGTTGAAGACCTTAAAAGATTTATTTCTTTGTTTAAATCAAAAATTAATTCAGTAATCTGACTCTCACGTAGAACGTTCTGACTTGAAATCGTGGCTTGATCGTCTTCAGTCGCTACGCTACGCTATTAGCCGATTAGCCTGTGTTTCAGTATTTGCAGTCTCTATGAATAAACCTCTAAATCTCGAACAATCCCGCACGATCGCCCAACAAATCGGTCGTAAGGGCAAGTCTCCATTTGAAACTGCGTACAAAGCTGCCTTGGAGATGGGAGAAGAGGTACTCTATGTGCAAGGCTTTCTGGTCTTTCCCGGCACCCCCTTCCAACCGATCGAGCATTGCTGGTTAGAGCTGGCAGATTGCTTAGTGGATCCCAATATCAATCAACTGAGTCAGAAACCAGACGATTTGTATTACTTTTCTGCCCAAGCCCTGACCTTGAAGCAACTCAAAGCCGCGATCGAAGAAGCCCAAGAAGATTACCCAGAGGACGATCCATTGCCTATCTATGGTGAGATGCCCTATGAGTACTATGGCGATGTCATGCTAGGCGGCAAAGCGTACCAAACGGCTTACGAAGCAGCCAAAGCCAAAACCCAAGAACTGAACCGTCCCAAGAAAAAAATTGAGGATTAGGAGGTTGAGTCAGAGAGTAGCGTGCAAAGAAAATCCCGAATGGGTCAGTGGGTAAAGGGGTCGGTGGGTAACAGAGGTAGGGATTCGTCAATTGCAAGTGAACCAACTCCTGGCCGTTGACAAACCCTGAAAGTTGACGAACCTAAACGTTCCCCCCTCTACTAAATGCTAATCTCCTAGGTTGCGGGCTGGGCACAGGCATACTGGAGAACTTCGTATCCACTACTTCCTTGGCGCGGTTGCACTAGGGTTCCGGTATCCCCATAGTCAAACCGTTGGATCAGTTTCCGATCTTTGCCAAACGCATTCACCCGGCGGAGACGTTGGGTCTTGGAATTACAATCCGCAGACCAACGAATCACAACCCCATGGAGGGCTTCCTCGATCGTATTTTCTAAAAAAGGATTATTGGGTTCTGGAAACTCACGATATTCCCAGTAAGTCACCGTATTTCCAGTGCGCTGGATTGAACTGGTGTCAATGAAAAAGGTGTCTTTAACAGAATTTTCGGTAACTTTCTTCCATTCTGCAGCGATCGCAGCATTCGGCATCACTAGAACTGAACAGGCGATCGCCCAAGCAGCTAAACGTTTCATCAATCGGACTCCCATCAGGACGGACTGAACAAATTTCAAGCAGACTTCAAGTAAGCTTTAAGCAAGAAAATTTCAAGCAGGCTATTCAACTAGGCGCTGTTAAGGCTTGGGCGGCTCAGGGGAAGGTGGGTTGTCGGAGGGACTAGAGGTTCCTGTGCTGCCTTTGCCTTGGGCCAGATAGGCTTCTACGTTCTTAATCGCTTGGATTGCATAGGTATCATTGGGGCGTTCATCCAGTGCCCGCCGGAAAAAGAGCAATGCCGTGCGATGGTTACGCTTTTGGGTGGCAGTGTAACCCACTTGCATATAGCGATCGTAGGCCGTACTGCGTCCTGCAGTCGCCTTGACCGTTTTATCCGCAGAACTGGAAGAACCGCTATCTGTAGGCTTGGTGTTGCCTGTAGGCTTGGTGTTGCCCGTTGGTTTTGCCGCATTGGCGGGCTTGTCTTGGGCTTGTTGATATAAACTCAGCACTTGGTTCGTATAGGTAGCAGTACCAGGGCTGTTATAAAGACCGCTATCTCCCGTCATCCACCAAGCAGCAATCCGACGAACGGTGAGTGCTTCATCGCCGTTCGCCTGCTGATTTTCCGTTGTCGCCACGTCCTTAATCACACAGTTCACAATATTACGGGCGGTAGCTGGACTATCGTTAAACTGCTGTGGCGTCAGGGGTTTCCCGAGACAGGACTTTGACCAAATGGGGATATTGGCAGCTTTAACTCGCCAGTCACTATACAGGCCATCACTCTTTGGACTTTGCACACCGACCTGTCGAAGCGACTCCACTACCCGCGCAACTTGCCCCTCCGTCATTGCCGCTGTGGCAATTCCACTGAACCCTCCACTAAGGCTGAGGCCGAGCGCTACACCGCCCACAATACCCAGAAACTGCGATCGCATATCCTATAAAGTCCAAATCAACTTGAGTTTTTACTAATCTAGACCGATCCTGACCAGAATGATCGCTTTAACCGAAAACCTGTATTTGAGAATCAATCTAAAGATGGATTTAAAAGCAATGCTATTCCAGAGAATCTACTAGTCAAGAGGGATCTACTAGTCAAGATAGAGAGGAAAAGAGGAAAAATTATCGTTTTACATAACTTTTACAGAACAATTAACCTCACTCTATCTTCTCCATAGACCTACAAGCAACCGGAAAAGTTGCCGCTACGAGCACCCAATCTACCGACAGCAAGGCATTCAAGAACAGAATTTCATGCCTCAAAAGGAAAAGAGGCTTAACACTTTTTAAGCCTCTCCCTAGGGTCAGTATTCAAAATGAATGGCGACTCTAACTCACAAGGAGCCGACTTGGCTTAGTCTTCCCTTGGCTGAGTCTTATTTGGCCCAATTCTGGCCAGCCTGAGCCAGCACATAGGCTGCCACATTTTCAATTTGATCGGCTTGGAGTTTGGCTCCAAAGGCAGGCATTGCGTTTTTACCGTTCGTCACCTGCTGGATGATCGCTTCTGCGGAAGCCATACCGTATTTGTCGAGGTCAGCTTGTTGCAGAGTTTTTGTCGGGTTCACGGCATTGCGTCCACCCGCATGGCAAGCAGCACAGTTGGCCGCGAACACTTTAGCCCCAGCAGCAGCATCGGCAGCATAGGACGGCAGGGCAAAGGAAAGGGTCGCAACGATCGCGATCAATCCCAGAAAAAGCTTTCTTAACATTTTGATACCAGTGTTCTACGCTCAAGGATTACCGTCCCCCATTCTGTTGAGAAGGGATTTACTGGGTCAAAAGACAGGTGGTCAAAGATTACAAGACTGCAATAAGACATATTGTCAAAGATTGCGCTACGTAAAGCCAGTTGCGATCGGTTTAGCCCCCAGGGAGTGAGATAATCCAGCGTGCACCTGATTTGGAGACTGTTGGAATGGCTACGAATCAACCTGCTGTACCGTCTACTGCTGACCTAGCCCCGTGGGGAACTCCCCTCAAACCTGGAGCACAACGCCTATTACTCCTTGGCTCCGGGGAATTAGGGCGGGAAGTAGCGATCGAAGCGATGCGCTTGGGCTTGGAAGTGATCGCGGTGGATGCCTACGCCAATGCCCCGGCCATGCAGTTTGCCCACCGTTCCCATGTGATCAGTATGTTGGATGGGGAGGCTCTGCGATCGGTGATTGAAGCGGAGCAACCCAGCTTCATCGTGCCGGAAGTGGAAGCGATCGCCACGCCGACGTTGATTGAACTGGAAAAGCAGGGCTGGCGAGTCATTCCGACGGCCAATGCGACCTTTCTCACGATGAACCGGGAAGGGATCCGGCGGCTGGCGGCGGAATCCCTAGGGTTGAAAACTTCGCCCTATCGCTTTGCCGATACAGAAGCGGAATACCAAGCAGCGATCGCAGAAATTGGTCTGCCCTGTGTGGTCAAGCCAGTGATGAGTTCCTCCGGCAAAGGCCAAAGTACCGTGAAAACGGAGGCGGATATTTTGCCCGCTTGGGACTATGCCCACGCCAAGGGCCGGACGCAAAACGATCGGGTAATTATCGAAGGCTTTGTCAATTTCCACACCGAGATTACATTGCTGACCGTCCGGGCGATCGATGGCACCCATTTCTGTCCGCCGATTGGCCATATGCAAATCAGTGGCGATTATCGTGAATCTTGGCAACCCTGCGAGCTGTCAGAAACCACCCTCGCCCAATGTCAGGCGATCGCGGCCAAAATTACGGAAGCTTTAGGCGGTTGGGGATTATTTGGCGTGGAATTGTTCATTGAAGGGGATCCTACGGGGGAACAGACAGTCTACTTCAGCGAGGTCAGTCCCCGCCCCCACGACACAGGCATGGTAACGATGATTAGCCAAAACATGTCTGAGTTTGAGTTACATGTGCGGGCGATCGCGGGTTTGCCGATCGGCGAGATTGACCTGATCAAACCCGGTGCCTCGGCGGTGATTTTGGGAACGGAACCAACGGAGAATCCGCAATTTACGGGCGTGGCAGAAGCTTTACAGGTTCCAACGAGTAAGTTACGGCTCTTTGGTAAGCCCAAGAGCTATGCCAACCGTCGCATGGGGGTAGCGCTGGCCCTGGGATCCACGATCGAAGAAGCGCGCGATCGGGCCAAAGCTTGTGCGGCGCAGGTGCAGGTGGTGCAGGGGTAGAACTAGTAGGAGGGTGGGAGGGTAAAAGGGTGCGTGATTTTTTTTACGAATGCGGCAATTTCGAACTAACGTTACAGTAGATCTGTTCAAACTTAAGCCGCTGGCATGACTGCTCCTATCCCCAACAACTCCCAAGGTTCTCCTGAAGCTGACGACGATCGTGGCTGGTTGGATGATATTGTCCCCAACCTGGAAAAATCCCCCGAAACCCAGCGGCAAGGGGTTGATCCCAACAGCCCGATCGTCATGGTGGAAACCGCGTTCCTCGCCAGCGCTGCCGGGTTGCTGTGGTTGGTGAATTTTTACTTTCCCCTCGGGCCTATGATGATTTTTTTTCCGCTGCCGATCGCGATTATTTATCTGCGGTGGGGCAATCGGGCAGCGGGCATGGGCGTTCTTGTGGCAGTTTTGCTGTTGAGTGTGTTGATGGGGCCTGTACGGGCAATTCAGTTTTTGATTCCCTATGGCGTTTTAGGCTGGACGTTTGGGAGCTTGTGGTTTCGTCGCAGCCGATGGAGCTTTGCTATTTTTTTAGGCACGGTACTGACGACCTTCGGAACCTTTTTCCGGATTTGGCTGGTGTCACTTTTGCTGGGAGATGATCTATGGCTCTATGCCACGATTCAGGTTACGGGGTTTGTGGAATGGATTTTTAACATCCTAGGCATCCTGCAACAACCCAGCTTGAATTTAGTTCAAGGGCTGACGGTGGCTGCGATCGTCGTTAAAAATATTGTCTACGTTGGTTTGGTGCATGTGGTTGCTTATATCCTGTGCAATCGCCTTGGCAATCCCATTCCCGATCCGCCTAAGTGGATACAAGTGTTAATGGATGAGTAATCTTCTCTAGGTGCGTCACAACTTTTAGGATTGACCGGATAATTGATTTAGATGATTAACATCTATACGCAACGATCTCAGGCAGAACGTTGGCTGCAACGCTACCAAAGACAACAACCCGAATTTATCTGTGTCTTGGGATTTACAGAAACGGGCCTAATTCCTGGAATCTCTGCCGCAGGGGCAAATCCAGGCGATCGGCGCTACACAGCCCTTGCGGATGCAGAGTTCCTCTACCAGGGTGTGCAACCCCAGCCCTGCTATCCTTTGCCACCGTTGCAAGCGGGCGCATCCCCAACTTTTATTTCTCGGGCGATCGTGGAGTGCCTTTCTATTCCGACCCACATCATCAATGCTGGATTGCTAGAGTCTCCTCCCATTCCTTGTATCGACTGCGGTGGACAGGCAGCCCGTTGTCTGAGTACAGGGACAGCCTTAGAGCTCACTACAGTACAGCATTTATTTCAAGTAGGTCTTCAGTTAGGTCAACAATTCGGACAAGATTTACAAAATCGTTATCTCATCATTGGAGAGTGTGTTGTTGGAGGAACGACAACAGCATTGGCATTACTATTGGGATTGGGCATTCCAGCCCTAGGCAAAGTCAACAGCAGCCATCCCACGTGTAACCATACTCAGAAGCAGCAGCTAGTTCAATCAGCGCTGCAAGATTTCAGGCAATCTACTAGCGACTCCCACTTTCCCTTACAACTCATAGCGGCGATCGGGGATCCTATGCAGCCTGTAGTTGCTGGAATGATGATTGCAGCCAGTCGGTACTGCGGAGTGTTGTTGGCAGGGGGCACACAAATGCTAGCCGTGTACGCCTTAGCCCAACGCCTACAAAAAACGCTACCAGAAACTTGGGGCGGAAAGTTATCCGCTAGGATGGCACCTCATTCGAGGGATGACGCCCCTCGCTGGAATTCTCCGCAGCAAGTCTGGAATCCTGAAAATATCGTAGTGGGAACAACTCGCTGGGTAGCGGAAGATCCCACAGGAGATACGATCGGCCTCAGCCGTAGCATTGGTGGAGTCCCCCTCATTGCCACCGCCTTAGATTTTAGGCAATCCCGTTATCCTCAGTTACAAGTGTACGAACAGGGATTTGTCAAAGAAGGGGTGGGAGCAGGCGGCTGCGCAATCGCAGCCCATCTTTACCAACAATGGAGTAATCAACAACTCGTGGCTGCCGTGGAAGATCTATTAGAGCGTCAATGGCAGCTACGCGATTAAGAAATTCGACGAGCCAGTAACTGTTCTTCCAAGGCTGCAATCCGATTGTAGGCGGCAGTTAGTTGAGCCGTCAGGCGTTGAATTTGCAACTCCGGGGTCATAATCCGATCGCTACTTGCAGCCATCGTTTCTGCCCCATTACTATCGATCAAAATATCTTTGTGATCGGAAAGATCATCCAGAATATGACGGTGATGATTCGTTTCACCACTATTCGAACGTGAATGGGTCTGGGTAGTTGCTCGCATCTCACCGAGTGCATTAGAAACCTGACGACTTAATTCTTCAATCGCCTGGAATAATGCATCCATTTTTTGATTGAGCAACGTAACTTGGGTTTGTAGCGTGTCCATGCGATCGACCCCATGCTCCGTGTAATACCCCCCATCTTAGGGAGGGATTCGATCGAAGGTGGATTTCCTGCGGAATCATTTAACGTTTTATGGAAAAACCGTTACTTAAGGCGCAAAATGTAGTTTACATTGCGAAATATTTAATCTAAAAATCAATCAAACAGGAATCAAAAAGTTGATAATATGCGACCCAAAATTTTCTGCAACCCAATTCCATTTCAAAGAGTTAGAGTTTTTACAGGATCTTGAGGACGCTTGGCCTGAATTATCTACGGAACTTGCCATATAACGCAAGAATTTGTAACTAAATCGTAATGCCTTGTTACTGTCATTTATATTCGACGATCGTTGTGATGATCATGCTTTTTGATGACCATATTTGATAACCGTTGTGCTTTGCTTTTCAGGGGTGATTTGCTTTTCAGCCGAGCGATCTTTTAGGATCACCCTAGTTGAATTTGTGAATTGTGAATGCTGAGTTTCCAAGCATTTTTTGAAGCCTGCGCAGGATATTGGGCCACCGAACGGACTTATCATTATCTTGCAGAGAATGAAATTGAGCGATCGCACACCGAGTTTCAAGCTAGTCCTTTAGATGACTTGACCAAGCAAAAATTGTTGAAAACGGTTTTGTCAGAGCAAGCGCAACATGATACGCCCCAAGCCTGTCCCGGATTTGCTATCCACTTTGACACGGTCTCGGAAAAGGGCGATCGGGTGGGTATGAGTCTGAAGGCTCTCTTTGTCCCAGAAAATCTCCTCAATGCCGACCTCGTTCCGGGGGAATTACCGCTCCCAATTGCCGCCGCCACCGCAGACCAGGATGACTCCATTATTCGTGGGTTTTACCTGCGGGATGAAGGCTATTCCGAAGGGGGATCGATCGCGGGTCGTTTCACCTATCAACCTAGCCGCCAGACTTTGGAAATGACCACCTTTTACCGGAAATCCGTCGCGGTGGATCAAATGCGCTTCATTGCCCCGGATACCCGACTGCGTACGATCGTCACTTACCGCCGTCCTAGCACCGATGTCCCACCTTCAGAAATTCTCCTGGTGGGTTTTGGTGTGGAACATCGGCAAGCTGATCCAGTCAACTAACAGAAATTCTTCAGCACACCTCAAGCCCCCTACTAATTCAACGAAATCGGCGGGAACAACGGTTAGAATGCAGGATGCTGCAATGCAAATCCTAGCCCTCAATCTTGTCCCGTCAACCTCGTCGCCACCATGGATCGTCGAACCTTTTTGTCGAGTACTACTGCCCTAGCCCTTGGATCTGCGTTGACAGGATGTCAGTCAGCGTCCCAAGCTACCTTGCGAATTCGGTTGCTGCGGGGATCAGTCCCGGCTTTGTTAACTAAGGCGTTTAATCAACAGATTTCTAAAGAATTTTCTACAACCAACGCTATCCATCTGGATGTGCGGCCAGAGGCACAGTTACAGGACTTATTTAATCTACTGCAACGCTGGAAACGTCAAGCCACGGGCGAACTGCCCACCCCAAAACCGATCGTGCCGTTGCCTCTGCCTTGGATTGGCCCTTCTCCTAATCAGCAAGCTGCAAATGTAGTTAGTTTGGGGAATGATTGGCTCTCGATCGCAATTCGTCAAAAGTTAATTCAACCGATCGCGGTCAATAGTTGGCAAGGCAGCGCACCGGAAGCTTGGGCTGCTTGGAACAACTTACCTAGTATTTTTCAAGATTTGGTACGGCGTAACGATGAGGGGCTGAATGCGGGCAATGGGCAAATCTGGGGCATTCCCTATCGTTGGGGAAGTTTGGCGATCGTGTATCGCAAAGATTTACTAGAACAGAAGGGAATAACGCCTCCCTCGGATTGGTCTGATCTGTGGCGATCTCAACTTCAGGGCAGATTGTCCCTACCCGATCAACCCCGCGAAGTCATTGGCCTAGTTTTAAAAAAGCTGGGTCAATCCTGCAATCCCAGCGATCTTCAAAAAGTACCTAATCTCGCTTCAGAGCTACGATCGCTGCAAAATAATGTCAAGTTCTACAGTTCTAAGCATTATTTGCAAGCCTTGATTCTGGGCGATACCTGGGTGGCGGTCGGCTCCTCCAGTGAAATTCTGACTCAACTGCGCCGCAATCCAAATCTTGCGGCTGTATTTCCCGCTTCTGGAACCATGCTCTGGGCCGATCTCTGGGTACAACCCATCCCAACCCAGCCAGTCACAGCCAATTCAACTCTCGATCGCCTCATTGCCCAATGGACAACGCTGGGTTTACAGCCCCAGTTCGCGCCTCAGTTCACACTGATTAGTCAAGGCACTTCACCCAGTCTGTTAACCCTGAGACCTGAAACACTCTCGACTGACCTACGAAGCAATCCGTTGTTACTTCCCGATCGCGATCGATTTAATAAAAGTGAGTTTCTTCAACCCCTGTCTCCAGCTATGGCTGAGCAATACCGCCAGTTGTGGGAATCGATCCGAAAAGCCCCGTAGACCGCCCCCGCACACTTCCCCGTCCCAAGGCATCCAGTTGCATCGCACAGGGACGCTGCCCGCCATTCACGGGTTCTGTTTGACCGGGCACAACGCAGGTATAGGCGGCTAGCATATGCCCCTGACGGCTAAAGAGACGCAGATTAAAACCTTCCTGTTGGGCTGCGGTACCAAATTGGTTGAGAAATTGATAGCGCTCTAGATAATCCAGGAGGCTCCAGAGCTGTTCATTAATGATGACACTGACTTTGGGCTGGGCGATCGCGTTCTGGGGACAGGCGAGCCATCCTTCTAGAAGTTTGCTCCCAAATTTCGCCTGAGCCGCAAATTGATCCCGAGCCAACCAGAGACTCGGAAGACTCAGGTTGGATTGAAAGTCAATCCGATCGCTCACGCCGGGTACCGAAGATTCACATAGTCCCTGATTCAATTGCTTCACATTAAACGGCGTGAGATCGGGCTGGAGAGCTGCGATCGTGGAATTTTGGCTATCTTGATAGGTCGCGTTATCCGGGTTTAGCGCTTTGGTGCTCCCTTTCGTGATTCCCTTGGGAGTCTCTTGGTCAGTTGATTGCTCAGTTGGTTGACGAGTTGCCAGGTCAGTTGCTGGATCAGATTTAGCTGGAATACAGGTTCCCAAAACTAGACTACTAATCGCCAAACTCGCCGTCAGACACTGGACTATGGCAGAGGGAAACAGAGGAGATCCGGCGATCGGCTGAAAACCAGGCTGGCTATTGGAGTTCATCAATCCCATCACTTACAATCCTCTAAAATCTTGATTACCCAATCTGGTTGATTGTTTGCCAACCTTGTTCCAAACCCTGTTCCAAAACCCTAGCCGACTTAGACAAATCAATCTAAATAAACACTGATCTAAATAAACACCGGCCTAGATAAATTCAGCTTACACGGAGAACCGATATTGTGCTAAAACGAAGCCCTTGGGGGCCATTGCGTTACCTACCCTGGAATGTCTTGCTGGGAGTCGCATTAATGACGATTCTGGGCGTAGTCGCAGTGGAATGGTTGTTTTTTCTGGGTCTGACGTTCTGGCCCAATTTACTAGGGTCACTACTGAACCTTGTTTTAACCTCTCCTCTAGCTGGAATTCTCCCCTTTGCGATCGGGATGGCGATCGGTGCCTTAGCTGTCTTCATTCTGGAGCATCAACAATTTTGGCGGTTGAGTATTACGACGGCAATTCTCTGGGGATTAGTTCCCTGCCTGCTATTTGCTTGGATCCTTAAGGAAATTTTACCCATTACTCCTTTAGGTGTCATGCAATTTTTCTTCACTAAAACTTTTAATGTAAGCCACCTGTTCGTTAAGGTTGCCAATTCACTTACCCTAGAGGATATTCTGGGCTGGACAGTAGGCATTTTTATCAAAGGACGACGGTACTGGCGCTAGTCTCCCCAAAGTCTGCGACGGGGCTGACCTCCTAAGCGATCGTGGGTCTCACGCAGTAATTTGGGAATTTTGAGCTGTTCAGGACACCGGGGTAGACAGTCGCCACAGTCAGTACAACGATTCGCTTTTTTGCCAGGGAACCAATGCCCTGCATTTTCAAACATGCCATAGCGATATTCGCCAAACTGCTGCATGTCATAGGCCACTGCCAAGTTGCGTAACCGTAGAACTTCGGGGATATTGATTTCCTCCGGACAGGGTAAGCATTCATAGCACTGGCTACAGCGATCGGCTCCCAAGGCTTGTTGTTGATGGCTTTCTAGTCGCTGGGCGATCGTGGTGGCAAGGGTATGAGGGATCTTAGGAGAATGGCCTAGGGCGATATCCTGCTCTCCCGTTGCAATTTCTAACTGTTCCAGGGCTGTCTGAAGTTCCTGGGGATTAGCGGGGCCTAGGCTGAGGGTCGTAATTCTAGGATCCGTGAGTAAAAAACCATAGTTCGCCGCCAAGGGTGACCAAGGCTGACAAAGCTGCTTCAGGGTCTCCGGAGGAGTGTAGAGCATTCCACCTTTATCTCCAGGAGAAATAATAAATACCCCCATATCCTGCGCTTGGGCTTGGGCGATCACCGCCAGGTTCCGTTGGAAAAAGAGGCCATAGTGCAAATTCACAAAGGAAAATTGCTCCGTCGCGATCGCCCCCAGAATCACCTCTAAGGATCCATGGGTTGAAAAACCGGCATGCCGCACTCGTCCATCGGCGATCGCCTGCTGCACCGCCTGCATACAACCCGTTGCAGACCGAATCCAGTCGAGGTGGGTTACGGTGTTGATCCCATGGATCGCTAAACAGTCTAGGTAGTCGGTTTGCAGTCTTTCTAGGGATTGATCAAGGGCCTGCTCCATGGCCGCTGCATCTGGAGTGGGCGTGAGTTTGGTTGTCAAAATCAAGTCCGATCGCGGCCAGTTTCCCTGTCGCAAGGCTTGTCCCAGAAATCGTTCACTGTTGCCATAACCTTGGGCCGTTTCCACATGATTGATCCCCGCCGCGATCGCGGTCTGCACCGTTTGTTCCATCACCGCTTGCGACGCTAAACACCGCATCGTGCCTAGGGAGGCTACGGACATCTGAAGCTGAGTTTTGCCAAACCGACGATATTGCATAGCGAGACTGTGGAATCACGAGGGACAGGGATCTGAGAGCTACCCAAATCTGAGCGCTACCCAAAGTTTTCAAAACAAAAGAGCAGGGACAGACACCTGCTCTTTTAAGTGATATGTAGATTGGATGTCTCTAGAAGTCAGCTAGCTAGAGCGTACTTCCAGCATTCCGATTCCTAGCGAGAAGGCGTTAAGGTACGGCGCTTCGTGACCATGCGGAAGGTTTCGATAATATCGCCCTCTTCCCAGGCATTGAAGTTATCAATCCCGATCCCGCACTCATACCCAGCATTGACTTCTTTGGTATCTTCCTTCATCCGTTTCAGGGAGTCCAGGTTACCTTCAAAGATCAGGTTGCCGCGCCGCTTAACGCGAATCTTACAGTTCCGAATCGCTTTACCGGACTGAATGTAGCAACCCGCCACAGCGCCCTTGCCCACTGGGAAGACGGCCCGGACTTCCACTTGACCCAGCGGTTCTTCCACTAGTTCTGGCTCCAGCAGACCTTCCATGGCAGCTTGGATATCATCCAACAAGTTATAGATGATGTTGTACTCCCGGACATCGACCCCGGCCCGATCGGCGGCTTGACGAGCCCCCGTTGCCAGTGTGGTGTTGAAGCCAATCAGAACCGCTTCCGATGCTGCAGCCAAGTCCACATCTGTTTCGGAAATTTCCCCAGGGGCCGCAAACAGAACCCGAACTTGTACTTCGTTCTGGGGTAACTGCTTCAGGGATCCCAAAATGGCTTCGACAGACCCTTGAACGTCCGCCTTCATGACAATGTTGAGTTCCTTGAGTTCGCCTTCTTGAGCCTTGCTGGACAAGGTATTCAAGCTGACCCGACGGGAGGACATGGCCGCCATCAAGCGGGACTGACGTTTCGCTTCCGCACGGCTATCTGCGACAGCACGGGCTTCTTTTTCGTCCTTATAGACTTCAAATTCATCCCCAGCGGCGGGTACGTCACCTAAGCCGAGAACTTCCACGGCAAAGGATGGGCTGGCTTCCTTGACGCGGCGACCCCGATCGTCCACCATGGCGCGCACTTTACCCAGTGCGGAGCCTGCGACGATAATATCGCCCACATGTAAGGTGCCATTTTGTACCAGAAGGGTTGCAACAGGCCCCTTCGCCTTGTCGAGGTTGGCTTCAATGACGGTACCCTTCGCGAGGCGATTCGGGTTGGCGTGGAGATCCTCGACCTCGGATACCAGCAGAATCATTTCCAGGAGGGTATCCAAGTTTTGCCCCGTCATTGCACTCACAGGCACCATGACGGTGCTGCCGCCCCACTCTTCCGGTACCAGCTCAAACTCGGTGAGTTCTTGCTTCACCCGATCGGGTTGGGCTTCTTCCTTATCTACCTTGTTGATCGCAACAATGATCGGCACACCTGCGGCTTTCGCGTGGCTGATTGCTTCGATCGTTTGCGGACGAACCCCGTCATCGGCGGCCACCACCAGGATTGCCACGTCCGTCACCCGAGCTCCTCGGGCTCGCATTGCGGTAAAGGCTTCGTGACCAGGGGTATCTAGGAAGACCACCTGTTGCATTTCGCCATTGTGCTCCACATCGACGTGGTACGCCCCAATGTGCTGGGTGATCCCACCTGCTTCGCCCGCTGCCACTTTGGTCTTGCGAATCGAATCGAGCAGGGTTGTTTTCCCGTGATCGACGTGACCCATAATGGTGACCACCGGCGGACGACGCTGGAGATTTTCCAGATCTTCCTCGGAAATCATTTCGATCACTTTCTTGGCTTCCGATTCCTTCTCAGCCTGATCCACCAAGACACCCATCTCTTCAGCGACCATCGTTGCCGTCGCCACATCGAGGGTCTGAGTCACCGTTGCAGCAATGCCTTTCATGAAGAGGTTCCGAATGATTTCAGTATCGGAAACCGCCATCATTTGAGCCAATTCTTGGACGGTAACGCCCCCTGTCAAAGTGATAATTTCCGGCTTCTCAACCTTGCTGGAATTCTGATCTCGCCGATCGCGACGGGTAAACTGGCGTCGCTTAGGTTGACTGGTTGGCGTTGAAGTGGCAACCGGCTTCGCTGCACTGGCAGACTTCGGCTTGGGCGGTCGTGCCAAGGACAGACTGACCTGCGCGGGGGTGACGGCGGAATCATCGTCGTCTAGCAGATCAAAGTCTTCATCATCATCTTCTTCAATGCGAGGCCCGCGACGCTTGGCTTTTGGCCCGACCTTAGCCTTTTCTGCGCTTTCCTCGTCCTCGTCTTCCCACACCTTCCGTCGAGCTTTTGGAGGCGTCGGCTTGGCGAGGAGCTCAACGGGGGATGCCGCTTCTTTCTCGGGTGTTCCGCTTCGACTAGGCCGACCCTTCAGAACAGGTTGCTCTCTAGTTGTGGATTCTTCCGCTCCACTCTCGTCAGGGGAAGCAATGGGCTTAGGCCGTTTTAGCTCAACAATTTGAGGTTTAGCAGGCGAGATTGGGGCTTTACCAGGAGCCGCAGGACGTCGATCGCCCGCTTTTTTAGCATCACCAGCAGACTTCCCAGGGGAAGAAGCTGCTTTCTCGCCAGTAGTCGTAGTTTTAGCTTTGAGAATCGGTTTACTGTTGAGCACCGGTCGTGCAGCCGGAGGAGCAGAAGGCCGAGAGGGCGCTTCTGGCTTAGTGGCCCCACTAGGAGATCCACCCGGTTTATTGCCTCCATCTGCTTTGTTCGTAGCCGGAATAGTTGCAGTCTCTTTGTTGGAGACTTCTTTGTTGGACACTTCTTTATTCGAAGCAGTCTCTTTGTTGGACACCTCTCTGTTGGGCATTGGAGGCTTCGCTGCAACGGCGGGTTTCTCCTCCATCGGCTTCCCTTCCCCAGGCTTCACAGCAACCGGCTTTGTAGCGGTGGGCTTAGCAGCGCTCTCAGTCACTGCTTGCTCTGAAGCGTGAGATATAGACTGGTTGTCTTCTGCTTTAGAGGCGTGATCGGGTTTAACTGGAGACAACGGCGCGATCGGCTCGGGGGCAATCGATTGAGCCCGTTCTTCGAGGGGGGCAACGGTCGAAGCCGCCAAAGCAGCATCCTCAATGGAGGGAGTGACGGCAACTCGATCGGAAGGTTCTACCTCCGTTGGCATAACCGCAACCGTTCCTTCTGAAGACCGAGAAGTTTGTAAAGCAGGTGGCCCTAGCAGTTCAGGCTTTTCACTACCAGAGGCGTCAGACCGCGTAACAGGACGACGAATTTCCAAAATTTGTTGCTTTTTCTGACTATTCAAGGGCGTGTTGTTCCTAGGTTTAACGGTGGGCGCACTGGATTTACGGACAGGAGACGGTTTCGAGGGATTAACCTGAGTGGATGAATATTGCTGGGCTGCGCTGCGAATGCCTTCTGCCTCTGCTTCTGTAATCGTACTGCTATGGCTTTTGTAGGCAATCTGCAATTGATCACAAATCGCCAAAATGTCCTTGTTTTCTAAGTTTAGTTCCTTTGATAATTCGTAAATTCTCACTTTTCCGTTGTTCATCCACTAATCCCTCGTTCAATCCAGATGTCACATAAGTCGCCTTCTGTACTTGACTAGAACTACTACTCAGGCTGAACCTTAGCGCGTGCGCTTAAGTTGATTAAGCCACAATCGACCTTTTCAATTCAACCTTTACCAGCATAATCATGGGCGAAGCATAAATACAACAGACCCACGCTGAAGGTGTGCTCTAGAACTCCTCGGCTTTGCTAGGGGTAACTAGACCTTAAGCGAAAATTGACCGGGAAGCCTGTCTCTTGATCATTAGGCAAAGGAGATCATCACTGCTTTTGCTAAACGATCCGAAGTCGTTTTAGCCTAGAGCGCAAACAGCAGCTTGTCAACTCGTTTGGAAGACTGAATTTCCCCTTACTCTTATCATTCTATTGCTGGACTGTCCCAACCGGGTCAGTCCAGTCCAGGAAATCTCCAGTTTTCGAGTTGAAGATTCCCGATCTTCCAATGGGAACTTAATCGGTATAACCCTAACCATCTCTAGGATGCAGGATTAATTTATGCGCCCTAGCGAGAGGGTTCAGCCAGACGATGCCAAAGCATTTGATAAAAATCTTTTGAGATCGGAGATCGAAGGGAGCGACTCAAGCGATCCTTACGTTCCGCCTCGCGCAAACAATTCGCATTCGGGCACAGGTAGGCCGATCGCCCCATCCCCTTATCTAACTGAACAGCTTGATCGGGAAAAGTCCGGACAATCCGCCAAAAATCAGCTTTAGGGGCGGCTTTGCGACAGCTCACACATCGACGGTAGTTAGGTTGCATAGATTACAAGTGCCATTAACCGCGAGTGCCTTGTAGGCAAGGCCGATTTACGATCGCAAATTCACGATCACAAGATGTTGGCCAAGATTCCCCCGCAGGGTTACTCTTCTGCATTATCATCTTCTTCCTCGATTTCCGGCAATTCGGACTCCCGATCCTCCAGAGGAGTCACCTCCTCCATGGGTTCTTCGAAGTCTTCTTCCTCTTCTTCCTCTGCAGCTGCAGCCGCAGCCGCATCAGCCCGTTGTTTCAGTTCAACGGCAATCTTGGCATCCTCCGCTGCACGATCGTACTTCGCACCGTCCTTGATGTCGATTTTCCAGCCGGTCAGACGAGCCGCTAGCCGGACGTTTTGGCCTTCTTTCCCGATCGCAAGACTGAGTTGATCCTCCGCCACTAATACATGGGCTTGGCGGCCTTCAGGATCCATTAGACGAACCTCATCGACCCGTGCAGGACTAAGGGCATTGGCAATGTAGGTGGCAGGATCGGGGGACCAGCGAATCACATCAATTTTCTCGCCCCGCAGCTCGTTCACCACTGCCTGGATCCGAGAACCCCGTGCACCAATGCAAGCCCCAACAGGATCAACATCCCGCTCTAAGGTATCTACAGCAATCTTGGTCCGGGGGCCCACAAAGCGAGAGGGAGGATTGGCTTCCCGCGCCACAGCAACGATCCGCACCACATCATCCTGGATCTCCGGAACTTCATTTTCAAACAGGTAGACCACAAGTCCTGCATCTGCCCGAGAAACCAAAAGCTGCGGCCCTCGGTGCGCCCCTTCACTGACTTTTTTGAGATAAACCTTAAAGGTGGCATTGGCACGGTAATTGTCATTGGGCAATTGATCTCGCTTCAGCAATTCCGCTTCCACTTCTGGCTGGCCAAAGCCGCTACTGACGGCCATGATGACCGACTGGCGCTCAAACCGCAGAACTCGGGCCTGTAGAATTGTATTTTCCAATTCTTGAAATTCCTCTTGGATCAACTTGCGCTGCTGATCCCGCAACTTTTGAGCCAGGACTTGCTTCGTTTGAATGGCCGCCATACGGCCAAACTCACCTTGGTCAGGGGTTACATCGACTAATACTTCTTCCCCTTCCTTCGCTTCTTGCAGCCCTGCATCTTGCACCTCTGACAAGCCGATTTGGTGGTCGGTGTTGGTGACTTCTTCAACGATCGTTTTCGTGGCTAGAACCCGGAAACTTTCTTCATCAATATCTAGCTCCACCTCAAACCGGTTGAAATACTCTTCATCAAAGGCATCCATTTTCTGCGTCCGCCGGAAGCGCTCATATCCTTTCATTAAGGCTTCGCGAAGGGCTTCTTGAACAGCAACTTTGGGCAAGTTGCGCTCTCGGCTAATGCCATCGATCATTTCTTTGAGACCGGGCAAAGGAATACTTGACATGGTGACTCTCCAATAATTGAGATGTAGGCGTTAGACTCAGGACTTAAACTTCAAAGAGGTAATTTAAGAAAAAATTGATTGCTTAGCGGATTGATAGCGAAGGGAGTAAGAGAATCGCACTACGACAGGTCTGAAATTAAAATTCAATATTGAAAATTCTGAGCTGGATCCCTGGCATAGACAGATGCATTACCCCTGAGAGGGATGGTTGAGTCGGCTAGCGCTTCTTCCGCTCATCCAACTGCACTTGGGCAACCCGATCGCGCGGCAAATTCATCGTGCGGCCTTTTTGGTTGAGATAAACAAACCCATCATCTCGCCCCACTAAGTTACCCATCCATTCGGCTTTGCCATCCAGTGGGCTATCCAGGGTAACAATGACAGGAAAGCCCTTAAAAGAAATGAATTCGCGATCGGTCTTTAACACTCGAGAAATTCCAGGGCTAGAAACTTCTAAAACATAGGCATCAGGAATAATTCCCACCTCATCTAAAACGGCCTCCAACGCACGACTCATACGCTCACAATCATCTAAGCCGGTATCTTGTTGCAGATTTCGCACATCCACCCGTAGGACTGGTGGGGTTTGGTTTGTCCGGAACACTGCTGAAACCACTTCTAACCCGAGTTCAGCAGCAACGGGTGCAGCAAGGTCGATAACTTGGGGAATGAGAGGATGGGTCATAGGAGGATGGCAATAAAAAAAGTGGGGCTTGGCCCACTTCTCATGAACTAAATAGGTTTCATGGAGTCTGGTCGTGAACAGATGCCTGTTCGTCTTGCTATTTAGTTTAGCGGATTCTTTCAGAAGTGGAGAAATTGTGCATTCGATCGAATAATCTCTTGCCATCTGACGGAAAAGCACAGTAGGATTAGAGACTGTGTCGATTTGGATTTTCATCCATGCCTAAGCTGAAATCACGGAAATCTGCGGCTCGGCGCTTTAAGGCCAGCGGCAGTGGCAAGATCCTGCGTCGCAAGACCTCGCGCGCCCACCTGTTGGAACACAAGAGCCCCAGCCGCAAGCGTCGTCTTGCTGGAATGACTGTTGTCAATGAGCGGGATGCCGAAAACGTACGGAAGATGCTGCCCTACCTGTAAGGCAGATCGTCGTATCAGATCGATCCATAAGATCTGATTGAACCTATCAGAACGAACCTGTTAGGACGAGTAGGATAAAATCTGAAGACTCGCTTCCTAAGCCAGCTAACTCGCTGAAGGCTCGACCTTGATTCAGTTAGCTGTTCTGAGACTTGGGCTAGGGCTTTCTACTGCCTGGTTCCCGGTCACACTTTCACCCATACCCCAAAGTAGAGGTTAGTCATGGCACGTGTAAAACGCGGGAATGTTGCCCGCAAGCGTCGTAAGAAGATTTTAAAGCTGGCGAAGGGCTTTCGGGGATCTCACTCTCGGTTGTTCCGGATTGCAAACCAGCAAGTCATGAAGGCATTGCGCAATGCCTACCGCGATCGTCGTAAGAAAAAGCGCGACTTCCGTCGTCTGTGGATTGCTCGGATCAACGCCGCCGCTCGGATGCATGGAATTAGCTACAGCCAACTGATCGGTAAGCTGAAGAAGGCTGATATCCAAATCAACCGCAAAATGTTGGCTCAACTGGCTGTTTTGGATCCCGCAGGATTTGCGGAAGTGGTTGAACTTGCGAAGAAAGCCAGCTAGAGCAATAAGTGACAGACTTGAGTTGGACTTGACTTGAGTCTCGAGTTAGGTGTTAGGTGAGTTAGGCATTAACTAAATGTTGATTAGAGGATTTCTGGTAGTAAATGGATTTCTCCATCTGAAGCCGAGAAAGCTCCCTAAGTCGGCCCATGGCTAACTCGGAACTGACCTACTCAGCCAAATAGCGATTATTTTAAGGGTGAAGCCTGAAGGCGTCTTCGTTTTGATGAAGATCAAAACAAGAAACGATTCTGCTTTACCCTTTTGATTGTTAGGCCAATTTGAATTGTTAGGCTAATGCTTGAATGTTAAGCCAAGGCTTTTAGCGAGCGCTTCAGACACCAGCCATGATGGGAAAAACCTTACTTGTTACGAGCGTAGCCATTGCCGGACTTTTGGGAGCTCATGGCGCGATCGAGGCGGCCTGGGCTGCGGACTGGGCAACCATTCAAAAACGAGGATATTTAACCGTAGCGGTCACTGAAGACGCTTATCCCATAGCCTTTCGAGATCAAACAGGCCAACTTCAAGGCTTCGAAATTGACCTAGCCCACCAACTCGCGCAGGAACTTTTCGGAAAATCCGAAGCCGTTCGATTTCAAGTGGTTCGTCATCACGATCGCTTGCAAGCGGTTCTGGACGATCGCGTCGATCTGGCGATCGCCCAAGTCACGGCAACAACCTCGCGACGGCGTGTGGTCGATTTCAGTCCCCCGTACTACTACAACCGCACGGTTTTACTGACTAACCAACCGCAACTGTCCCGTCTGAACCAGTTCACTAGCCGCCCCATCGGCGTTTTACAACAGTCCAGCGCGATCGCCCTGTTGCAAGCCCAGTTTCCCCAGGGGACTCTAGTCGAATTGCCTTCCTATCAAGCGGGTCAAGGGAAGCTGGCCTCAGGCGAAATTGCTGCCCTGGCCTTAGATTTCACCACTGCCCTCGCTTGGGTTCGTCAGTATCCTAGCGATCGCATTCTGCCGGAAGCCCTCGGTCGCTATCCCTTGGGCATTGTCTTTCCGCGAGGGTTGCAATTTGCGGAGTTCCGGAATCGAGTCAATCAAACCCTCCAACGACTCAAGCAGCAAGGCTGGTTGGACGATCGGCTACGCTATTGGGGGCTTGAGGAATCTGTTAATTCTCCACCCCCCATTTCTGGCAACAATGCACCTGCTTCTGGAAAATCTTCTGTCCGAGCCCTAGATAGGAGCGATCGGGAAATGGGAAAATAACCCTGAACTCAAAACACTGTTTGGTATCGCTACGGTATGCAGGATAACTTACCCATTTTTTACATCAGCATTTTGCTTGTCATTCTGATTGTGGCGGGCGTGTTCGTGTTACTTCAAGTGATCAAAACCCGCAAACTCGAAAATGCCCTGTCCCGCTTGCAACGCAAATTAGCCCAAGGCAAGGGAACGGCTCAAGAGCACTACGAACTCGGGAGTATTTATCTCGATAAGCGGTTATTTGCCCAAGCGGTGACTCAGCTCCAAAAGGCAATTAAGGCCAATCAGCTAGAAGGCCAAGACCTAGCTGCGGTTTGCAATGCTTTGGGATATGCGTACTTTGCGCAAGAACAGTACGATTTGGCGATTCGCACCTACAAAGATGCGCTGAAAGCCTATGAGGAATACCCGACGGCATGGAATAACTTGGGCCATGCCTACGAACGCAAAAACTTGGACAACAAGGCCCTAGAAGCCTACGAGCAAGCACTAACCTATGAACCCAAAAATGACACCGCTAAACGGCGATTAACTTCGTTAAAAAAACGGATGGTGCCTTCCACCTAAAGCAAAATAATCTCCTGACCCCGCGCATCCCTAGGGTCATCATCCATCGAGCTTACCAGTTGGTACAAGCTAGGCTATTCATAACATTAAGTGGCAAAAATTAAGCCGATTGAATACTGCCTTCAACTTCTGACAGTTTTTCCAACATCAGTCGGGGCTGGGTTGCACCGGAGAGCCGTTTGAGTAATTTAGGGCGGGGATCATGCAACAAATAAATGATGCGATCGCCGACCTTAAACTCAATCTCCGCCGGAATCACTTGTAGAAACGTTTTGCGATCGAGGAGAAGAGGCAGCAATTCCCCTTGGTTAATCAACTTCAGCAGCCGCTTGCGTTGTCCTTCTAGATCCCCTTCGTGGAGGATCGTTTCACCCAAACGAACGGCATCATTTTGGAGATACTCGTTCCAAGTTTTTAAGGAAGCATGGGTCGAAAAAGCTTGGTTAACCTGGCCATTGGCAGTTGTGCCTTCTCGAGGAAAGACTGCCAGCACGCGCGGCGGCTGAAATTCCTCCGCAGCCCGTTGGGCCAAGACCGCATTCACTTCGCCATTATCCGTCACGGCTAAAAAAGTTCCGATCGCCGCCAGTCCTGCTTCCTCCAAAACTGCGGCATCCAAGGCTGTACTGGTTAGAATTTTTAAGTTTGTCTGGGGCGTAAACAGGTTGGAATCCGGAGCTGTATCAATCACAGTGACCGTTTCTCCCCGTTCCAAAAAAAATCGAGCCAGCAAAGCGCTCAAAGGGTTACATCCCACAATCACCGCGCCCGTGACTTCCTGGGAGGTAATCCCTAGGAGTTTTGCGATCGGTTGAGCCGTGAGGGATTGCAGAAATACCGTCAGAATAATCGTCAAAAAAACTAAGGCTTTGACCGAGTCTCCACCGTTGATGCCACCTTGGGTCAGTAGGATGGAAAAAAGGGAAGCAACGGAAGCCGAAACAATGCCCCGAGGCGCAATCCAGGACATGAAGAGCTTTTGTCGCCAGTTGAGGTCATCTTGCCAGGTGCAAAGCCATATACTGATCGGACGCACCAGAAACATCAAGGCTAGAACGGTTAAGACACCGCCCCAGCCTAGGGCAAATACCCCCGCGATCGACAAATCTGCTGACAAGAGAATAAATAACACCGAAACAGAGAGCACGGTGAGTTGACCTTTGAAGCGTTTGAGCAGCCGCTCTTGGGGTAACTCTAGGGCCCGTAATACAATCCCCGATGCCACCGCCGCCATAAGGCCCGCTTCGCTCCGCAGCAATTGTGCCAAACCAAACCAGCCCCATACCCCCGCCAAAACCACCAGTGTTTTGAGTTCTTCCGATAAAAACGTTGCTTGCTTGAGAAGAATCCCCATGAGCCAACCTCCGGAAATCCCGATCGCGGCTCCAATGCCGACCCGCAGCAGTAGATCATTTAAGACCATCAGAGGTTCTGGATTGCCACCACTCAGGACTACGTTCAGCACCACTACAGAAAGAATGGCCCCCACTGGATCAATGAGTACCCCTTCTCCCTCCAGTAAGGTAGACACCTGGCGATCGACCTCAACTTGTTTCAGCAGGGAATTAATCACCGTTGGCCCAGTGACTACAACCAGGGAGGCGTAGAGAAAGGAAATAGACCAAGGAAACTCACTGAGCCAGTGGGCTGCCATGCCACCCCCAATCAGAGTAATTAGGGTACCAAGGGTGACTAAGTTACGGAGGCTACTCGAAACTCGGTCTACATCCTGCAAGCGCAGGTTAAATCCCCCCTCAAACAAAATGATGGCAACCAGCAATGCAACGATGACCTCAAGGCCATCGCCAAGGCTGCTGGGATGAATAATACCAAGCCCACTCGGCCCCAGGGCAATCCCAAATAGGAGCAGTAAAACGATTCCAGGAATCTTGAGAAATTCTGCCAGTACCTGAGCACTAATCCCTGCGAGGACTGTGAAGATGATTTGCAGGGTTAGCTGGAGCGGGGTACTCATAGTCTCCAGTTTATCGTCCTTTGCGATCGTCTTTGAGCAGAAGATAATAAAGCTTGCCAGTTGAGTGAATCAATCCCGCTCGATCTCGGGCTAAATCGCCTGTCCCCATGAAAATATCCACTCGCCCTGGCCCAATAACTGCCCCGCCCGTATCTTGATCTAAGACAAACCGATTGACCGATTCTGGTTCAAGTTTCGCGTTGGGCAGTTGAGTTTGGATAATGGCGAGGGCACCGGGAGGCATTAACTTTTTGTCAGTCGCGATCGATCGTTCTGCCGTTACCGGAACGCCAAGACTACCGAGAGCAGGCGATCCTTGAGTATTTCTAAAAAAGATAAAGCGCTGGTTCCGGGGTAGATACTCATCTAACTCAGCGGGGCGCTGCTGAAAATACGCGATGACCTTGGGTAGGCTCAGCTCTTCTAGCTTCAGTTTGCCATCTTTGACTAATTCACGACCAATGCCCACGTAGGGATGCTGGGTATGGGCAGCATAGCCGATCGTCATCTTCGAGCCATCTGCAAAACGCAGTTGAGCCGATCCCTGTACTTGAATCAAAAAAGCATCTAGGCGATCTTTGAGCCACACCAACTCCGAGCCTTTCAATAAACCTTTGTCTCCTTGGAGACCATCTCTGCCTTCGAGTTCAGCTCGGGTAGGATGGGGCTTCGGCCAGCGGGCAAAGTTGCTAGGCTGCCGATAGATCGGATACCGAAATTCCGGTGTGGGCTTGTAGCTAGCAGCGTAGACGGGTTCGAAATACCCTGTAAAATCCACCGTTCCTTGGCCATCTTTGCCCGTCGCAGTGTAGAACTCAAATTCTTTACGGACACTGGCTTGCAGTTGTTGCGGCGTCTCTGCTGTGAGTAATAAGGTACGAAAGCGTTTTAAACTGCGTCGGACTCGATCGCGGGTTACCCCTGGAATACGGAGACGCAAATAGTCTGCTGCCGATGCATCAGACTGAAGATAGGACAAACTGTGATCGATCGCGCGGACTAACCCAGGCACATGACTCATCATCGGTTTTTCAGCCAACAATGAATCTGAGCCCACTTCCGCAGGCACCTCGGGTGTACGCTGTAGAGGAGCGACGATCGTGGATGGCGAAGAAATTGTCGGTAAAGGTGAGGGGCTCGGCGCTCCAGCAGAGAAAGGGATCTGGGGTGTAATACGGGGCTGCGGAGTCTGAGCCAAGGGAGGAGATGTTTGAGCCAGCAACCCTAATGGGTTTATGAACAGGTGTATAGCCATACCGCCTACGAGGGTTAGAAAACTCACCTTTGGGCTAATTAACTTCCACCGATGTACTTGTCGCTGACTCACCTAACACCCCATTTGCGTTGTTTGAATTGAGATTAATGTTTAATACCAATCGAAGGTTTAGTCACGATCGAGGTCTAATACCGATCGACACTTCCTGAGAACACAGGTTCCACTCGGATCCCCAAAATACAGCTTGGGCGAACCACCATGTATTCCCCTTGAATATTTTTAATCGGCACTTGAATGAATTCTGTGGAAGTGGACTTAGGAACGAGGTCAGTGCTGTACCACTTCTGAAAGTCTTGAATCGAGGGAAAACGAACTTCCTCTCGGTGTCCTCCCTCCATTAGCAGATGAACTGCGTATTCGCTCGGCGTTCTAGGCATAACGGCTTCTCATAACCTACCGAACATCATTATGGGCTGGATTGGCGCGGAAGTAACGAGCAAGCTAACGGATCAGAAAAAATACGGATGTCAACCGTGTACTTCAGGAATTCAGAGGGAAACCAAGGGAATATCAAGGGATGCTGGGTGAGCAGCGATCGTTAAATCTGTAAAAAAGAGTTATCCGCAGGGAAATCCTCGTTATAAAGGTGATCTGCATCACATAAGGGTTTTGCTCAGATCACGCGATGGAACCCACTAGATCACGTCCGTATAATGGCTTGAATCACTTCAGCAAGATAACTGGATCACCTCCCAATTCCTGGCCTTCGTTGTTTTAACGGATTACGTCCGTAACTGAGGCAGTTAAGCTAGAGCACAAGTGGTTCAGTCACATCACCAAGTGATCTATGTCACAAAGATGATGTGACGACTTTTGAAACCCTTGTGCCAGTGTGTGTTCTTCTGTGGCCAGTTGGTGTTCCCTCAAGTTTACGTGTTCCCTCACTCGACCAGAGGTGTCAATCATGACTGAATCTGGAAAGCATCCTCTTCTCCAACTCCAATCCATGCCTATCCGAGATCGCAAAGGCTATCCTCCTGCCCTAGCCATCAGGGAGGAAGCATCCGATCTGAGTAGTCCTCCCACCTCCCGAGATACGACTCCCCCTGAATGTGTGCTTCCCAAGGTTACGCCCATTTCTGATGCTGGCTCTAGAGTCGAAGTCTGTTGCAGTTCATCAACTCAGCTTGTCCATCAAGAAAAAATGTCTAGTGTCAACCAACTGGTTGCTGGAATTTCCCATGAAATTAATAATCCGGTGAACTTTATTGCTGGTAACTTGAAGTACGCTGAGGATTACGTCAGTCAATTGATCGACATTATTGAGTGCTACCGTCAGCACTACCCAGTCCCTGTACCTGCAATCCAGGAGCGCTTGGACGATTTGGATCTCGATTTTGTCGTCGCCGATATCCAAAAGCTCCAAACCTCTATGCGGGTGGGAGCCGATCGCATGAGTCAAGTGGTGCAGTCACTACGCACATTTTCCCGTCAGGAAGAAGCCGAGTTAAAAGCAACTGATCTCCATGCAGGACTGGATAGTACACTCATGCTCCTCCAGCATCGACTGGTAGCCCAGTACGAACGTCCAGCAATTCGATTAGTAAAAGCCTATGGAGAAATTCCTCCAGTGCAATGCTGCGCCAGTGAGCTCAATCAAGTGTTTATGCATCTGATTGGCAATGCGATTGAGGCGATCGAAGCTGTGTTTAACGCTGGGGCTCCTGAGCTAATGACTAACTACGACCCAGAAATTCGCATCAGAACTCAGTTAGACGGTGCCCATTCCGTTTCCATCTGCATTAGCGACAACGGATGCGGCATTCCAGATGAGTCGCACATAGACATCTTCCAACCCTTTTGGACAACCAAGCAGTTTGGACAGGGCAGTGGCATGGGACTTGCCATTAGTCATCAAGTTATTACCCACCACCGAGGCACCTTGCAATACAAACCCAAAATGGACTCGGGAGCGCAATTTACGATCACCCTCCCCATCCTGCAGCAGGTGAACGATTAAAAGAGGCTCAACTCAAAAAAGACTCAACTTAAAAGAGACTAAATTGTTGTAACTGTGCCTCGATCGCCTTGGGCAGAAGCTTGCGTAACTGCGATTTGTCTTTGAACATCAGACGATTATTCAAGGGCATATCGAACGGGAATAGCCCTGGCATATCTGCCCGCTCCATCTGAGCCAGCAAAATTTGTTCTGATCGCTTACTTTGAAGGGCATAACCCACTTCGACACAAATTTTGGGACTAGGGATCAATAGAGGAGGGGTCGCCGTCTCAATCTGCGCGATCGAGGTTCCATCGGCAATAAACAGTAAACTCTGGCGAATCGATCGCATTAGTGAACTGTTGAGGCGTACTGGGCCATCACTCAAGCGATGGGATTCCTTGAGAGTCAGAGCAATTCGGGATTTCCGATTAATCATTTCCAAAATATTATTCAGTTCCTCCCGCAAGAGGTCACTAGACTCAGGAAATTCTTGCTGATAGGAAAGAAAAATCGTTGGCTCCAAGCCTGCCATAACTTCCCGCTTAGTGAAGTAAATTTCATGGCTACTCAGGTCGATATTGGCGATCGCATAACCGCCACTACCTTCGATGTAAAACTCAACGGCCTCCCCTTCCAAGTAACGCTGGAACCAAGGCGCATTCCTCACATCTGCCGCATCATCCAAAAAATCAGCCCTCAGCCCCGATTTCAGCAAGCTATTTTTGCTGAGGCGCAGATCATGGGGACGCTTTTCTAGCTGCTTAATGGGTTCATATTCCTGGAGATACCACGCTTTGAGGGCAATAATCGCCATTGATTTATATCTCTTGAGGGTAAAGTGGCTAGAGGACGATATTAGCGGTTGCTATCACCACCAGAGTGAAGCAATTGCCAGAGTTTGAAGCAGTTGCTAGCGTCAAATTCTGTGTGGTCATTGTATATAGACTTGCTTGAATCGCACAGATATATTATAAGTACAGATATATTATAAGTACATTTGAATCAGATTTACTTCTAAAAAAATCCTCAACTATATCCAAATAGTTGAGGGAAAGGGGGATCATCAATTCCAGGGGGCATGAATGCTATGGATCCCATTTCGTGAAGAATCCTAGCGCATTTCGCTGAGCACCCATTATTGGCTAAGCACCCATTATTCAGAGTTATTCGCTGTTTTCTGAGGTTGTAGATCGGGACGATCGTCAAATACCACAATTTTTTCAGTAGGATCCACCAAATGGGTTTGCTCTTGCAAAATAGCTTTAGTTTCGTTCGGGTCAAAGGTGCGGCTAAACTGAGCCTGAAGCTGGGCAACTCGCACTTCTGTCGATTTCAATTCAGCCTGAACTTCCTGCAACTTGGCTTGTTGCACACCTCGGTAGGGAATTAACTGAAACAGGGCAGTAATTGCCACGGCTGAAATGCCAACATTGACCGATAACTTAATTAGCGTTTCCGCTGCCATTAAGCGGTACATCCGCTGTTGCTGCTGCTGTCGAGCCTGAGGGCTGGGACGGCGAGAACGATCGGGCGATCTCCGGGGAGAAGGTTGAGACAGTTGGTGCAGTGCGCTCATAAACCAAACAAATTCCTTTCAGGTAAGCAGACGACTTTCAGGCTGGATGCACTTTCATGGAGAACCTGAACCCTTCAGGATCCCTGCAATCGCCCCAGCTGATCATCCGAGTAGATGCATAGATGTCTGACTAGAAAATCAAATTCTTCTGGTCAGATCATCCGTATATCCACTCAACTTGCTGGTTACACGCAAGGGAACAAAAAACCTGTCCCGATAGTTTAGCCTAGTTCTTCCAAAATGATCGCCCAAGTTTAAGGGTGAAATCTTGCGAAAATCGATGACTAAATTACTGAGACAGGAGAATAACTGTCAATTAACCTGGACAGCTAAAAAATCGGGCGATTACCCTAGTTTTTGCTGCCCTAGGTATAGATGGATTTAGTTTTTATAGAGTTCAGTAGAGAGGCGGAATGCCAAGATACCGGGGATCAAGGCAATAAACAGTGCCATCAATACTTGAGATTCAGACATTGCTATAACTCCTTATCAGGATTGGGATAATTCCTCACAGTTGATTAAACCCTAAGGGTTAGGGTCAGGGGAAAGTGTTTGTAACAAAAGGCAAAACTTAGGGGAAGCTAACCCCAGATATTCCAGTGAGATGGGCCAGTTTAATCCAGTGCATTCGAGTCTGAGAAAAATTGCGCCATGGCTTCTGAGACTGGTCTAGGAAGGTTCGGGTCATGGCCAAGCTTGGGAGAATGTTAAGCTGGAGGGACGATACTGTGTTGATCCCTCAACATTTATCCCTCAGCAATGGGAAGTATGACTAAAAACTGCTACTAGATACTTTGACTAGACAAGACAGGTGTTCTAGGCAAGAAAGGTGGCAAGATTAGGGAGCCGAGGATTCCCTTGGGCGGGATCACTTCCCTGTCACTGGCACCCGGCTACTGGGTGGTGCGCAAGCACGTAATCTTATCTGAAACGTATAATCCTGTAGGTCAAAGAGCGGGCAATGTTGGATTTTTTAGACTTTCCGTCGCATTTCAGTCTACAAACACTAGCTTTACTACCCGTGTTGGTGGTGTTGGAAGCGGTTCTGTCTGCTGATAATGCGATCGCCCTAGCGGCTCTGACCCAAGGATTGCAGGATCCCAAACTAGAACGTCGCGCCCTCAACATTGGTCTAATTTTGGCCTATGTGTTGCGGATGAGCTTGATTTTGGTCGCCTCCCAAGTGGTCAACCAGTGGCAATTTGAACTAGCAGGAGCGCTATACCTGTTATGGTTGGTCTACCAATTTTTCAGTTCACCAGAGGATGAAGAAGGAGAACACCACGGCCCACGCTTTCAAACGCTCTGGCAAGCGATCCCCGTGATTGCCTTCACAGATTTGGCGTTTTCCTTAGACAGCGTGACCACTGCGATCGCCGTTGCTCAGGATACCTGGGTCATTCTGTTGGGAGGCACGATCGGGATCATTGCTCTGCGGTTTATGGCAGGCTTATTCATCAAGTGGCTAGAAGAATATACCCATTTGGAAAATGCCGGCTACATTACTGTTGCCCTGGTGGGAATTCGGTTGTTGCTGCGGGTCGTGAATGACAGCTTTGTACCGCCGGAGTGGGTTATGGTTGTCGCGATCGCGGTGTTGTTTACCTGGGGATTTTCTAAGAAAAAGTATCCCACCGATTTAGATTTGCAACCGACCACGGAAAGTTCGGCTTCAGAAAGTTCGGTTCCAGAAAGTTTAGCTCCAGAAATCATTCCCGCTAGTCTGTCCCATGCTGAGGTGGAAAAGGTAACATTGCCTAGCGCTCCAGAGAAAGAACCTTCGGAAGCTTCTTAACTGAAAAACAGTTTATTTGAGTTTGCTGGAGCTACAAATTCAGTCTAAATAAAAAGCGATCGCGCATCATGCGCGATCGCTTTTTGTACACCCACAGCCTAGAACGTTATTCAAAGGCCATTATTCATACAGCCAAGGCGAAATAGTGGGTGTCCAGGAAACGAGTTCTTCTTCCTTGAACCACAATGCGATTTCCCGCTGAGCGGTTTCGATCGCGTCGGAACCGTGGATGATGTTACGGCCAATATTGACCCCAAAGTCCCCACGAATGGTACCGGGTTCAGCCGTCAAGGGATTGGTCGCGCCAATGATCTTCCGAGCCGCTGCTACAACGCCATCGCCTTCCAACACGATCGCCACGATCGGGCCAGAGGTGATGAATTCGACTAAGCCTGCAAAGAAGGGGCGCTCTCTGTGCACATCATAGTGACTTTCTGCCAGTTCCTTGCTGACGCTCATCAGCTTGAGCCCAACGAGCTTAAATCCTTTTTTTTCAAAGCGACCGATAATTTCCGACACGAGGCCGCGCTGTACACCATCGGGTTTAACCGCGACAAATGTTCTTTCCATCTGCGTCTCCCAAGCAATTGAAGAAATCAATTATTTCCTAAAACAGATTAGCAGCTTGAGTGGGAAGGGATCAGGATTAACCCAGATTTTCCGTGGTCTTAAATCAACTGGATGCGATACAGTGACGCCCAAGTCAAATGCGATAGACTGATTGGTTCAAAGGGTCGTTTAGGGCAGAAGGAAAACCATGACAGGATTTGCGGCATCCTCCACTGAACCACAGGAACTGACAGAACAGGCGACTCAGCCACTGTCTCAACCGACAGTGTCTCAACCGACAGTGGCTCAACCGAGTACTCAAACTAGTTCCCCTTCCATGGCTCAGCCTGTGGCTCTCTCCACTTCGCTAAAGTCCCATCCATCTGCGCCAGAACCGCAACTCCCAACGAATGCAGAGGCTTGGACGATCGAAGACAGTGAGGAACTCTATCGAATCCAGGGCTGGGGAGAGCCGTATTTTTCGATTAATGCCGCTGGCCATGTGGTGGTGTCGCCCAAGGGAATGCGGGGGGGATCGCTGGACTTGTTTGACTTAGTGAATTCCTTGCAGCAGCGGAATTTGGAATTGCCTTTACTCATTCGCTTTTCTGACATTTTGGAAGATCGAATTGAGCGACTCAACGGCTGCTTTGCTAAGGCGATCGCCCGGTATAGCTATCCCGGTGTGTACAAAGGTGTGTTTCCGGTGAAGTGCAACCAACAGCGTCACCTGGTGGAAACGTTGGTGAAGTATGGCAAGCCCTACCAATTTGGCCTGGAAGCGGGATCCAAGCCGGAACTCTTAATTGCCTTGGCTTCCTTGAATACGCCGGGAGCTTTGGTGATCTGTAACGGTTATAAGGATCGGGAATACATCGAAACCGCTATCTTGGCGCAAAAGCTGGGTAAAACGGCCATTATCGTGCTGGAACAGTTGGAAGAAGTGGCCTGCGTAATTGAAGCTAGCCACAGGCTGGGGATCAAGCCAATCGTCGGCGTGCGGGCCAAACTCAGTGCGAAGGGGATTGGGCGTTGGGGCACCTCGGCGGGCGATCGGGCCAAATTTGGCTTAACGATCCCGGAAGTGTTAACCGCCGTGGAACAGTTGCGGGAAGCAGGGTTACTGGAATCGTTGCAACTGCTGCATTTCCACATTGGCTCCCAGATTTCAGCGATTAGTGTCCTAAAGGAAGCCTTTCGGGAAGCGGGACAGATCTACGTGGAACTGTCGCGTTTGGGGGCACCAATGCGCTACATCGATGTGGGAGGTGGCCTTGGGGTGGATTACGACGGCTCCAAAACCAACTTCCACGCCTCCAAAAACTACAACATGCAGAACTATGCTAATGATGTGGTGGCAGCGATGAAGGATGCTTGCACCCAAGCGAACATTCCGGTACCGACGATCGTTAGTGAAAGTGGCCGCGCGATCGCCTCTCACCAATCGGTACTGGTGTTTGACGTACTAGGGTCTAGCGATGCGCCGGGAATGGAAGATGTCATCACGCCCTTGCAGGAGGGGGAGCATCTCATTATTCGTAACTTGTTTGAAACCTACGAATCCATTTCCTTAGACAACCTGCAAGAAACCTATAACGACGCGACCCAGTTTAAAGAAGAGGCGGTGAGCCTATTTGGTTTTGGCTATCTGAGTTTGCCAGAACGGGCGCGGGCGGAACGGCTGTATTGGTCCTGCTGTCATAAGATTCAAACTCTGATGCACCAGTTGGAGTTTGTGCCGGAGGAGTTGGAAGACCTGGAAAAAATCATGGCTTCCATTTACTACATCAATTTGTCTGTGTTTCAATCAGCCCCGGATAGTTGGGCGATCGATCAACTTTTTCCCATCATGCCGATCCACCGCTTGACGGAGGAACCGACCAAACGGGCAACTCTGGCGGATTTGACCTGTGATAGCGACGGCAAAATCGACCAGTTTATTGATCTGCGGGATGTGAAATCGGTGTTGGAACTCCACCAGTTGCAACCGGAGCAGCCCTATTACCTAGGTATGTTCTTGAACGGAGCCTACCAGGAAATCATGGGTAACCTGCACAACCTGTTTGGGGATACGAACGCGGTGCATATCCAACTCACCCCTAAGGGGTTCACGATCGAGCATGTGGTGAAGGGCGACACGATGAAGGAGGTGTTGGGCTATGTGCAGTACGACAGTGAGGATCTGATTGAAAGTATCCGCCAGCAAACGGAGGTGGCGATGGAAGATGGCAAGATTTCCCTTCAGGAATCGCAAATGCTGTTGCAGCATTATGAGCGGTGTTTGAGCGGGTATACCTATTTGTCTTCGCTGTAGTTAGGTTTTCCTGCACGGAGAGGGTGGTGTACCAATTGGGGTTCGGGGTGTGGCGCGATCGTTGGGGCGCTCCGCAGCATGGATTCGTAATGTGGCGCGATCGTCGGGGCTGCTCCGCAGCATGGATCGGGGAACTTCTCCCCGCCCCCCTGCTATGTCAGGGGACTCTACTCCCCCGACACCCCCCGAAAGTGAATTCTCCATTTTACGGACGGGGGATCTGTGAGGGACAGTTTTGTTGATTGCACTCCCATCATCAGACTTTGCCTGCTTGCAGGAAGTCGAAAATTTTGTGGGCCATTTCTAGTTTGCTGCACGGTTCGATCGCGACTTGGTGGCCCGATCGATCGCAGATGACGGCTTGATTTTGGTCTGCACCAAAGCCGCTATTGGGTTGATCGATCGGGTTGGCGACGATCGCGTCGAGTCCTTTGCGTTGCAATTTTTCCAAGGCGGGGGTGACGTAATCTCCCGTCTGGGCTGCAAAGCCGATCAGTCGTTGCTGGGGGTGTTTCCGTTGGGCTAACCCGGCAGCGATGTCCGGTACCGCGATCGTGGGAATGGCCTTGGGTAACTCGGCTTTGGGGAGTTTGTAATCTCGGTACTCCGCAGGTTTCATATCAGCAACCGCTGCACAAAGAATAATCCAATCCGCCTGGGGCAGTTCCTGGTGCATGACGGCTTCCATTTCTGCAGCGGCGGGCGTCACTAACACCTTGGCCGATTTCAGCAACGCCAGATTAACCGTGCCGGAACCGTAGACAAACGTGACCTGGGCACCGCGATGCAGGGCAGCCAAGGCTAAGGCGGCTCCCATCTTTCCCGTGGAAGGATTTCCCAAGAATCTGACGGGATCGAGGAATTCCCGCGTCCCCCCTGCACTGATTAAAATTCGCTTACCCGATAAATCGCGACGACCTTGGGTATACAGCAAGGATTGGATCTGGGGTAACAGTTCCTCCGGTTCTGCCATGCGCCCTATGCCCACCCGATCGCAGGCCAGCAGTCCCGCCCCAGGATTAGCGGCATGGTAGCGGGGATCTTGGAAGAGTTGCTGCCAGTTGCGTTGTACCGCCTGTTGCTCCCACATATCCGTATTCATCGCTGGAGCCAACAGCACGGGACAGATCGAAGCCAAAACGGTATTGGTCAGCAAGTTATCCGCCAGTCCGTAGGTGAGCTTGCCCAAGGTATTGGCCGTCAGCGGCATCAGGACAAACAGATCAGCCCACTCGCCCAATTCGATATGTAAGGGTCGGCCCTGGTTGGGTTGCCAGAAGTCACGATCGGTATAGGCGGGATGGCGGCTCAGGGTGGCAAAGGTAAGGGGCGTGACAAACTGCTGGGCTGCTTCGGTGAGAATGACGCGCACCTCTGCCCCCGCTTGGGCTAAGTGCGAAACAACTTGGCAAGCTTTGTAGGCAGCAATCCCGCCACCAATACCAATGAGAATATGCTTTCCAGACAGCATAAGATTTGCTCCCAAAACAAAAGGGTGTTACGCACACCCTCTCTGTAAACCTTCTAATCTTGATGGGTTATACCAATCTTGATGGGTTATACCAAATTGATCTGTCAACGCTACAGATTCGCTCCCCCCTTATTAATTGATCTGTCAACGCTACAGATTCGCTCCCCCCTTATTAAGGGGGGAATTCGGCCAGTTTTTTTCAAAGTCCCCCTTAATTTTTCAAAGTCCCCTTAATAAGGGGGATTTAGGGGGATCGTTCTGGCTTGCAATTACGAATTAATTGAATATTGGAAACCGATCAAACACCAGTCAATGACTAGGACTCATCAAAGGCTTCCAAATCCAGCAAATACATATAGGGTTCCACTAGCTCCGGTTTTTGGAAGGCGATCGCGCGCATGAGATGCCAATCATTGAGGCAATCAAACACACTTTCGTAATCATCCTGTTCCAGGCGAACTGCCAGTTCCGCCACATCTTCTTCTGTCAACTGGGTGACATCCATTGTTTCGAAATTCAGTGTAGCCATTGCCGTCACCTCCCTCGCAACCGATGCCTCTACGTTAACCAACCCAAGGGTTATCGGCATTACCCCTCTGAGTAAATTTTATGCGATGTTTTTGTATCCTGGCGAACTTTAACGGAACGTTGATAAATGTGGATAAATGCGTGGTACGAGAACCTAGTACAAATGATTGGTTGTACAAATAATTAGCTGCCCGAATACCTGTTAACCCAAAACTTGCTGAATGAAGGTTTGCATTCGATCGAGCACTTTGTTGGATACTTCATGGCCCATGGCCGGAAATTCTTCATACTGCAAATCGACCCCTGCTTCCAGTAAGCTATCGCGGGTTTCCTGGGCGGCGGCAAGGGGCACGACGTTATCCATCTGACCGTGTACCATCAAGGTTTTGGGCGGATGGGTTAGCGTAGGGATGGGGCCATGGCGATAGCCGCTGAGAACCATACACCCTGCGAGCGGTAACTCCAAACCAACTTCGATCGTCATGGCTCCCCCCTGGGAAAAGCCCCCTAAAATCGTGCGTTCCAGGGGGACTCCAGTGGTGGTGGGTAAGGTTTGCAGCCAGTTCAATAAGCGCGATCGACTATTTTGCAGGTCGGCTAAATGCGCCCATTCTCCGGTGAAATTAAAGGTTTCCGGGAAGCCATACCACATCTTGCCAACGGGATTGAAGGGATGGGGAAAAGGGGCATCGGGCAGCAGCAGTTGATAGTTGGGAATGTCCAGCAGGCTGGTAAAGTAGGCTGCATCTTCGGCGTTGGCTCCCCAACCGTGCAGCACTACGATCGTGCCTGTAGGGGGTTTTCCCGACTTGGGAGGTATTGTAATGACTTTGAGGGTCATAACTTCAGTCAAATAGTGATGGCGAGTGTTGCAGCAGGCATTCTTGCGGAGAATAACCGGCCCCATTCATTCAACCACACTTTCCAATTATCGAACGATCGCGGTAAACCGTTGCATGATCTCTAGGCCGATCGGGGTTTCTTGGATGCTGTGGTAGATAGCATGGGGATCAAATCCTTCGGCCCGCAGTCCTTCCCAGGCGTATTCTGTGTAGGCTTGGGTGATGTGGCGATCGAATTCCGGATGAAATTGCGTACCCCACACCACTTCTCCGTAGCGAAAGGCTTGATTCTCTGCCAGGGTGCTGGAGGCTAACCATTCCACCTGTTCCGGCAATTCCAAAACTGCTTGGCGATGGCTCAGTTGTACCGCGATCGTATCTGGCAAGCCCCGAAAGAGGGAGTCAGTTTGGGCTGCGGGTTGCAAGGTAATGTCGATCGTGCCCACTTCCCGACCCTTAGGATTAAAATCAACTTTCCCGCCCAGGGCATAGGCAAGCAATTGATGGCCGTAGCAAATCCCGATCGTTGGAATTTGCTTTTCCGCCGCAATTTTCAACCATTCCGCCGTGTATTCACTCCAGTCTCGATGTTCCGTCACCATCGCATGGGATCCAGTAATCGCAATACCACTAATTTGATGATACTCCGGTAATTCCTCCCCTAAACTCACATCCGTTACCATCACTTCATCGGCGGAGAGTTCCATCGCGTCAATAATCCATTGTTCAAAGTCTCCCCGCTGTTCCCGCAGCGCGTCCATGGTGGTTCCCGTTTTAATCACCAACAGTTTGGCCATTGCTCTCATCCCAATTGACTTCACGTATTTTAGAATTCACGCACTTTAGGATTGACCCCAATCAGATAGCTCCAGTTATTAACGGGAATGCATTGAATGGGTTGGATCTCCTATTTTCGACCCAACAATTCCCCTGTCCGGCAAATTCTGAAAAGCCGATAGGCCATTAGAGTAACGTATTTCTACGATCGGGTTTGGTAGGATGAAATGCAGATTGACCAGAATCCCGGTTTCCTCCTGTCTTAAAATCTCCTGGGCGAAAATTTTATGCTGAAGTTCGTTTTTCTCTTAGCGTCCATGGCCTCTTGGTTGCTGGTGGGAGCTGCCCTGATTTATCTTTCTCCCGTGATTGCCCACAACCTCACCCAGTCGGAACTGACGGCGACTTGGATGGGGACGTTGCAACGGGGTGGATACTATCCCAATTTGGCGATCGGGGTGGGTGGCCTGATGGCGGTCATCGGCACGGTGCTGTCGATCGTGGGGAATTTCAACCTCAAGCAAGAGCCGCAGGACTAGAAGCCACTGATGAACGAATCAACCCATCAACCCTTCCCCCCGTTCCCCAAACCCTGTACCCTAGTTCCTTGTTGAACCTGCAATGAAAGGAACCCATCATGGTACGTCTGGCCCTCTTGAGTGTCTCGGATAAAACCGGGCTGGTTGAGTTTGCGACCCAATTGGTGAACGAATTTGGTTTCGATATCATCAGTAGTGGTGGCACTGCGAAAACCCTGAAGGAGGCTGGACTGCCGGTTACGAAAGTGTCTGATTACACAGGGTCGCCGGAAATTTTGGGGGGGCGGGTGAAAACTCTCCATCCCAAGATTCACGGCGGCATCCTGGCTCGACGGGATTTGTCCGATCATGTTGCGGATCTGGAGGCCAATGACATTCGCCCGATCGACCTTGTGGTGGTTAACCTCTACCCCTTTGAACAGACGATCGCAAAACCCGGCGTCATGCTGGAAGATGCGATCGAACAGATTGACATCGGTGGCCCTGCAATGGTGCGGGCTTCGGCGAAAAACCATGCCCACCTGACGATTTTGACCAATCCGGCCCAGTACGCTACCTACGTAGAAGAATTCCGCAGCAGCCAGGGTAACGTCTCTCTCCAATTCCGCCAAAAATCAGCCCTCGCAGCCTTCCAACACACCGCTGCCTACGATCGCGCCATTTCCACCTATCTAGAGCAGCAAATTACCGAAGCGAGCGAATCGCCGTTGCCGCAAACCTTCGCGATCGCGGGGCAGCAACTCCAAGCCCTCCGCTACGGCGAAAATCCCCACCAACCCGCTGCTTGGTATCAAACCGGTGCAACGGCAACGGGCTGGGCAGCGGCTACTAAGTTACAAGGGAAGGAACTGAGTTACAACAATTTAGTTGATCTAGAAGCGGCTCGTCGGATCATTACTGAATTCGTGGATGCCGATCCTGCGGCAACGATTATTAAACACACGAACCCCTGTGGTTCAGCCATGGGCTCTACAATTCTCGAAGCCTACACCAAAGCTTTTAATGCCGATTCCACATCTGCTTTCGGCGGCATTGTTGCGCTGAATCGTCCGATCGATGCTGCTACGGCTAGCGAATTGACGAAAACCTTTCTCGAATGCGTTGTTGCTCCGGGTTGCGATGCCGATGCCCAGGAGATTCTAGCGAAGAAGGGTAATGTGCGCGTCCTCGTCCTACCGGATTTGCGCGGGGGGTCGGAATATCTGGTGAAAGATATTGCGGGTGGCTTCCTTGTCCAAGCGGCTGACACGATCGTGGCCAATCCCGCTGACTGGAAAATTGTGACGGACAAACAACCCACGGAAGCGGAACTGCAAGAGTTGCTCTTTGCCTGGAAGATTTGTAAGCATGTCAAGTCCAACGCGATCGTTGTGGCCAAGGATCGCACTACGATCGGCGTTGGCGCGGGGCAAATGAATCGCGTCGGCTCCGCAAAAATTGCCCTAGAACAGGCGGCCAATAAAGTCCAGGGTGCTGTGTTGGCGAGCGATGGATTCTTCCCGTTTGATGATTCTGTACGCACGGCGGCAGCGGCGGGCATTACGGCGATCGTGCAGCCGGGGGGCAGTATGCGCGATCAGGATTCGATCGACGCGGCCAACGAGTTAGGAATTGTCATGGTGCTCACGGGAGTTCGGCACTTCATGCACTAGACCTTTACTGGCGATACGCCAAACGTTTTCTAGGGAGCAAGTTTTTTTAGGCTTGTTTATAGGGTTGCTGATTCGATCGGACAAGCAACCCTCTTTTTTAAAGCTAACGTCAATTTCAGTAATGAATTTAGTGTGATTAAACCTGTGGTTACCACGTTGAAGTCGAATCGTTAAAGGTTTTCTTGCTTAAGGAATGGAAGCAAGTGCAGCATGTAATCCCGTTTCCCGATCGGAACACCAGCCATGCGCAAGATATCGTAAGCCGTGACTAAATGGAAGTAGAAATTGGGAATTAAAAAGTCATTGACATAAACACTTCCAGCGAGTTCGAGATAGAGTCCTTGGGCTAGGTCAATTCGGGTTGTTTCAGCTAGCTTTTGATCTTCAGCCGCAATCCCTGTGAGAAGCTGACGAGTGTTCGTAATGTGCTCGTAGGCCAAGGCGATGGAGGCAACCTCAGGATCTAAATTATTGGGAGGTTGGCTGTTACACCACAGGGCAAAGTTACGGGGTTGGTTGCAGGTAAAGACGATCTGCGTCCCCAGGGGAAACATATCCGGTGCAATGCGCTGCTGAAGAAAGGCGTCATCATCAAAATGAGCCTGAGCGGATTTGAGAAGATGCTCTAGGGTGGCTAAACGACTATCGAATAGGGAACGAAAAACTTCTATGCTGTGATTCTGCATAGTGTAATGCCTCCAGATAATCAGATCCTCAAGATGATTCAAGATGATTAGATTTTGACGGACTCCCCTTTTTCTAAGCAGAATCTAGGCGGGTCTTCCCACCGCATCCCTCAACAGGGAAGTACGTCAATGCCAGGGCTGTCTACAAATTCCGCTGAAACTCTTCTAGGAGATCCAGCAAATTCACCTGACATTGCATCGGCAACAGATCACTCAAGGGCAGTTCCCGCTTGCCACCCCCCACTTTGACCGAAATGGCCTGCAAAACTTGGGTGACTGCACTTTCATCCGCCTTGCCGCTCTCCAGGAGAGGAAACAGTTGCTCCGCCAGCAGCGTATGCAACTTGGCATCGGCTAGATAGAGGTGCCACTTAGCAATGTCGATGTAAATATTTTCACCAATCTCCGCCGCAAGGGCCTCGATCGCCTGCGATGAATTGCGCGCCATAGACTCCACTCCTAATTGCCTACAAGTTGTTGGATCGATTTACAAGTTTGGGGCTGATGATGATTTTGGAGCTAATCACTATTTTGGGACTGACGACTTCGAGGGATCACTGGGCTGCTCACTGTAGTCCGCGATCGCGAAGACATAAACGGCATGTCCCACCAACACTAATCCCCACAGTCCAGTCAGCCAAAGCGTCCAAGGCCAATCGGCATACTGCACCTGCCGGACAAACCAGACGCCGGAATTAACCGCCAGAAATCCAGCGACATGGGTGGCAAACGTCACTCGATCGTCGAGCTTGCGATACTCCGGATCTTGACGAGTGGGAACACGAGACCAACGGGGAGGCATAGGGATCCACCAAACAATAATTTCAACAAAACCTGAACAACTCCATAGTACACATAGGCTTCCTAGAGAGATCGCTTCAATCTAGCCCATTCCGCGACCCACGCCCTTAACGTGCGTTCCACTTAACGATCCATCCCTCGATCGATCTTTGTCATAAACTGGTGATTCATCAAACAATGATTAAGTTAGATGGGTGGCTACTAGGGAATTTCAGTGGGAGCGTTTAGAATTGCCAATATAGGTTTTATAAAACTGGGCATAGCTGCGGTGGTAAGGCGATTCCTGCGACAAAAAGGGTTGGTGCCTCGAAATACACATCTGGTCGTGAAGGTTTTTCCAGATGAAATGTCTGCGTTTCAAGCTTACCGATTGTTGAACTATCACGGGATTTCTCCCGAACATTTAACGATCGTGGGTGAAGGGTATAGCCGTCCTGAGCGGATTGGCCTGTTGCGTCCGGTTCAGATTATTGTGCGTAAGGCCGTGGGGTGGGCGATCGTCAGTGCGATCGTGGGTATTGTCGTGGCGACAACCTTATTTTGGCTGATTCACAGTCAGATGGAAGCTTTGGCCTTTCTGCGCCAACCCAATTGGGCCATGGTGGGCTCCTCCATGATGATTATTCCGCTCATGGGATTTTCTAGTGGTCTGTTAGGAGCGGCGATCGGGGCCTTTTTAGGAGCCTTTGGGGGAGGAACCGTCGCCAGCCTGTATCGCCACCACATTAGCCGAGGCCACTATTTGCTACTCATGGAAGGCTCAGAAAATTTAGTGCGATGGGGACAAGAAGTTCTGGGACATTACTCCACTTCTCGCTTGTACTAACTTGTACTAATCTTGCACTAATATAGCTGCACTTAATATATCTACCCTCAATCAACCTACCCTCAATGCCCTATTTGACAACAGGGTTGAATCCCGCTCGGGTATAGTAGACGACACAACCTCCTTAGTGGAGGATGGAGAAAGCCATCGTCACAACTATGTCCAGCTTTAATCCATTTCCTGAGTCCAATCAATCTGAGTTTAATGACATCGATCGGTTCTATCTCCAACGTTGCTTAGAACTGGCCCAACAAGCTTTAGGAAAAACAGCACCGAATCCCCTTGTTGGTTCAGTCATCGTCAATAACAGCGTAGTAGTGGGGGAAGGCTTCCATCCGAGGGCCGGAGAACCCCATGCAGAAGTCTTTGCACTGCGACAGGCCGGAGAACAAGCCCAAGGAGCCACGCTCTACGTCAATTTGGAACCCTGTAGCCATTTTGGGCGGACGCCTCCCTGTGCCGATGCGATCGTGGCAGCAGGACTACGACGGGTCGTGATTGGTATGGTGGATCCCAATCCCAATGTAGCTGGCCAAGGCATTGCCAAACTGCGACAGGCTGGACTAGAAGTTGTGGTTGGTGTAGAAGAAGCAGCCTGCCAGGAATTGAATGAAGCCTTTGTCCATCGCATCCTGAACCAGCAGCCCTTTGGCATTTTGAAATATGCAATGACGATCGATGGCAAAATTGCCACCAGTACCGGGCACAGCGCTTGGGTGACGGGGCCAGCGGCGCGGCAAAAAGTCCATCAACTGCGATCGGCCTGTGATGCGGTCATTATCGGCGGCAACACCGTGCGCAAAGATAATCCCAACCTGACAACCCATGGACTCACCGATCACAATCCCCTACGAGTGGTCATGAGCCGCACTTTGGATCTGCCGACGATCTCGAACCTATGGAATACCGACATCGCACCCACCCTAGTGTTTACGCAAATTGGCGCGAATCCGGAGGTTAACGACAAGTTACAAGCCCAGGGTGTGGAAGTGGTGGAAGTGGCAGAGTTGACCCCCGCCGCAGTGATGCAGAATCTCTACTATCGGGGCTGCATGCAGGTGTTATGGGAGTGTGGTGGTACCTTGGCGGCACGGGCGATCGCAGATCGATCGATACAAAAAATCTGGGCCTTTATTGCGCCTAAAATTATTGGCGGTGATCCTGCCCTGACGCCTGTAGGAGATTTGGGCTTTTCAGAAATGAACCAAGCGCTTCAATTAGAAAAACTCCGATTACAATCAATCGGCACAGATTGGTTGATTGAAGGCTATGTTAAATTTTAGGACTGAACTTTATAGTTGAATGCTGAGTTGAATGTTTGTTCGTTAAATGTTTAACGGCGAGGTCTAGGCTGTCCGCTTGATTTTCCATAATCACTGCGGTTTAGATGAGTCAACTCTGTAATAGTCTGTACGAGATCAATAACAGGATGGGTGAACTGGCCTTACTGAGTTTGTTGATGGGGAGCCTTGGGCTTCAGGGTCTGCTGTTGGGGCTGGGGCTGCGGTGGCAACAACTCAGGGAGCGTCAGGATTGGACAGAAGAAGAGCTATTAACGCCCTACGATTCCAAAACTACGATCGATCCGATGGATGAAAGTGTTGTGACAAAAGCTCAAAAAGGAACTACCGATCCTCGGCTAGTAGGCTGGGAATTTAAGATTGTACGAGCCTATCAGGATGTGTTTCGCGACCCTAAAGTGCTGCAAAAATTGTGCGAAGAAGAAGGCTATGCTGGCTGGATTCTCCTAGAAAAGCTCGACGATCGCCGAGTACGCTTCAAACGTCCGATCGCCATGCGAGAAGTGGTCAAATCTGAGAGCCTCCCGATCGATCCCTATCGCAGCATCTATGGCAAACCTTCCAATGGTAAATGGATTGTTTTAACAGGCATTGGACTGATCCTCTTGATTTTGCCTGCCTATTTGGGGTTTGTGCTGGTTTCTAACACCCTACGATCGCCTCAACCTCAGCCGACGATCGATCTCCCTCCTAGCAACCCCGCTCAAAACTAACGCTCTTCCACAGCTATTCCCAAACTTTTCAAAACTTTTTCAAAACTAAATCAGGACAAATCCCTCCTCTGAATAGCCTTCGACGCGAGGTCTAAACTTAACCGGTGGAACGAATCGGCAAGGCTATCGGTAAGACTATCGGTAAGACAAACCCGTCAGACCAATCAGCGGGGCTAACCTGAACGACTCAACGCCATTTGCGGCATGCGTTGCCCCGCCAAATCCCGAATCAAAGGCAATTTAGATCGAATGTAGTGACCCAGCATTGTGGCTTCTTCGGCATTCAGGGATTGTTCCGTGCGAAACTGTTTGAGCAGCCATTGAACGAGGGACGCATCATCTAGATTGAGAAGCAGCGTGGCCTGATTGTTTTCTACCAATGACCACAGTTGTCGAAGCATTGTAGGTGTCATGGGAACTTTAAGCAAAAGCTTAAGAAAATAGGTGACTTTCCTAAGATACCTAGCGAGCGTGGTAAACGAACAGGTTAGTAACAAGGCGATACAAGAGTTACAAAAAAGACATATAACTCGGAGAAGAGATACGGAAAGGGCGATCGTCCTTAGTGAATGCTTGACAAAAGGTGGGGTTTCTCAACCGAAAATTTCGTTAGGATCACGGTGTACCCCCTAAAAGCAAGAATCTTTTTCTGGGTGATCTTTTAATCAACAGGAGCAACGCTATGGTGCTCAATCCATCTGGAGTCAATCATTCCGCCCCAGCCCCCGATCGCCTCCAACAGACTCTCTGGTTGATTGTAGCCATTTGGCTCACGGGGTTGCTTGGACACTTCACACCGCTAAAAGAATGGATGGCTTTGGGGATGTATGTCCTGGGTAGTCTCGCATTAACTTTAGGACGAGGCCAACAGTTCCACGAATGGCAAGCGCTATTTGTAACCCGCAAAGGACTGAGATCGACATTGCTGTTGGGGAGTGCGATCGGCATCGCCATTGCCCTCCTCAGCTTAGTCAATATTACCCAAATGCGATCTGCAGCTCCCTCAGAGATGCAAATGCAGGCGATGACGAACCTGCTTGTGGGATATACGTGGATTTGGCTGCTGCCCTTACTGCCCCTACTGATTGTGGCAGAGGAGTTTCTGTGGCGGGGCCTCCTCCTTTCATCGTTAGTAGAACGCAAGGTTAACCCTGCCCTCGCGATCGGGATGACCACCCTGTGCTTCATGCTCAATCACTTGGCAGTTGCGCCCGTCGGTATGCTGGAGCGGATCATGATGGCTCTCATGGGGCTGCCCTTAGGAGTGATCAATGGCTGGCTCACCCTCAAAACCCAAAATCTCTGGGGGGGCGTCCTGCTCCATCTGATCGCGATGGGAGCCATGGTGATCGGGATGGTGATTATTTAGGCTCGAGAGCCATGGACTCGGGAGCCCCGAGGTTACTGCTAGAGAGTCACGGCAGCGCTATCTACTCGCAGCGAAATTTGCTGAGGGGTTAACGTCCGGCGTAGGCCGCCATGGGTTCCTTAATAAACCGAATATACAGGTGTTTAAACGTAGACTTAATGACCCGAGGTGCCCCAAAATCGATCGGCATCATTTTAATAGGTAACTGCCAGTCAGCAATTTGGAGATCCTCGGGTGTCATCAACGGGAAAATCATCGCTTCGGGTTCAGGACAGAGACCCAATCGCCGGGACGCTCGAATGGTTGGCACGAGCGCTGGATCAACTTGCACGATGTCTAAAATGGCTCGATCGAGGGCAAATACATCAGCGGATGCGCCCAAAATGCCAAGTTCCTTCGGTTCGCCGCCACTGGGGCCGTTGCCCTCATGACCTAAAATTCCATCCACGATCGTCAGGTCAGGGCTAATAACCCGTGCTGTTTCGACTAACATGTCACCAAAGCGATCGGCGTTTTTGCCCGCTTCCATGTGCCACCAGGCCTTCATCTTACCGGGAACACAGCCAAACAGATTTTTGACCCCCATGGTCATGGTGAGCTGAACGTGGGATTTGACCTTTGGCAGGTTAATCACCACATCCGCATCCATGGCTTCCTTCGACAACAGTAAATGGTTGAACTCTTGGCTCACCGTTTCATAGCGTTTGCCTTTGAATTCAACGATCGGAATTTTGAGGTCTTCAATCAATGGGCCATAGCCGCTCGCCTTGGCAACCCCTAGCGCACTGCCAAAGGCAGGGCCATCTCCCAAAAAGGGCTTCCCCCCTGCTTCCAAAACCATTTGTGCGACACAGTAGGCCACTTCAGGTCGAGTCACACATTCCTTCGTCGGACGCGAACCCGTCAGGAGATTCGGTTTGAGAAGAACCCGATCTCCCGACTTCACGAAATTTGAGATGCCACCCAGGGGTTCCAGCAGGGTTTCCAGGCTGTGGCGAAGCTGCTGGTAGTTATAGGACGTTTCACGAAGGAGACTGACAGAAGGCTGCATCTTAAAAACGCTCAAAAGAGTTGGGAAAACTGCCTTCTATTAAAACTTGAATTTTGGAGATTCAGCAAGGACAACGGGAGAGTCCCTGGGAAAGTCGTTCCGGATTGGACTGAAGGGGTGAGAAAAATTTGCTTTAGAACCACTCAAACGGAGAGTACAGGCAAGTAAAACAGGAGGTAGCGGAGTTGGAAACGGAAGCTTGTTACCCAACAAACCCGAGCCTGCAATCCACCCATCCAACTTCGCCCTTACCCAAACCCTTACCCGATCGAGTCAAACCCGCCAAGCCCGTTGTTCCGACCAGACTTTATCAATACACCAAGAGGTATCTTTGTCAGGATTGAGCTGTTGGGTTTGCTCCAGCAACTGTTGCAACTGGGAATTATCGCCATGGAGCCAGTTCAGCAGTTCAGTGACTTTGCGCTGGGTCATTTGCTTGACGGATTGCATAGGTGTTTCCTCTAGTAGTGGTTTAAAAAAAATTTAGGCTTTTCCTTGGGATCAACAGGAGCCTATAGAAATAGAGTGCCCCGAAGATCTCAGAACTGCAATGGGATCAAGTTAAGTTTTTGTTAAAAGAAATGTGATTTTCTAGAGAAAAGTATCGATCAAGTTATCCACGCCATAACGAATGGGATCACTACAAGGTAACCCTGTCGATTGTTGGACGCGATCGATCTCGACTTTCGCCTCCTCATCGGATAAGTGAATTGTATTAAGTGCGACACTAACAACCTTTGCGGAATTAAACGAACCACCAGCAAATGCAACGGACTCGTATAATTCTATTACATTCTGCAACGGTGGAATGGGGGTATCTGGGAACGTCCTAATATGCGTCTGCCCAGCCCGGTGTACCAAAACTAAATGGGTTGGCTGACTTCCCCGCATTAAGGGCAGGGTTGCAGTCGAAGCCGGATTTAATAATGATCCCTGACCTTCGACCAATAAGATGTCGTGGTGGTTACCAAATTTCAAAACCAGTTGTTCCACTGCGCCGGAGGCAAAATCCACCCGCACCGCATCCAAAGGAATGCCTTCCCCAGAAATCATAATGCCCGCCTGCCCCGTTCCGAGAAACTTGGAGTTGAGTCCCCGTTGGCGACAGGCCCGATCGAGTTGCAGGCTGGTGGACATTTTACCGACACTCATATCCGTCCCGACGGTCAGAACCCGACGACAGGAAAGGTAGCGAGCCGCTCCGCGACCTACGGCCAAGCCGGGGGGTTCCTGGCGCATGTCCCAAATGAGTTGCCCCGGTTGTAGCAGAGGGCTGAGGTCAGGATGAGCGGCCATGAGCGTATGCAGGCCATTGGCGATCGAGCAACCCGCCGCGACTGCTTGGTGGATCTCTTGGAACCAGCTTGCGGGTAAGGCCCCACCGGAGGGCGCAATGCCGATCGCTAACCAATCAGGCTGGTAGGCCATGGCTTCGGCAGCGGACGCGACGATCGGGCCATCCCAAGGAATTCCCGTCAGTTGGGCAAAGGATTGCCCTGCGGTTTGGCTGTCAATGACCACGGCAATCTGTTCGGGGCGATAGCGGATGAGAGCCAATCCCGTTTTTCCATGGGTGCCACGAATCCCTTCATGGAGGAGAACCGCAATCCGGCGATCGGGGCTAGCAAAGCAAGACAGGTCGGACATAGCAAGCGGAGGCGTTAATTTGACTAGGGATTGCTAATTTGAGGGATTGCTAATTTGAGGGATTGCTAATTTAAGGGATTGCTAATTTAAGAGATTAGTGTAAGGGCCATTTCAGGAGGGAATTTTAGGTATCCCCTAGGTACCCCCTAGGTATTCCCTAGGTGCCCCCCTTGCCTTAGCCTAATTGTCTCAGCCTATCGCAATTCTCCGTGCCTGTTGGGAAAATCCATGCTAAAACCGATCGCCATGGGTATTCTTAAGTTGCCTCCTACAGCGAAGGCGATTCACCTTTTCCATTACCCCGTCACATATCCACCTGGCGAAGTCTGATGTCACTAAAAAATTTAGTCTTTCTTGGGCTACTAGCCTTTATTCCAATTTCGATCGCAGCTCATTTCCTCCACTGGGGCTCGTTAGTGGTCTTCTTGACGGCGGGAGCAGCGATTCTTCCTCTGGCCGCTTGGATGGGAACCGCGACAGAGGAAATTGCGGTGGTCGCAGGGCCGACCCTCGGGGGGCTATTGAACGCCACCTTTGGCAACGCGACGGAACTGATTATTGCGATCGTTGCCCTCAATGCAGGCTTGATCGACGTGGTAAAAGCGAGTTTAACCGGGTCGATCATTGGCAACCTTCTACTGGTCATGGGGCTGTCCATGCTCCTCGGGGGGCTGCGCTATAAGGAACAGGAATTCCAGCCTGTGGTGGCACGGGTCAATGCATCGTCGATGAACTTGGCGGTGATTGCCTTGCTGCTGCCGACGGCAGTGAACTACACGTCTGCCGGAATTGACGAGGTCACGATTCAAAAGCTCTCCGTGGCCGTGGCGATCGTGTTAATTGGGGTTTATGGGTTGACCCTGTTATTCTCCATGAAAACCCATACGTATCTGTACGACGCAGCGACGGTGGAAGAGGACGCGATCGAGATGGCCGAAGCCAGCCTTGGGGGAGATACAGAAGACCACAAACCCAATCTGGTGCTTTGGACGTTTGTCTTGTTCTGCTGCACGATCGGCGTTGCGATCGAGTCGGAGTTGCTGGTGGATAGCCTGGAAGAAGCGACTTCGATGCTGGGGCTAACGGCATTGTTTACCGGGGTGATCTTGCTGCCGATTATTGGTAACGCCGCAGAACACGCCACCGCCGTCACCGTCGCCATGAAGGACAAAATGGATCTGTCGCTCTCCGTAGCAGTTGGATCCAGCTTGCAGATTGCGCTGTTTGTGGCTCCGGTGTTGGTCATTGCAGGGTGGTTCTTGGGGCAGCCCATGGATTTGAACTTTAACCCCTTTGAACTGGTGGCTGTGGCGGTAGCCGTGTTAATCACGAATTCCATCAGTTCCGATGGCAAATCCAACTGGCTAGAGGGGACGCTCTTGCTGGCAGCCTATGCGGTCTTAGGCTTGGCATTTTATTTCCATCCGGTGGTTCCGGGCATGGGCTAGTCATTGGCTGGGCAGTCTGCTCATCCTGCGCCTGCCTAACCGACGACTCCCTAAAATTCATTGCATAATCGAAGGAACAGGGCGATCGCTCTGTTCCTTTTTTAGCGTTAGGCGGAGCACATCCACCATGGCAACTGACAAAGTGTTTGAAGTCCAAAAAACTGAGGCGGAATGGCAGCAACTTCTGACGCCGGAGCAGTTTCGGGTTCTCCGTAAACATGGCACCGAGCGGGCAGGAACCAGTCCGTTAGATAAAAATTATGAACCCGGTACCTATGCTTGCTCTGGCTGTGGGCAAGACCTGTTTACTTCGGATACCAAGTTCAACAGTGGGACGGGCTGGCCAAGCTTCTATGCCCCGATCGAAGGGGCGATCGAAACTTCTGTGGATCGATCGTTTTTTATGACGCGGGTCGAAGTCCATTGCAGCCGTTGCGGAGGACACCTCGGCCATGTGTTTCCCGATGGGCCAAAGCCGACGGGTGAGCGGTACTGTATGAATGGCGTGTCGCTCGAGTTTAAGCCCGCTAATCCTTAAAGCTGAATACTTAAGCCCAAGCGTTTAGTTAGCCGATCGTGGCAAGCAAAAATTATTGCTTGAGAAAAAGGGACATCGATTCGATGTCCCCTTGTTGTGCAAGATGAAAATACTGTGAGAATTGCTTAGACTTGCTGCATCAATACGTTCTACATAGCCTTATCAAAGCAGCAATTAATACATAGGTACTTGTTTGGATGATCACTGAGGGAAGCAAAGGTCGGGAACGACAGACTGACAAAGGTTTCAGGAACTCAGCGGGCTAATGGCACTTTGACCACTCCACTTACCACTTAATGAGGTTTTGGACTTGACCGCCTCGACGTTGCATGTCTAACATTTCCACTTGAGTTTTGTTGTTGTCACGGTTCATATTAACTTCTGCATCAATTCGTTTCCGAGAAGTTTCGTTGTTGGTGTTGTTGATTTGAATATCGGTTCGATTGTTGTCCGCATTCATTTCGGATGCTTTTTGCGATTTGAACATATCAGCCATTGCAGCGTTATTGGAATCACAATTGCTGACTTTGCCAACTACTACGGTGGAAGAACTCTTATCGCTAAAAGAGGAAGAAGTACCTTTATTCAGGTTGCTGAAGGCGCTCTTGCTGCTGGAGGCACTGGATTGATTGGAGCTAGAAGACTTGCTATCAGCGGAGCTACCATTGCCACTAGCCCCGATGCCAAAGATACTGAAACCGCCACCACCCCCAGCTTTGCTGCTGGAATTGCTCGACTGGCTGCTGTTGGAATTATTGGAAGAAGCGCTGTTGCCAGACTTGGATAAATCCCAGGTACGATCGCTCTTGTTTACATTATTTTGAATGTTATTTCCCAGAGCGACATCCCCAGTGCTGCATTGAACTTTACCCACCATTTGGCTAGCGAGGTCATCGGCTTTGGCAGTGGGAACGAAGGCAGCAAACAAGGTAGAAGCAATCACGAGGGAGGAGGTCAGTTGAGCGAGTTTCATTGTGAATTTCCTTGAATGTTTGGGTCTATTAGAAGATTGCGTTGAGGGGTTAACCTCTGACATCTTCTCGATAGGGAAGACCCGATCGATTTATGCAAGGCGATCGCTCAAAGTTGATTTTTTTGGCTACTGGCTTAATCGCTAGTCACGATCGCGTTTCAAGGCCCTCAGCGATTCCAATACTCAGCAATTCCAATACTCAGCGATTCCAATACATTGAATAGTGTTCTTGGTGGAGCGCTCGATCCACAGAAGTTTCCTGATCCAGTACCTGAACCACCCGTCGATAGATTGCCTCTGCTTCCTGTGGGGAATTGCCAATACTGGTCACACCCAACTTGCCAAACTCCGACAGACAGCCCATGAGATGGAACACCGTCCCCGTTTCTGTGCTGGTATCAAAGTGCAATTGATGATTGGCAACAATCTCCATCAAATCGTTGGGCAGGAGTCCCCGATATTGCGGACTTTGCAAATTATCCGTTGCCATATAGTACTTCACTTGGCGATGGCGACTCTGGAATAAGCCGGTCGTACCATCGTAGGAGCCGTTCGTTAAGAACTTGAGGGTCATAAACGGATGGGTGGTGCCGCCTTTGCGTAAGTTAATTTCGATCGCCCAAGTTTTCCATTCATCCCCCTGACGCACCGTGACAAAATCCACTCCAAAGCGTTCCAAAGCCCCCTTCTGCGCCAATGCCTGCCCCACTTTCTCTCCCATTTCCTGCAACTGCAAGCGATAGGCCGCATCCGCCGGAAACCGACAGCCGAGGTACATTTGTCCAGTCGGGCCACCCAAAATTTGATCATGGGTGGAAAGAACCTCAACTTTGCCCACCGGGGTAATCCGCGCTTGCACACTGGGCGAAAATTTTTCCTTGCCTTCAATAAAGACCTCTGCGATCGCACCCAGCTCCTCAATCTGCTGGCAGTAATTGTCCCACTGTTCTCCAGCCGCCTCAAATTGCAGATGGGGTAACTGGTTGCGGATGTGCGCCACGCGATCGGGTTGACTCTGAGCCTCCAAACCCCGCAAATCTAAAATTGCGTTGCCTTCCCCTGAAAACCCCTCATTCAACTTCACGACCAAGCGTTGCAAGTCGGGATTACGGCCCCACACCTCCGCTGCGGCCTCAGCCAATTCAGCGGCACTATGAACCAAAGGCGTCCCATCCGGAAAAGCAATGCCACTTTCTGCAAAAATGGCACGGCTACCACTCTTGGTACCCCATTCCAAAAGGGCCGGATCGGAAGCAAAGAGAGGAATTCCCAACTTTTCGGACAAATCCTGCTCTAGGTGCGTGGCGTTATAGCAAATCATATAGGCCCGATCGCTATTGACCGCTTGGCGAATCCGCTCTAATAACCGAGGCCGATCCAAAATTTTTTGCGTAAGGGACTTGAGTGATCCATCGTAGGTAGAGAGCAATAACAGGCGATCGCGGGCGTGGGAAAAGGGAATGCCGGGTAGCAATTGCAGGTAATAGTCAATAATGCTGGGATGGAGCGGTTGGGAGGTAATATAAATCAGCCGCGTGCGGGGATTGCGCAGACGAATTAAGGAAAAGAGCAATCGTTCTTCGTAGTGGTGAAACCCGGCAACTTTCAGCAGTTCCCGCTGATCTAAACTCAGGGACGGAATCACCACAATATCCGCATCTTCGTGGTCAAATTCCTGGACATTGCGCCACCTTGCCCGTAGTTGTGCCTGAAGCACCTGAAATGGAATGGGGGAGGCGATCGATTCGATCATGGCAGCACAGTTCTCCACGGATATCTTAACAACTGGGTGTCTTAACAGGCGATCGTAAAGTGAATTGTTAGAGATTCTCGAACATGCAAACAGAATTAACTAAAGTCCTTCTTCGGCAACAGTTGCTGCAACAACGGCAAGCACTCACAACCATCCATTGGCAACAAAAAAGTCAGCAGATTTGTCAGCAAATTCAACGATCGGCCCAATTCCACTCAGCCCAGACAGTATTGGCCTTTTTTTCAGTGCGTCAAGAACCTGACCTTAGTCTGCTCTGGCTGGATAATACCAGCCATCCTAAGCCTCGACGATTTGGGTTTCCCCGTTGTCAGGATCGTCACTTAGTTTGGCATCCGTGGCAGCCCGGACAAGCCCTCGTCCAAGGTCGCTTTGGCATTACAGAACCGTCCCACGATACACCCCAATTATTACCCCATGAAGTCGATCTCATCCTCGTGCCCTGTTTAGGCATCGATCGTCAAGGCTATCGATTAGGCTATGGCGGTGGCTTTTACGATCGTCTATTTAGCCAGCCCGAGTGGAGATCGATCCCGACCCTTGGCATTTGCTTCGACTTTGGCTATTGCGATCGCTTGCCCCGTGATGCTTGGGATCAGCCCCTCCAGGGCATTTGCACAGAATCTCAACAAATTATCCTAGAGTCCATCCTAAAAATCGGATCCGATTAGTCCATTCTCTTATTTCATCGTTCTCTGCTCTAATTTGACCTTACGCAATTGATAAAAGGTGCATAGGAAAGCCCTAAGAGAGTCCCCAAAAAGGCATAATATCTGGCAACGTTCATCGAACAAGATCTACTATGGCACAATCAAATATTGATTCAATTCAATGCATACTAGTGAATAAGAGATCGATCTACTGAGGCAGTCTTCCATTATTCTGGAAGGGAAATTGGCCCTCCTCGTCCAATTTCTCGTTACGCAACTCTCTCACTACAGCGACCAATCCTAACTCCCGTTCAAACTAATGAAGCTATTTGTCTACCATACTCCCGAACTGACACCTTCTCCTTGTGTAGCGGACTGTGCCATTGCGATCGATGTTTTAAGAGCGACAACGACGATCGCAACAGCCCTAGGCGTGGGTGCAGAAGCTGTACAAGTTTTTAGCGATCTCAATCGATTGATGCAAGTGAGTGCTGAGTGGGATCCCGCGAAGCGACTGCGTGCAGGAGAACGGGGCGGCAGCAAGGTGGAGGGCTGTGATTTTGGCAATTCACCCCTAGACTGCACACCACAATTAATGCAGGGTCGGCGTCTTTTCATCAGCACCACCAACGGAACCCGTGCCCTCCAGAAGATTGAGGACTGTTCAACAGTACTCGCGGCGGCCTTGATTAATCGCCATGCGATCGTGCGTCATTTGGTGAACACTCAACCAGAAAACGTCTGGATTGTCGGGGCCGGCTGGGAAGGATCCTTTGCCCTGGAAGATACCGTTTGCGCAGGGGCGATCGCGGTGGGTGTGATGGAACAATTGGGCTGCACACTAGAAGAGATTGCGGGTAATGATGAATTGGTGGGTGCAGTCGCACTCTATCAGCAGTGGAAGGATAACTTATTGGGGCTTTTCCACCTCGCGAGCCATGGTCAACGCCTGCTACGGCTGGAGTGCCACGCAGATTTGAAATATTGCTCTGAACTGGATAGCTTAGATATTTTGCCGATTCAACGGGAAACAGGGGTACTCGTTAGTCAAGTAAACCATGCAGCAGTGGCTACCCGATCAGCTGTATCCGCCGCCCAACCAGTTTAATTCTCTTGAGTTAAATAAGCACTGTTTTACAAGGTATTCGTTTTAGAGAATAGAGCCGTCATGTAGAGCAATGGAGTCTCAGATTCCGCGATAATTCTGCATGATGGCTATACTCCATTATTTTTACTCGACTCCTGTGGAGCGATTCTTTTGGGTTGATTCCTGAATTGTTCTAACGTCATTTTTTGCAGTCGGTCATTTCAGCAAGCAAACTGGGATCAAGCAATCAATTAGGATTCAACATTAGGATTCAACATTAGGATCTAAGTTAGCATCAACTGATTGAAGTACTTACCATGCCTAGCGTACAGAGTTTCACTCCGACACCTACACGTCCTTCCCTTGAGAAAATAATCCTAAATTTTTAAATCTGACTAATTACAATCCGTAGCGATTCCCTTAAAAGCCATTGACGCAGAAGGAGTTGCGCTGCATTATACGAGTGGTCTACGAGAAGTGGTTTATAAGTGGCTGATTCGACTGTCTGTGATTGATTGGATAAATCGTGTAAATGATAACGTCATTTAACAGTCATTTAACAGGGTCATCTATTCGTTGCAAGATTGATTATTCACAGGACTCAGTCAAAGGATTCGTTCAAAGGATTGCGAGGTAATATTTTATGATTCCTGGTGAAATTTTTCCCGCTGAAGGTGAGATTGAATTAAACGCCGATCGCCCCACGGTGACGGTGACGGTGGCCAATACGGGCGATCGACCTGTGCAAGTTGGATCCCATTTCCATTTCTACGAAGTGAATGCTGCGTTGTCCTTCGATCGGGAGTCTGTGCGCGGCATGCGACTGGATATCCCAGCGGGAACAGCGGTGCGGTTTGAGCCCGGTGATGAGAAAGCAGTCACGTTGGTTCCCTACGTTGGCAAGCGGGAAGTGTACGGCTTCAATGCCAAGATTGAGGGCAAGCTGGAAGGCAAAGCCAAGAAAGGTAACAGCAAAAAGAAAAATAAATAGGTAAAAATTATCTGGGTAGACGGATATCCGTCTAGGGTGGCACTCTCAACCTGATGCTAGTGGCGTTATCTTAAACGGTAGGTGGGTCTTAACCAAGATCCGGCGAATGAATAAGAGATTCGATCGTTCATCAGGGAATTCATGATGAGAAGTTTTAAAGAACTGCGGCGGTTTAATTTAGATTCGTTGCAAACGTTAAAGGCAGTCTTAACCCTATTGCGGGATCCCAGTCAGACGGAATCGGTCTATGACGTAGAAGATGGATTGTGCAACACCGAAGCCATGAAAGCGGCAACGGAAAAAATGATGTCTATTCCTGAAATTGCACAGCTAGTCCGCGATCGCTACATTGTGCCGACGCCGGATTTGGCGAAGCTGATGCTTTGTCCGGATGGGTCACTGGGAAAAGCCTACGCCAATTACATTACGGGGTTTGGCTTTGATCCGGATTTCTATCGAAAAATGGAAATTAAGGATGATATGACCTATCTACTATTTCGGTTGCGGCAAACCCATGATATCTGGCATGTGGTGGCAGGATTTTCCATAGATGTGGCGGGGGAAATAGGGATCAAAGCGTTTGAATTAGCCCAAACCCATCGACCATTGTCGGGGGTATTAATCGCTGGGGCATTTTTGCAAACGTTATTTAAATCACCTCGGGATCTAGAAACCTTATTGTCCCAAATTTCACGGGGGTATCAGTTGGGATTACGGGCAAAACCATTTCTAGCCCAACGCTGGGAAGAACACTGGGAAAAACCGTTAGCTCAATGGCGAGAGGAACTCGGTGTTACGGTATAAACAACCATTAACCAGTCGGCTAGTTGGCTAATCTGCTAATAGGCTAGGTTCAAGCTCATAGTTGTTAAAGTTCATAGTTTACGAATTTTGACGGCATTGAGCTTGTTGGGTTGATAAAATTAAACGGAGTTCAAGAAATCCAACAAACTCAAGTGGTGATTTAGGAGACGGGTGCCATGACCAGTCAACCAATTAGCAGTCGGCCTAGGAATGTATTGGGTGGGGAGTTGCAGTGTTGTTGCACGTCGCCCAAGACGGGGTTTTATCGGGATGGATTTTGTCAAACGGATGCGCAGGATTATGGCAGCCATACGGTATGTGCGCAGGTGACGCAGGCGTTTTTAGAGTTTTCCCGATCGCGGGGTAATGACCTGATCACTCCCTTTCCGCTTTATGAGTTTCCGGGATTGCGACCGGGGGATCGGTGGTGTCTTTGTGTGTCGCGCTGGAAGGAGGCGTTGGATGCGGGGGTGGCTCCACCGATCGTGTTGGAGGCTTGTCATATCAAAGCGTTGCAGGTGGTGACGCTGGAGCAATTGCAGCAATACGCGATCGGGCAAGCGGTGGAATAGAAGACGGGCTGAGCGGCATTTTCCGATCGATATTACAAACTGTCTCTGTACGGTTGACAGAGGGAGCCTTTCTCCGTAGGCTTGTTTCTCATAGCTGAGTGCAACCGTGTGCGTCAAGTCCCGATCGCTCAGCTACGACCCCAAAAATTAAGGCGCTACCCAGCGTTGCTGGCACAACAAAGGGTAGCTAAACCCCAAGCTGGAATGAGCAGCTAGGCGGTCTGACACGGATTTTAACATTCGATCGGGCCACCCTACTTGTCCTGCGCAAAAGGGTGGTCTTAATTTTTGGGATTTCTTCCCATCCCATCATTTAGGACT
>MUGG01000155.1 GCA_002148405.1 Alkalinema sp. CACIAM 70d | reverse complement strand
TCATACTCAATCAGGTGACCATCACCAAAATGTCCTGGCGTACTAAATTTATTTTCTTTCCCTTGAGAATATATCTACCTTGTGCAATGCCGAGTGATAGATTCTCACGCTGGAGCCAGTCTTGAATTTGTTCTTTTCGGATGGGCGAACTATTTCCTCGGATCAAGCAATCAAGAAAAATGCCATTGACGTTCGCGACTCAAGATGCTGATGTATTGCCCATCAGAATGCACAACCTTCATCGGCTGACTCTAGTGAATCTGATTGTGTAGTCTCTGTAAATGAGAATCAGCAAGTTAAATAACACTGCTGCCTATTCTATGTTTAAGATGACTGTCCCCGATCGGGTTTGCAATCCACAAAACCCAACGCATCCTCATCCAAAAAACTCGCGATCGCCATCTCCACCACAGCTTCGATGGGATATTCAATTTCTGCCGCACGGATTATTAGAGCAGTCCGTATCCGTTCCGGTAAACGCCCCAAAATCACTTCAGCATCAGCGGGAGATAATCGCTCTTCAAGTTTCGCTTGCATGACTATCTCTCCATAGGAATTTGAACATTGTAGGGGGGGTCAGTAGCTCTCAGAATGATGGCTTCTAGCTCCAATAGTAACGTAGGGTTTTCCCAATGGGGAAGCGTTTGAACTACAATCCGTACATCCTCATCATTGTACTGAGCGATCGCGAGCTGCAAAAAACTCACGATCGCTTACAACCATTACCGCTGACGTTCTCGACTCAAGATGCTGATGTATTGCCCATCAGAATGCACAATCTTCATCGGTTTACTCCAATGAATCCTGTCCGCAATCCGATGCGCATGGAATTGATTAATCGTATCCTGCACGAACTCCTTGTGACCGATTAAGTGGATCTGTAAGCATTGACGCTCACGTTTAACCGAACGATCGCCCCGATCGCTAGAACCTTTCGCCATAGTATTGAGCTTCTCCTGGAGTGAATCGGAAGAAAGCCCAAAAATTTAGAGCCACCCCGTTTGACATCACAAACAAGAGTGGCTCGGTCAGATGTTAAAATCCTCATCAAGCCTCCTTGCTGCTCAGAACAGCGCGGGGGAATAGCTACCCTGAGTTGGTGCAACAACAAAGGGTAGTGCCCTAAATTTCCGGGAACCCAGCGGCTCCATGCTTCATGCCAACCCATTTCCTAAAAGAAGGATGTCCATGGCACCGCCTTGACAAACAACCCTACTAACAAGACCAGAAATCTGTCAACCGTAGAACACAAATTGCAAAAAATCAATTGTCAAAAATTGCCCCTCACTTCACCCGATCGCACTGCCCTATCCTCCCTGCAATTGTTGGCAATTTTCAACAGATTTTCTCAACTTTTTTCTAACTCGAAAGTCGTCTTATTCAGCATTTCTTGATAATCCCAGTTGCACCCATCAATCCCCTCTTAATTGATTCGCCATAGAGAAAAATCGATCGCAGGTTTGCCTCCTGCTAAGACAAACCCAATTAGATCGCCTTTTTCCTCAATAAAACAGCGAAAAAATGAAAAGTTACCTACAGAAATATCTGTCATCTCGCGCTAAGCTAAAGCCCTTCCACAGCTTTTCTCCTCCCTAGCACCCCCTCCCGTCCTTCCCAAAATCTCCCTAAACCCTCCCCAAAATCCCCCCGAAAATCAGCATTCACTGACCTCAAATGACCTCAAAAAAGTCGAAATGAAACTTGTTGGATTAGATGACAGATCTGAGATCTTTCTTAAAACTTGACACTCCAAGCCGTCTTTATTAGAAAATCCAGATTAGCAAACCCAGGTTACCTAGAGTTAAGAGTTCCCTGCCTCTAGATGACCCTAATTTTTATCCGCTAGGGCATCAATAATGAATCATCCCATCCTACGCAAACAAGGACTCTACGATCCCCAATTTGAACACGATGCCTGCGGCGTTGGGTTCGTCGTGCACATGAAAGGTCAGCGATCGCACGACATCGTCCAACAGGCATTGACCATTCTGGTAAACCTGGAGCATCGCGGCGCGTGCGGTGCCGAAATCAACACCGGCGACGGTGCAGGCATCCTCACCCAGATCCCCCATACCTTCCTGCAGAAAGTCGCCAGCGCCACCCAGATCACCCTCCCCGACCCCGGCCAGTACGGCGTTGGTATGATCTACGGCTCCCCCGATCCCGCCCAACGGGCTGCCGGACGCCAAGCCTTTGAACAAATTGTTCAAGAAGAAGGCCAAACCGTCCTCGGTTGGCGCGATGTCCCCACCGACAACGCCGCCCTCGGAGACACCGCCAAGGCCAGCGAACCCTTCATGCAGCAGGTCTTCATCCAACGGGCCGCCGATCTAGCCGATGACCTCGCCTTCGAGCGCAAACTCTACATCATCCGCAAACGCGCCCACAACGCCATTCGCGCCACCGGCATCGACCCCTGCTGGTATCCCGCCAGCCTCTCCTGCCGCACCCTCGTCTACAAAGGCATGCTTCTGCCTGACCAAGTCGGCAGCTACTATCCCGACCTCCATGACCCCGACTTCACCAGTGCCCTGGGCCTCGTCCATTCCCGCTTCAGCACCAACACCTTCCCCAGTTGGGAGCGATCGCACCCCTACCGCTACATCGCCCACAACGGCGAAATCAACACCCTGCGCGGCAACATCAACTGGATGCATGCCCGCCAATCCCTTTTCGCCTCAGAACACTTTGGCGACGACCTGCAAAAAGCCCATCCCGTCATCAACATCGACGGCAGTGACTCCCTCATCTTCGACAATGCCCTTGAACTGATGGTGCTGTCTGGCCGCTCCCTGCCCCACGCCGTCATGATGATGATTCCGGAACCCTGGGCCGCCCACGAGTCCATGGACGACGCCAAGAAAGCCTTTTACGAATACCACGCCTGCTTGATGGAGCCCTGGGATGGCCCCGCCTCGATCGCCTTTACCGATGGCAGCGTCATGGGAGCCGTCCTCGATCGCAACGGTCTGCGTCCCTCCCGCTACTACGTCACCAAAGACGACCTCGTCATCATGGCATCGGAGGCAGGCGTTCTCCCGATCGAGCCGGAGCGCGTCGCCCACAAAGGCCGTCTACAACCCGGTCGCATGTTCCTCGTAGACATGAACCAGGGACGCATCATTGCCGATGAAGAAATCAAAAACGAAATCGTCCATGCCCAGCCTTACCGGGAATGGTTAAATCAGTATTTAGTCGAGCTAACAACATTACCGGAACCCGCCCAGCCATCCTTAGCAGAAACGCTACCGTTAACCCAACGACAAATGGCCTTTGGCTACACCTTTGAACAGGTGCGGATGCTGCTGGTTCCCATGGCCCGTGATGGCGTGGAAGCCGTAGGCGCAATGGGATCGGACACCCCCCTGTCGGTACTGTCCGACCAGCCCAAACTGCTCTACGACTACTTCCAGCAACTGTTCGCCCAGGTGACCAATCCCCCGATCGACTCCATCCGCGAAGAAATTATCACCTCCGCTGAAACCACGATCGGCTCCGAACGTAACCTGCTCAAACCCGAGCCGGAAAGCTGCAACCTGATCAAGCTCAAAACGCCAATTCTGAGCGACATTGAACTCGCTAAGCTCAAACACCTCTCCAACGACAGCTTCAAGTCCCTCACCCTGCCGATCCTCTTCGATCCCACCCAGGGCACAGCGGGGTTAGAAGCCGTCCTCAATCAAATCTTTGCCCAGGCCGATGCCGCGATCGCCGAGGGGGTGAATATCCTGATTTTGAGCGATCGGGACATCAGTGCCAGCCAAGCCCCCATTCCCGCCCTCCTCGCCGTCGCTGGACTACACCACCACCTTATCCGCCAGGGCACCCGCACCCGCGTCGGCATCGTCCTGGAGTCCGGGGAACCCCGCGAAGTGCACCACTACGCCCTGCTAATTGGCTACGGTTGCGGCGGCATCAACCCCTACCTGGCCTTTGAAACCATCCAAGAGCTCATCAATGAAGGCTTGCTGGTTAACGTGGACTACGCCACCGCCTGCAAGAACTACATCAAAGCGGCCACCAAAGGCGTCATCAAAGTCGCCTCCAAGATTGGCATTTCCACTATCCAAAGCTATCGCGGGGCGCAAATCTTTGAAGCGATCGGCCTCAACCAAGCCGTCATCGATCGCTACTTCACCTGGACGGCCTCCCGCATTGAAGGAGTCAGCCTTGAGGTTCTCACCGAAGAAGCCCTACTGCGCCATCACAACGCCTTCCCCGAGCGCCCCGCCAACGCCCCCACCCTGGATGTCGGCGGCGAATACCAGTGGCGCAAAGACGGCGAAGCCCACCTGTTCAGCCCCCAAACTATCCACACCCTGCAAAAGGCTGTGCGAGATGGCAACTACGACCTGTTCAAGCAATACGCGGCCCTGGTCAACGAGCAGAACCAGAAATTCTTCACCCTGCGCGGTCTGCTGCAATTCAAACCCCGTCAGCCCGTACCCCTGGAGGAAGTGGAACCGATCGAAGCCATCATGCAGCGCTTCAAAACCGGAGCCATGAGCTACGGCTCCATCTCCAAGGAAGCCCACGAAGCCCTAGCGATCGCCATGAATCGCATCGGTGGCAAATCCAACACTGGGGAAGGCGGCGAAGATCCCGATCGCTACACTTGGACGAACGAGCAGGGCGATTCCAAGAACAGCGCCATCAAACAAGTGGCCTCCGGTCGCTTTGGCGTCACCAGCCTCTACCTCTCCCAGGCTCGGGAAATCCAAATCAAAATGGCCCAGGGAGCCAAGCCCGGGGAAGGCGGCCAGCTTCCCGGCAAAAAGGTCTATCCCTGGATTGCCAAGGTGCGCCACTCCACCCCCGGCGTCGGCCTCATTTCTCCCCCGCCCCACCACGACATCTACTCGATCGAAGATTTGGCGGAACTGATCCATGATTTGAAAAACGCCAACCGGGAAGCCCGCATCAGCGTCAAACTCGTCTCCGAAGTGGGCGTCGGCACGATCGCCGCTGGCGTCTCCAAGGCCCACGCCGATGTCGTCCTCATCTCCGGCTACGACGGCGGCACCGGAGCCTCCCCCCAAACCTCGATCAAACACGCCGGGTTGCCCTGGGAATTGGGCTTGGCCGAAACCCACCAAACCCTGGTGCTCAACAACCTGCGATCGCGCATCGTTGTGGAAACCGACGGCCAAATGAAAACCGGGCGGGATGTCGTGATTGCGGCGCTACTGGGTGCTGAGGAATTTGGCTTTGCCACTGCGCCCCTGGTCACCCTCGGCTGCATCATGATGCGGGTTTGCCACCTCAACACCTGCCCCGTCGGCGTCGCCACCCAAGACCCCCAACTGCGGCAGCATTTCACCGGCGATCCGGCCCACACCGTTAATTTCATGCGCTTCGTCGCCCAGGAAGTGCGGGAACTCATGGCCCAACTCGGCTTCCGCAGCCTTAACGAAATGATCGGGCGCACCGATGTCCTGGAGCCTAAACAGGCGATCGACCACTGGAAAGCCAAGGGCCTGGACTTCTCCAAGATCCTCTATCAGCCCCAGGTCGGCGAAGATGTAGGTCGCTACTGCCAAATTCCCCAGGACCACGGCCTCGCCAAATGCCTGGACCTCACTGTCCTGTTGGATCTGTGCAAACCCGCGATCGAGGAGGGCAAACCCGTCAAAGCCACCCTGCCCATCAAAAATACCAACCGCGTCGTCGGCACCATCCTCGGCCACGAAATCACCAAACGCCACTGGGAGGGCCTCCCGGAAGACACCGTTCACCTGCACTTCCAAGGCAGCGCGGGGCAGAGCTTCGGAGCCTTCGTGCCCAAGGGCGTCACCCTAGAACTGGAAGGGGATGCTAACGACTACCTCGGCAAAGGACTGAGTGGCGGCAAAATCATCCTCTATCCCCCCGCTGGCTCCAGCTTTGTGCCCGCTGAGAACATCATCACGGGGAACGTAGCCTTCTACGGAGCCACCAGCGGTGAAGCCTACATTTGCGGTATGGCGGGCGAGCGCTTCTGTGTCCGGAATTCCGGGGTCAATGCTGTGGTGGAAGCCGTCGGTGACCATGGCTGCGAATACATGACGGGCGGCAAGGTCGTCATCCTGGGCAGTACCGGACGCAACTTCGCCGCCGGGATGAGTGGTGGGGTGGCCTATATCCTGGACGAAGCCGGGGACTTTGCCACTCGCTGCAACACCCAAATGGTCGGCCTAGAAAAACTGGAAGATCCGGAGGAAATCAACGACCTCCAGCAGATGATTCAGCGCCATGTCCACTACACCCAGAGCCAAAAAGCCGCTGAGGTGCTGGCCCACTGGTCGGACAACCTGCCCAAATTCATCAAAGTCATGCCCAAGGACTACAAGCGCGTCCTGCAAGCGATCGCCGCTGCCATGGCCGCCGGACTCACTGGAGACGAAGCCCTCGCCGCTGCCTTTGAAGAAAATGCCCGCGATGTGGCCCGCATTGGTGGCAGTTAAGTGCCAGTTAAGTGGCAGTTAGCCCGATCGCGCCCCTCTCTTTTCCCCTCCGACCTTACCGATCTACGAAACATCAACCATGGGAAAACCAACCGGCTTTATTGAATTCCTCCGCGAAATTCCCGCAGAAGTTGCCCCGATCGATCGTCTCCGCAACTGGGATGAGTTCCACCTCGAAATGCCCGAGGAAAACCTCCGCACCCAGGGTGCCCGCTGCATGGACTGCGGCATCCCCTTCTGCCACACGGGCACCATCATCAGCGGCATGGCCAGCGGCTGCCCGATTAACAACCTGATTCCCGAATGGAATGACCTGGTCTATCGCGGTCTCTGGCAAGAAGCCCTCGATCGCCTGCACAAAACCAACAACTTCCCCGAGTTCACGGGCCGCGTCTGTCCCGCCCCCTGCGAAGGCTCCTGCGTCCTCGGCCTCAACAATCCCCCCGTCACGATCAAAAACATTGAATTTTCCATCGCCGAAAAGGGCTGGGAAGAGGGCTGGATTACCGCCCATCCCCCCAGCAAGCGCACCGGAAAACGGGTTGCCGTCATTGGGTCTGGCCCCGCTGGACTCTGTGCTGCCGCCCAACTCAACCTGGCGGGTCACGAAGTGACAGTCTTTGAACGCGCCGATCGGCCCGGTGGCTTGCTCATGTATGGCATTCCCAACATGAAGCTGGATAAGGAACAGGTCGTCCTGCGTCGGCTGAATATTCTGGAAGCCGAAGGCGTCAAATTCATCTGCAATACCGAAGTCGGCAAAGACTTCCCCGCTGAAAACCTCCTGAGCGAATTTGATGCCACCATCCTCTGCACCGGAGCCACCAAGCCCCGCGATCTGCCCATTCCAGGCCGCGAGTTGCAGGGCATCCACTTTGCCATGGAATTCCTCACCGCCAACACCAAAGCCCTTCTCGATGGCCAACCGGGTACCGATTACATTTCCGCCGCTGGCAAAGATGTCGTCATCATCGGTGGGGGCGACACCGGAACCGATTGCGTGGGCACCTCCCTACGCCAAGGCTGCAACAGCCTCGTGCAGCTAGAAATCATGCCCAAACCCCCATCGGAGCGGGCTGCTAACAATCCCTGGCCGGAATGGCCCAAGGTCTACAAAATGGACTACGGCCAAGAAGAAGCGGCTGCCGTTTATGGTGACGATCCTCGGGTCTACACCACCACCGCAACCCACTTTGAAGGCGACGACAACGGCCAAGTCAAAGCCGTCCACACGGTTCAAGTGGAATGGACAAAAAATGACCAAGGCCAATTCATTCCCAAACCCGTTCCCGGCACCGAAAAAGTACTACCCGCCCAACTCGTTCTACTCGCCATGGGTTTCCTCGGCCCCGAGCAACCGCTACTGGATGCCTTGGGGTTAGAACGGGATGGCCGCAGCAACGTCAAAGCCGACTACGGTCAATACAATACCAGCATCCCTGGAGTCTTCGCTGCGGGTGACTGCCGCCGGGGCCAAAGTCTAGTCGTCTGGGCCTTCAACGAAGGTCGAGGGGCTGCCCGCGAATGCGATCGCTACCTCATGGGCAGGACTGACCTCCCCTAAAGACCGATCGCGCCCATTGCTGAAACCTTCTGAATCCCCCGTGATTAGGCTACTGGTACGTTCCAGCCGTCCGATCGCGGGGGATTTTGCCTAATGTTAGAATCGCGGTATTGCAGCCCAGGAGCCGTTCGCCCATGAACCAACCCATCACCCCTACCCCGCTGCCTTGCATGGATACCTTACCGACCATGCATGACCTTCCTAGCGACGACCCTCTGGAGCCCGGTTTGCCCGACGAATTTCATGGAATCCAACCCCAACTACTGGCAGAAACGCTAAGTCTCCAAGACTACGCTGCCAACGAGATTTTCTGCGCCTTCGACCTCAACCTCTACTACGACCCGAACAATACGGGCTGGTACAAGCGCCCCGATTGGTTTTTAGTCGTCGGCGTCCCCCGTCTGTATCAGGGGAAAACCACCCGATCCAGTTACGTCACCTGGGACGAGCAAGTCAATCCGGTGATGGCGATCGAATTTCTGTCGCCCGGAACCGAAGCAGAAGACCTGGGGCCGTTTGCCAGTAGACCTCCATCCCCAGCCACACCTGGTAAACCACCCAGCAAATTCACCGTCTACGAGCAAATTCTGCAAATTCCTAATTACTTGGTGTTTAACGAAACCGATCGACGATTACGGTATTTCCGATTAGTTGATGGACAGTACGAAGAACAAGCGATCGCGCCTTGCAATCCGCTGATCTGGATACCTGAAATTAAGCTAGGACTAGGACTGTGGACGGGGACTTTCCGTGGCATTCCCCAGGAATGGCTACGCTGGTGTGATGCCCAAGGCAATTGGTTGCTGACTGAAGCTGAAATAGAACGGCTAGCTAAAGAACGGGAACGGCTAGCCCGATCGCGCCTCGAAGCCTATCTACGATCCCAGGGCATCAACCCCGACAATCTCCCGGAATAGCTCGATCGTAGGCTAGTTGTCTAGTTCCCGGATTGTTTAATTCCCTGACACAACAGGCAACTGATGGTAAGCACAAACAGCCCCCGATCGTAACGTTGGACAGGGATTCTGCTTCATCGGTATCCCCAATAACTCCAACCGCTTCAACCCCACCAACGGCAACAAATCCTTCGCTCCCGCCTCCGTCAGCAACGTATTATTCAACGTCAACACTTCCAGCCCAATCAACCCAGCCAGTGGACGCACATTCTCCACTAGGTTGCCATCCAGCCGCAATTCTCGCAAATAGGTCATTAACGTCAACGGCGACAAATCCCGCACCCGATTCCCCTGCAACGCTAATGAAGTCACATTCTTCAACGCTGCAAATGCCGAAATATCCTGAATTTGATTATATTGCAGCGATAACGTCTGCAAACCCTGCAATCGAGCCAACGGTGTTATATCCGTCAATCCCACACCATCCAATATCAAACTCGTCAGCTTTGGCAAACTAGCGATCGCCCCTAACTCCTTTACCGCACTGTCCCGAATCACCAACGTCTTCAGATTCACCAAACCTGCCAGCGGCGACCAATTTTCGATCGGATTCCGACTCAAGACTAACGTTTCCAGCGTCGTCAGCGTACCCACAGGTCGCAGATCCCGAATGCCCGTTCCCGACAGATCTAACACTTTCTGCTTCGCCAATCCCTGTGACGCCCGATCGCACTGAGTTGTCCCCGCCACCCTTAGCAGGACTTCCATCGTATAGCGGCTCTCCGCCGACAACTTACCCCGTTGCCCACACATCGTTTGAAACAGAACATTCCGCGCTACCGTCCCCTGCTTCGCCCCCGGCTTTTTAGAAGGACTTGGCGACTTCTGACTCGGCTTTTTTGTGGGTTGCTTAAACCGTACCTGCGCACCTGTTGCCGGGGTCGCTTTCCCCTGTCCTGTCGATCGCGCTGCATACCCTGGCTCCGTCCCAACCCATCCACCGAGCAAAATTCCCAATACCCAAAAAACACGAAAACCTTGGCTAGCCATGGACAGACCCTCAACCAATCCCACAAAAACTAACAGGATTCTTAAAAACTTGAGCATTACGCCCGATCGACCCGACAATGATAGCCTGTCACAGCCCTGAGGAATCACCTTCATGGCCTATTTTTGTACACTCAATATCGGACAAGACCTTTACCTCGACAATGACCAACACAATACGATCGTCATCCTTACCCACAGCCTCGGCATCACCAGCCCCACCCGCCAAATCCTCCCCACCGGAACCTGGCAACTCCCTCCAGAAGTCTGGAAGACCCACCAAGGCATCATCATCAAACTAACCACTGTCCAACAGCGCTATTTTCTTCTCATTCAAGGAAACTGGGTTCACCTCCTGAGCAGCCCTCTCAATCTCAATAACGCCCTTCGGCTACCGCTCCTCAATCCTGACCAACCCATCGACCCAGCAGTTTCAACCTTGCGTGTTGCGACTCAGGCACAATGCTAGATCCGTTCTAGATAGCTCCAGAGAGCCATCAAACCAGGTACCCAGACAACGATCGAGTTCCCTTTCCAAGCTAGACAAACTCGATCGTCCCTCTCAATCTTCCATCTCACTAAACATACGCCCATTTCCTGCCCAGCCTGAACATTGGGTAGAGAATGCCATCTTGCCTACACTCATCACAACCCATCGTTATCATCGTGACATCTTCCAACCCTTTCAGCAACGCGACTACTCATCCCTACACTGACGTTCAATGGCAAACCATCCAACAGCTTGGTCAACAGATCGAACAACACCTGCAACAACACCAAATCGGCCTCATGATGGGTGGAGAACCGACCTTCATCTCGATCGACGACTTTGACTCTCCCCAATGGACGATCGCAGCCCTCGGCAATGAAAAATTCGAGATAGCCCAACAACTGCTGCAAAAATTGCAACACCGCTTTAACTATCCCGGCAGCATCCTACTCCACAGCATCGGCAAATCCTATCCCGGCGAAACCGTTCCCCGCTGGGCCTTGGGCTGCTACTGGCGCGAAGACCACCGACCCATCTGGCACAACCCCATCCTTCTAGCCCACCACAACGCCCCCCTTCCCCCCTGCACTGATCCCAAGTCCTTCCTCCTCCACCTCACCCAACTTCTCCACCTCAACCCCGCCCACATCCGCCCCGCCTACGAACCCCAGCCCGAAACCGACTCCCCCTCTCCCGCAGGTTACCTCCTGCCCCTCCTGCCCATCGATCGACCCGATTCCGACAACTCATCCCCCACCGCTGAACCCATCTGGACAAGCTGCGCCTGGGAACTCCCCACCCCTTTCCTAGAACTCCTCCCCGGCAGCGCCACGATCGGCCTCCGCCTGCCCCTGCACCAACTCCCAAAAGACCACCTCCTCACCGAAGCCCAGCCTACCCTACAACCCAACGAAACCATCACCCTCCCACCCCTTACCCTACCCCACCCCATTCCCCCCAACACCATCCACCTCGCCCTCACCGCTGAAACCCGCAATGGCATCCTTCACCTCTTCCTCCCACCCCTCTCCACCGCCAAAAGTTTTCTAGTGCTGGTTCACGCGATCGAAACCACTGCTGCCCATCTGCAAATTCCCATCCAACTCGAAGGCTACGCTCCGCCCAGCAACCAAGGCATCCAAGGCTTCCAAATCACCCCTGACCCCGGCGTCATCGAAGTCAACATCCACCCCGCCCAAACCTGGGAAGAACTTGTCCATATCAACCAAACCGTCTACGAAACCGCCGCAGACTGTCGCCTCGGCACCTGCAAACAAGACTGGGACAAACACCCCATCAGCACCGGCGGCGGCGCACACATCACGATCGGCGGCCACCGTCCCGCCACCAGTCCCCTTTTGCGCCGCCCCGACCTGCTCCGCAGCCTCATCACCTACTGGCAGCACCATCCCAGCCTTACCTACCTCTTCTCCGACCAGTTCATCGGCTCCACCAGCCAAGCCCCCCGCGTTGATGAAGGCCGTCCCGACAACCTCGCCGAACTGGAAATTGCCCTCCATCACCTCCAGCCAAGCCTAGACCCTGCCGTGATGGATCACCTCCTCAGCCATCTCCTCACCGACCTGACTGGCAACACCCACCGGGCCGAACTTTGCATCGACAAACTCTTCCCCATCGCCAATCCCCGCAGCCAATTCGGCATCCTAGAATTCCGCAGCATCGCCATGCCCCAACACCACCAACTACGATCGCTGCAAATGCTCCTCATCCGCGCCTGCATCGCCTGGTTCAGGGAACAGCCCTACACCGCACCCCTGATTCCCTGGGGCCACCAACTCCACGATCGCTTTCTCCTGCCCCACTTTCTGGAACAAGACCTCGACCACATTCTCCGTGACCTCCAGCAAGCCGGATTCCCCTTCGATCGCGTCTGGTTCCAACCCTTCTTCCAATTCCGCTTCCCCCACTATGCCACCTTCACGACGACCGCTGGTCAGTCGGAAACTAGCACGCAACCCCAACGCCTCAATCTCGAATTTCGCCGCGCGATCGAGCCCTGGAAAGTCCTCGGCGATGCCAGTGGCGGCGGCACCTCCCGCCCCGTCGATATCTCCCTAGAACGGCTCCAAATCAAACTCACCAGCCCAGATCCAATCGACCCCGATCGCTACCATCTGCACTGCAACCATCACACCACCCCCTTCCAGCCCGCTGACACCCATACCCTCATCGCCGCCGTCCGCTTCCGTGCCCGCAAAAACACCTGGCTCGACCATCCCGCCGTCTCATCTCACACCCCCCTACAATTTGCTTTAATCGACACCCATACCCAGCAATCGATAGGCCACTACCGCTACCACATAACCCCCGACGGCATCCAAATCCACCCGACCGAACCCCATTCACACCATCCCCATTTCACCCACCCCAAAATTCACATCAACCACACCATTACTCTCGACCTACGGCGAACAATTCATTAATCCCCATAACTTTACTAAGGCTTGACCACAACAGTTTTAAAAATATTTGAACAATCATAATCCAGATTGCTAAAGCCTCGATCGAATAATCAAATGGAACAATCAAACTTTCCATCTTCAGCACCCCCCAGAAATTCCTAACCTTCAACCACACACATACCACTCAAACCTCAAATCTCGTCATCTCACACAAGACTCATAAAGGACTTAAAGTGAGTCTCAAATGAGAATATACAAACATAATCTCAAGTAAGACTCATTGCTGGATTCAGATTGAGTCTCAAATTAGCCAATGAGACAAGTTTTGAGACTCTTGGCAATAGTCAAACCGATCGCGAGGACTGGCTCCCTGTGATCGTTTTTTCAGCAATGCCGACTGCTATGAGATGTTGATCGCAACCATCCCACCCAAAAATAAGTCTCAAAAGCTCAAATTAGACTCAAAAAAGACTCGCAGTAAGACTCAAATTATCCAAATTAGACTTGTAATCTTAAATAAGACTTAAAAATAGACTTACTTCAAGTCTCAAATAAGATATTGCAACAAGGTTAATCTCCAAATCTCGAAAAAGTCTTACATCAAGACCCGTTTCAAGTCTCAAACGAGACAGCAAGATTAGGATTTCGACCACCTACTCTCTAACTCCCCAAGCATTTACAACAAACCCCATCCCCGGTATCGTACAAACCGAATTCATCCATCCCCGTTCCACCATGAGAAAGCTCTACTTCCTCCTCCCCGGTACCAGCGGCAAATTCGCCTGCGGAGGACTCTGGGCCGAACTCAAAACCCTGCAATTCGCCCAACAGATTTGTCCTGCCCAAGTCGTCACCTACCGCCAACGCGAACCCCAACACCTCTTCCTCGACGACCTCCTGCAACAACAGCCCCACCACCCCGACAGCATCTTCGTCATCAGCTGGGGCTTCGACATCCCCAAACTCATCCGCAAACTGCACGGCAACCCCACCCTCTACCACGCCCACAGCGCCGGATATAACTTCCGCTTACCTGCCGATATCCCGATCGTCACCGTCAGCCGCAACACCCTCGGCTACTGGGGCCAACACGCTCCCCACTCCCCCATCTACTACCTCCCCAACCAAATCTCCGACAACTTCCAAAACCATCACCAGCCCCGCGACATCGACGTCCTCGTCCAAGCCCGCAAATCCTCCACCTACCTGCTCAAGCAACTCATCCCTGCCCTGCAAAGCCAGTGCCACGTCGAAATCGTAGACTACTACGTCGAAGACCTCTCCATCCTCTTCAACCGCAGCAAAGTCTACCTTTACGACTCCGCCGAATACTGGGCCCAACGCAACGTCACCGAAGGCTTCGGCCTCCAACCCCTAGAAGCCATGGCCTGTGGTTGTCATGTTTTTTCCAGCGTCAACCACGGCCTCTCCGACTACCTCGACCCCAGCTTCAACAGCCAAAAAATCGCCAGCTACTCCACCCAATACGATCGCGATCGCATCCTGCAAACCCTGCACCAACCTCCGATCGAACTTCCACCCCACTTCCTCGCCGAATACCGCACTGAAAACATCCTCTCCCGCCTCCAGCACATCCTCACTGAAGTCAATACCTTCTTTGACTACACTCAACAATCCCCTAGCGATATTCAGCCCCTCACACCCAGCCGCATCACCCAACTCCGTCTCCAAAGCTTCTGGCAGAAGTTGCAGAAAAAGTTAAAACGCTAATTCAACAACACAATTGCCAACAAAATCAATAACGCATTACTAAAGCGCAACAGATAATTAATCAATCATCCAATTATTGACACTCCCCACCGCGTAGGCGGATGGGGATTCTTGGTTCAACACCCGACCGTAACCCCGCAGGATTGCTCCAACGAAACTAGAGGGCTGGACTCCCCAAGCATAGACGTTCCCGTGTGCCCCACGGTACGAAGTCCTTTCTGCAAAATGTTAATCGCTGCGTTGTGATCTCGATCTGCCACGAAGCCACAGTGAGGACAGACATGGGTTCTCATCGAAAGTGATTTTTTAACCGTTTCACCACAGGTAGAACAGTCCTGGCTGGTGTACTGAGGGGCAACTGCAACCGTTACTTTTCCGTACTTCTTGCCAAAATACTCTAGCCAGTGGCGAAACGTTGACCATCCTGCATCACTAATCGACTTAGCCAGATGCCGATTTCTCACCAATCCTTTCACATTCAAGTCTTCATAGGCGACCAAATCGTTAGATTGGATGACGGAGTATGCAACATTTTTGCAATACTCTTTTCGCTGCCGACTTACTCTTAAATGCTTGCGAGAATAGGTTTGTCTAGCCTTGTGATAGTTTTTGGACTGAGGTTTAGCACCTTTCCGGTACTTCTTCGATTGCTTGCGATTCGCACGATTCAATTGACGCTCTGATGTGCAGTAGAAGTTAGGAGACTCTACCGTTTCGCCATTACTGTCTGCCAGAAAGTATTTCAGCCCCAAATCCAACCCTACGGCTTGCCCGGTCGGTGTCAAGTTGATTTGCCGATCGACACTCATGCAGCATTGCACATAGTATCCATCGGCTCGTTTTACTAACCGAACCCGTTTGAGCGATTTGAGGTCGTAGAAATTTAGCTCCCGCGTTCCTTTGAGCTTCAGCATTCCGATGTTTTTGCCATCAGTGAAGGTGATCTTCTTGCGAGTCTCCGAGAACTTCCAACCGCTTGTTTTGTATTCCACGGAGCGATTGTGCTTCTTAAAATTGGGATAGCCTTTCTTACCTTTGATCTGCTTTTTGCAATTGTCGTAGAATCGCGAAATGGATGACCATGCTCGTTCTGCACTGGCTTGACGTGCCATGCTGTTCAGTTCATCCGCAAACGAGAATTCAGAGGCAAGCACTGCGCAATACTTGTTGAGTCATACTTTGAGACTTTGGCGTTGTCCATCCAATAGTGCAAGCACTTGTTTTGAATGAATTGACCTGTCCGAATCGCCTCATCAATCGCACGATATTGCTTCTTTTTTCCGTAAGCTTTGAACTCTAAAACGAGCATGATTTCGACCCGAATCACGATAGTCTTGTGCTAACACATTTACCATAAGATATATTGAAAAGTTGTTGTGAAGACATTTAGGAGAGTGGCGCTACCGCGCCGTCGCTATCTATCCCCACCAGGCGGAGGGGGTATTTCGCGAGATTCGATAAAGCAACTTATGAATTAACTGCTGATCATCCATTCATCAGAGCTTTATCAACCCGTCCCAAAAAATAAAAATTTATTCTGCATGGGAACCAACGTGCTTTCTGGGGAACAATAAACCAACCTGAGCCTGTATCACCCATTCCCAGGCCATTTCCCCTGAACCATTCACCGAGACAGTTGGTGCCATGCATATTCTTGTCCTTGAAAAAGAACCCACCTCCCGTCGAGGCGGCCAAGAACGCAGCCTCTTTGAACTGTCCCGACAACTGCACCAACGTGGGCATCAGATCAGCCTGCTCTACACCCAATCTGGCGATCTCCTGTCCCAATATCAAACCTTTTGTCAACACACCCTACCCATCACTGCCCTTTCCCTTTCCCGTCACCATCCACTCCAGACCTTCCTCAACTTACCCCGCGACCTCAATCGCGCCAAAGCCCTCATTACCCCCAGTGAACCCACCCTAATCTACACTAACCAGATCTACGACATCCCCTTCGCTGGGCTGCTGTCTCAACTGACTCAACTACCCCTAGTTTGCCACCTTCGCCTTCCCGCCCCCGACAAACTGGATCTCCAACGATCGCACTACCTCTCCGCCGTCCATCAATTTATCACCGTCTCCCAACACACCAAAAACACCTGGCTGCAAAAACCTTGGTTCCAGAGATCGGGCCAAACCATCAAAATTGATGTCGTGTACAACAGTATCGACACCCAATATTTCCGGCCTGTGGCTCCCCAAGATCCATCCCCACGCCAGCAATTGCAACAACAGTGGAATATTCCCACCGATCACACTCTCCTCGCCTACGCAGGCCGTCTCGATCGCCGCAAAGGACTGGAAAATCTGCTGCACGGCTTCGCTAAATTTCACGCTACCCAGCCGAAAACCACCCTTCTCATTGCCGGGAAACCCCTTCTCGATCGCCCCGACTATCTCAAAGAGCTGCAAGTCCTCACCCAAACCCTCAACATTCAAACCAACGTCCGCTTCCTAGGGCACCTCTCCGACACCCGCAGCCTCTACCAAGCCAGTGATCTTGTCATCATGCCCAGCATCTGGCCCGAACCCTTCGGTCGCGTCATCATCGAAGCCATGGCCTGTGGCACCCCCGTCATCGCCAGCCACACCGGCGGCATCCCCGAAATCCTCACCGGAGAATTCAGCCAAGCCCTCTTTCCTCCCCGCAATCCCGCCGCCATCGCCGATCGCATCCAGCACGTCCTCGCCTGGAAACAAACCGACCCCCACCTCGTCCAACGCTGTCGCCAACACATCCAAACCCACTTCAGCCTACCCAACAACATCCTTGCCATCGAAGCCCTATTCCAACAAACCCTTTCCCCCCAGAAACTTCTAACCGCCCCCCTTTCCCTCTCTCCCTAACCCTCCCACCCTTCTACCCCACTCGCGTCCAGCCAATCCCTACCCGGCCTACTCCCACCATGTCCACCCTTAGCCAAACCATCGCAAAAACCTTCATCATTGCCCACCGCGAAGACACCCAAACCCTCACCCAGTTCTTAACCCAAGAAAACCTCAACCCAGAAGTCTGTCGCCAAGCCCCCGATCCTAATCTGGCCGATGCTTCTCCCAGCTACCGTTGCCTCATGAACCACCGCAACGCCTGGGAAAAAATTCTGCACCTCGATCGCCCTGCGTTGATCATCGAAGCCGACTTCGTTCCCGTGCGTGGCATTGGCCAACTCCCGTTACCTTGCCCGATCGATCAATCAGACACAGGCGTTGCATGGCTCTACACCTGCGCACCGCAAATTTATACCGTTTCCCCCCAAGGTTACGCCGAAGGATTTTCCGTCTCCACCGTCGCCTACTTCGTCACCCCGATCGCCGCACAACACCTCATCAGCCTCGCCGATCGTATCCACAGCAATTACGGCCCCCGGCAATACACCTCCTGGGACTCCCAAATTGAAGAAACTCTACGCAAACAAGGGCTGAAAAATTACGTCGCCTTCCGCAACTACGGAGAACATGGCGGACGCCCGAACCCCGAACATCGCAACCACGGCCTCAGCACCGCCCACCGCGCTGACATCCTCTACGGTCGCCTCGCCTTCCGTCCACCCTATGCCCAAAACACCCTAGACCTCCTACTCACCCGTAGTAAAGCCCGCCTCAAAGGACTTCTGCGACTGTTGTCCGGTCGTTACCTCCGGTTCCCCATCCTGCGCCGCTCCAGCATCCCCCTGCGCCTCCTGCACTTTGCCCTCCAGCGCCAATTTACCCTAACGCTGTAAATGTAGAGAGATTGGTTCAAGCCAAAAAATATAAGCAGCAAATCAATGGTATGAACCCCGGAGCAAGCCCCAATCTGTATTTCACCCCAAGGGGCGAGGAATTAACCCGCAAGGGATTAAAAATGATTGCTCCTAACACTGGTTTGTCCAAACAATCAAGAACTGATTTCTCACAAGTCACTTTATGCAAAGTAAAATCACTTCTAAACGCTGAAAGCTTTTCACAATGAGCTTTCTAGTATACATGTATTGTATATGTATTGTTTTTATTGGATAGTCCTATTTCTTAAAAAATGAAAAAGAATCAGGCTTCGTCAAAAGCTTTGTAGCAGAAACCCACCAGCTTAAGGTTATTTTTCTCTTACATCAGGGCACTACCCTATCAGCTTCCTAAGGACTCACCAACCTTAAGCAAATTTTTTTCGCATTACACCCGGTCTTAACCTCGCTACTTATGGTTTCATAAACAATTTCTGCATAATCCGGACGGTTAGTATCAAGAATCTGCACAATCGAATCGGAAGCGAACAGCGAGTTAAGTCTGAAGATTATGACTTCCTGCCGTTGGCCCTCCACATCTTTACGACTACGAAAAACTAAAGATTTTTTAGTGGGATCAAAATGAAAGTTGTCAAGGTTCTTTAAGTCATGGTAAAAAGCATTTCCAGACTCTGCTTTCGTATAAGAAACCCGAAATGATTTCAACTCCTCTTTCTCCACCTCTTTACCCACCTGAGTTGCATCAAAACTGAAGATGCCTTCTACTACACCACTTTTATCTTTCCAACCTGAAAAGTTCTCCAGACGGAAGGTGTAACTGTCTGCTATGGCTGTTTGGGACGCTAATAGTGTCAAACTAAAGGTCGTCACCAGGACTACGGAGTTTATTAGCATTCTTCTCATGACAATGCCCTCCTCTTGAGGCGGTTGCCGCAAATGCAAGAATGTTACATCTCTAGTGTGGCAAAAGCCATCCATAATACCTGATGTCTTTTAAAGTCTCTTTTCTAAAATTAATCTTTTGTCATCTAGTTCACAACATTCAGCATCAGGATTTGACTTTGAGTATTGCCCTAGACAAGGAGGAATGGTACACGGGGTTGTGATTTTACATCAGTAGCCCATTTTAATGAAATAGAGATCGCAGTGAAAGACTTTTCAAAGTTATTTTGATGAACCGTTGAGTAAACATACGGTCTTAACGATCGTTGAACGATTGCCCCTGTATTGCGTCTCTGCATACCATGAAGGGAGATATGCTAACTCTACCATCATCAAAAATAGCTTAGAATTCTACTCCATTCCTTTCAACAGCACTTTTTGACCTAATCTTCATACAATAAGTTTCCCTCAACAAAACCGATCGATGCGGGAACAACTTAACCATGCCAATTGACAATTCCAACGACAACTCCAACAATTGTCACAACACACCATACACGATCGCCATCCCCTGCGGCTCGTGGCTGTATTTCCCACTTCTCCCTGGCTGATAGGTTTCGTTATAAAGACACAAACTGTTGGGATGACGCTGGGTAAATTGCATCATCTCCCGATGAGCCGCCCCCCGAAAAAACGCCATCAACTGCGCCTCGGATTCCCAATAACTCACCATAATCACTTCCTTGGGGCCACAAATACCGGCCTTTACCTGCAAGCAGCCCGCAGCCTGCGAAGTCGATCGATAAATGCTCGGCAAATTCCGCCAAAACCACAAAAAACCTGATCGATCGCGGGCAATCATCCCATTCACAAACACTACCGCTTCAGGATGCTCCGGCAAAGCAGCTTGATAGAGCTTATATTTCAGCATAGCCATCTCCCTGGACAGATTAATACTCAACAAATTGAGTATGCCCAGTACTATATACTCAATTTGTTGAGTATGTCAACTCGATCTCACCCTACCTTCCCAATCAAACTTGCATCGGCAACCAATGGGAAGGCATCGAATCAGGAACCGACTCCCACCGCGATATCGGACAACTGGGATACCAATTCCAGCCTTTTGTGGATATCTCCAGCACCTGAATCAATCCCGACAAAAGATCCAACACCCAACCATGCACTTCCGGCGCACGCCCCTCCCGCAGCGCATTCCGCATAATGGAAGTCTGGTAGAGATTTTTCACCTGTATTTCCACATTTAACGCCGCCAACCGATTCCATCGTGCCTCCCGATCGGGAAGTGCATCAAGCTCCTCCCGTCGTTGCAGATACAACTCTCGAATGGGATTCACCCAGCTATCCACCAACCCAGAACGCCTGCCCTCCATTTACGTTTACATAAATTGCGTTAACGGCAGTTGGCTATCAGAACAACCAATGTAGAGATAGGGCGGATGCTGATCGATCGCAAGATTCCTAAAACAATTAGGATTCCGTTGTTTTTGGCATGCAGCCCAGCGTTGGTTATTACATAGAATATCTTCAATATTACGGTAAAGCATTGCTGATTACCTAAAAACTGCTGCGAAACAGGTCTGATGTGATTGACTTAATTCTGACGGGATTGACTTAATCTTGTCTGCTGTATTAGCCATCCATCTTCCCCAATGCCTCTGATGCCAACTCTTCATTATGATGGGCTTTGGGAACTAACCAAGAACGCTGGCCCACAACTCTATTCAACGCAGGGAAGATTATTAATTATTTGAGAAAATCTTGAAATCTTGAAATATCTTGAACTTCAGGCCCCGACTGGCGATCGTTCAAAGCCATCCCTACCGTTCACCCACCAAAATCATAGCAAACCCAAGATCGCAGCAAAATTGCCTCCATAGACAGTTATTTAATCTGCCAAAAACCGTGTAGATTACGAATTACCTGTCTGTATTTTGCTCCGCGATCGTGAGTTCCTATGAATCTTTCTACCCTTATCCTACTGGCGCTAGGACTCGGCATTGCCTTTGGCGCAATCCTCCACGACATCTTTCCCGCCTGGGTTATTCCCCTCGATCACTACTGTCTTTCACCCTTGGGACAAGCCTTTCTCCGACTGATTCAATTCGTCGTCGTTCCGATCGTCTTTTCCTCCCTCATCCTCGGTCTTACCCGCGTCCAAAATGCTGCCCAAGTAGGACGCTACACCGTCAAACTCCTACTGAGCTATTTTCTGACCAGCACGATCGCTGTAGCCCTAGGCATGGGTACTGCCGCTGTCCTGCAACCAGGAACAGGCATGACAAGCCTCGCCCTAGAAGCAGTCAACACCAACACCACTGCACCCAATTTAATTGACTGGATGGTCAGCCTCATTCCCACCAATCCATTGCAAGCCCTCAGTAGTAGTAACCTATTACAAACAATTATTTCCGGTGCATTAATCGGCATTGGTATCCAACAAGCAGGTGACCAAGCCAAGCCTTTTGTTGCCTTTGTAGAAAGTATCTATGCCATTAGCGAGAAAATTCTATTTTTTATTCTCTATTTAGCTCCCGTTGGTGTTTTCGCTCTCATGAGTTCCGTCATTGCCATTCAAGGTTTTGGAATTTTAACTCGCCTGTTAACCTACATGGCTGGCACGGTATTGGCGATCGGAGTAATGATCGCAGTCTATGGATTATTGCTAGGACTGATTCAAGGCAAACCCATTCACTTCTTTCGCAGCTTTTTCCCCACCCTTTCCCTTGCCTTCGGAACCGCCAGTTCCAACGCCGCTCTACCCATCGCTCTCAAAGACGCCCAGGAAACCTACGGTCTCTCCGCCCCGATCGCCAGTTTTGCCATTCCCCTCGGCACCGCCTTAAAGCGAGATGGCATGGCGATCGGGCAAGGCTTTAATGCCCTCTTTGTCGCGCAGTTGTACGATATCCCGATTACAGCCAGCCTACTATCCGCGATCGCCCTGAGCACTTTACTCGTATCCTTTAGCACTGCGGGGGTGCCCGGAGCGGGCATCGTCATGATGACAACGGTCTTGACAGCCGCAGGACTACCCGTAGAAGGCGTGGCGATCGTGGCAGGCATCGATCGTTTGATGGATAGCTTTCACACAATTTTAAATGTGGTTGGCAATACAGCCAATGCCATCATTCTAGAACGCTGGGAGCAAGATGGTTCAAAGAATTTACCGATTGAGCCCACAGCTTCTATCCCTGAAACTACAACTACAAATCCGAATTCCTCCCAGTAAATTCTCTAACTGATCAAACGTTGCTGTAAACGATTTATTTATCAATGGAACTAGATTTCTAAATTATTTCCTGTCGTTAACTTCTGCGTAGCATGGATGCTACGCATATGTTTTTTCACCGTGTTGGGAGTAATATTTAACTCCATGGCAATTTCTTTATAGGTTTCATTAGAGCGATGTAGCAACCAAATTTCTTTCTCGCGGGCAGTTAACCCATATTTCTGAGCTTCTTCTAAAGCAATATTTTTAATAGCCTGATATTGATCTTCCACAATTAACAATAGACAAGGAGATTCAAGATGATCCAGATTAAACCAGCGTGCTCGCACATGGAGTGTTGTTGATTCATCCGTAAAGATTTCAGATTTAATTAACCAATGTTGATTCGGGAAAAGACTCCGACTACGAATCAGGGACTGACAAATATGCCAAATTTCTTGAGGAATAAGTAGACGAGATCGATCGGGATTGAGTTTTTCTAAAATCCGCCTCGCTTCCTCGTTAGCATAGATGAGTTCCTGACGATCGGTCAGAATAAGGATGCCATTAATTAATTCTGCAATGACTTCTTGGGGTAACTGAGGATCAGATTGAGGCTGCAAGCTAGCAGGATGGGTAGAAAGTAGCTGTTGAGGAGTAGGAGAAACGGGCTGGAGTACTTGAGCAGAACGACTTTTTGCGTGAGATAAACTATTCATCTTAATTTGCCTTGTTCTAATCTAGTAGTTTATGTACCCTGATTGCACTGCGCAATCCCAACCATACATCAAGCCATCAACTATTGAAATTCAAACAATCATTCAAAATTGACATTTTAAGCTTCCCTGAGTTCTAGAAAATTTTGATATTCCGCTTGCATCAAGTCACGGAACGATCGATAGCGATCGGCACCGGGGAGCCAATCCCCAAAAAACCAAGCCTCCCATTCACCCTCCTCCGTAACCACCTGAGGATTCAGCAAATAAATCGCAGAATCCCCTTTACCACTAATTTCCAAAGCCGTTTGCAAATATTCCGATCGTAAGTTCATACAATCTTGTTCTTCCCCATAAATAAAATAGATTTCATCTGGAATCGAGAACTTTTTTACACTGCGATCTAAACCATTGACTGACATATAGAAATGACGTTGTTCTAATCGTTGCTGCTGTTCTAGAAACGAGTTAATCCAGTCAGGATGTCTTACGCTTAACCAGTCAATTTCCTGAGTAGACCAGAGCTGATAAATAAATGGGGTCGTTTGCCGCCAACCATTGGTTACTTTCAGAAATTCCCGATAGGAAGGAGGCAAGCTAATTCCTAAACGATTTTCTGCATAGCGAATTTGTTCTTCTGATGCACCCGGATATCCCAGCCAGCCTGATTCAATCACTTCCGATGGGAGTACATCTGCTTCATGGTGCTTAGACTCAATGAATGCCCGACTCCAGTGTCTTAAAAAACTTTCCCATTCAAAAGTATTCATCGTTTTTGTGATGGATTTTATATAACTTGTAAAAGAGGAACATTGAAACTCCCAGGTTGTGCCAATCCCTCCTGTAGCTCTCCCAGCACCCGCAATCGATACCGACCTGGTTGTAAAGTCATTTCAGGTAAGCGGGCTGTATAGGTCAATATCCCATTCGCCAATCTGCCCGATCGACTCAAATCCAGAGCCAGATTCTCTCCACTTTCCCGATCGTGAACCACGGCATGGACTTCATAGGACAACAGATGCTGCGTCATTGCCGCTGCACTTTGTCCCGTCAATTTCAGTTGCACTTCCACTGCAAAAGGCTGTTGACTGCTCAACGCTTGGGGCACAATTCGAGATTGGCGGGTGATGACCATACCTTCCGGCAAGAAGGGCGGTTGAAAAACCTTCAGTTGAGCAATCTCCAAGGCAATTTCTTCAACCCTTGTAATCCTAGGCGGCGGAACCGTGGATTCCGCAAAAGATTCTCTAGAAGCTTCGATCGCAGAGTCTACAATCGAACCCGACATTCCCGTTTCTGATACAGAGACTGGCGTAGGCTGGGAACCCTCCGGTTGGGCAGGTGGAATGGCCAAGGGAGAGACTTCCACCGAGGGTTCTTGTGGTAAGGGGGCTGTCGGAATCGCTGATTCGGATAGTTCGATCGAAGTTAAATGTGCTGCTGACGTAGGTTCTGAAGATTTCTGAATATTAGATTCTGAGGTTGACGCAGATGATTTCTGTTCTGTTACTGAAGATAATTGCATCAAGCTATGAATTACATCTTGCATAACATCGTGCAAATGTTGGAGCATCCATTCCTGTCCCTGTTGTAAATCCATGCCTGTCCATGTATGGGTTTGAACGGAGAGTTGGTGCTTGATAATACTTCGATATTCTATTCCTCTCCTAGATGTCCGGTGATCAACTTGAACAGTCAACCCAACGATCGGTTGCCAATCATTCCCTGAAAGAGTGACTACTGCACCTACAGTCTCCACATGTGTTTCAGTGACCTTTGTACGAGACCATTCCGCAGATTCCGCAGATATTGATTCTGTAAGCATTGACTCGGCAGATGTTGACTCGACAGATGTTGACTCGACAGATGTTGATTCGATAGGTATGGATTCCGTAGATTGAGGAGTCTGACTTGAGGCAGTCAGTGTTTCAGTAGATTCGGTATCACTAGCGAGTCCAGGGTCTGAAATCGATTCCACTGCACTCCCTTGTAATAGCGCTTTAGCTTGGTCAATCCAGTCCAAAATCTCAGCCTGATGGATGGGGTGTCCTGCTTGTCGCAGTTCCTCCTCTATATCCTGGGCAGAAGCCTCCGCTAATTCTTCGATCGTTCGAATATTTAGGACTCGGCGGAGCCATGTTTGCTTAACATTGCCAATGCCTTTAATGCGTTTAATGCTGCTCCGACCTAGGGTATCCTCATGGTTGGAATTACTTTCAGTAGGTTTAGTCATTGCTGATTCCCCATGACTGCGGGGTAGGGTAAGGAAATTTGCAGGCACTAGTAACCTGCAAATATTGTGGTTGCTCCTAGGATGTGATTACTCCTAGGGTGTAGCTGCTCCTAGGGTATTGAGGAGCCTCTGGTTAATGAAGTTGAGAAGAGTTTAAATCACCGCTTCCCAAGACGGTTTAATTGGCTGACATCTAAAATCAGTCTATCGGATTGGTCAGCGCGTCCAGGCTGCACGCCTAGTGTTCACACCTAGCCTTGCAAACCTAGAATCACTACCAACCTAGAATCACAACAAACCTAGGGTTGCAAGGGTAACGGCCCTTGGTACACTTGGAAACGAATTTCCCCAATGTAGCCATAACCATAGATAAACCGACCGCAGGCGTGCGCACTTGGCCCGATCGTGGCCGTTGCTGCCAGTTCGTAGTATCCCGGTGTCAGACCCAATTGTTGAGGCGTTCCCACGTACCGAACAAGATATCGGAAACGATCTTTAACGGTGGTGATGGTAACATCTTTATCCGTTTCAAGAGCTAGCTTCCCAAATCCCTCAAAGGCAAAGTCGATATTAATATCGGTGCCGAGACACATCAGGAGTTCCGTTAATGGACTCCGATCGAATTCAATACAAACCCCCACTTCCATCGGTTCATTGAGATTCACAATGTAGGGAGAGCCCGTAGTTCCAGGCAAGTCAGGTCTAACTTCCCAAGGATAGGGAACGGTTCCCCCCAACCCTTGGCATAGAGGTAATACATGTGGAAGGAGCTAGAACCTAGAATATGCTTAGAATAGGTTTCGGTCGCTGAGTATTGAGGGCCCTGGGGTAGTAAAGCCGCAGGCGGTGCAGGAATTTTCTCTACCGGCATGACATCGACAGTTAATCCATCTGGCATAGTAGTATCCTCAAGATTATTGTGGAGTGATTGTGAACGCTTGCAAAAGCTCGTAGAATTAGCGTTTTATATTGACTGAGATGAACTTCTACGGTGTATTGCTTGCGAACTGATTTGATCATGACAGAGAGATTCCAGGCTGGAAATTACCCCCATAGGATACTCTTTGCTTGTCAGCATTAATCGATCGAGTTCACTAGATGTAGGGCTATGCATCATTTAAAAAAATATGTGACTAGTAGATATAGCGTTAACTCAAACATTTATTTATCTCTGAAAACTGTGTAAATAGTTGCTGGATCACAGCCATATTTTTAGATCGCGTTGACAGAAAATTCTTTCTCTAATTCTGCTGAATTAGGGATATAGAACTCGATTTCTGTTTAAATCTGCTGAAATCAAGCATTTTAAAGCGACCTGGCACAAATCTAAGCGTGCTTGGTCTCATCACTCCTATTTCCAAGGCATAACTAATCCCCTGAGATGCCCTCAACAGTTACTCAAGCTGCTGAGAGAAAATACTGAATAGACCGTCTCTCTAGATCTATTGATTAAGTTGGGTGCATCTTTATTAGACTCAACTATTGATAGAGAGCAAAATCATGATATAAAAGTGAGCTTTCGCTATGAAAAACTCTCCGTCTATGCCTGACTTCACACCTGTTTTTCCTCAATCCTCTTGCAATGAACTATCCTCTTTTTTTTCATCAATTAAACGACACTCCTTGTTACTAGATGTGATTGAGGATTTGCTGAATGGAATCTTACTATTAACAGAACAAGGTCATTTGATTTATCTCAACCATTACGCCCAACAAATTATTCGAAAACTCAATCCCGCTGACTCCATAGAAATGGTACTTCCAAAAGAAATTTGGCATATCTGTCAAGCATTGATTCAAAGTCGTAATTTATTTCCCAACCAGCGCTGGCTGATGGAGTCAGAAGTCTTAGTTGATACAGATATCGTTCTTCATATCCGTGCACAATGGATTAACTTACACGAGATAGAGAATCCCTGTTTATTACTCGTACTTAAAGATCACAAATACTTGATGCGAAATGTCATTTTCGAAGAGACACAAAAGTATGGCCTTACTGCTAGAGAACGGGAAATTTGGTGGCTTTACCGCGCCAATCATTCCTATAAAGATATCGCTAATGAGCTAGGCATCACCCTTCATACCGTCAAAAAGCACATTAAAAGTATCCGCGCCAAACAAAAAACGGTTCTTAATATCGATGAGGAGACCGATCTATGAATTACTTAGAGTCACAAAGGATACTATCCAATCTATGATCATAATGTTATTTCGCACAATACATTTTTGATCCAATTTACGGATAAAAATTTGTGACCTTGGAAAAGCTAACCTCACTAAATTCCCCACTTTCCAATCAAATAATCTATCGCAAGAGGAACAATAATCTTGCATTTTCCCGTGACATTCCCCCTTTCCTGGTATCCCCCTCTATATCTGGCAAAAGACTGCTAATGGGTTAAAGCATTCAAGATCACCCTGAGAAAATAAGGGTACCCAGGATGGGTACCCTCGGCAGACAAAATTCGACGTCATCAATTTGATTTGTTAAAAAATAAATAGTAGACACGATTCAATCAACAGATTCCTGGGTCCTCAATTACTGTCATTCAACCCATTGGTAGCCATGATCGATCGTAAGATTAGCAGACATCGATAAACTAGTCGCGCTGTCATCCGTATTTTGAACACTCATTCAGGTATTATTCAGTACTTAATAGCATTTCATGGAATAACAGCCCCGTTAACTCTAATACTGCCAGAACCACAGGTTTGGCCATCAATGGGTCGATCGAGCTGTTGAGTTCCAGGGACTTCTGACTCACAGATAATGACCTCGGCTGTTTTTTGGCTATTAACTTTTCCTACAATAAAAACTCCCGCCACGTAACTTTTCAGTTTTTCCTTCCTAGACAAGGCGTAGCTGAATGCCCGGGGAAACGCTGACTCCAGATCAACAGTTTGGCAAATAAAAATATACGACTGCTCCTGCCGAAAACATTTTTCGCGCTCAAAGACAGCAATCAGCTTTTTATCAGTTAGCAGCAAATATTTTTGCGTTTGATTCATATGAGTAACCTGAGCATTTGCCCTTTTTTGAGCACTCAGCACTGGATTGAGACAAATGCTAGAAGGACAATCATTGCTCGGCAAGAAGATATATAGTATCAACAATACAATCCCTAAGCTTCCCAATCCCAACCCCAATCTTCTTTGAGGCAGCATTATCAATCCGTAATTTTAAAATTTCTTGAAGTATTATTAGACACCCGTAGGCACGATCGATCTTCATACCATTAATCTTCACAACAAAATCCCCACGCCGAGACTTCAAACTCAGGTGAGGATTTACAAAATATTTATGAAATGTCTAGACTATCGAATAAAAGCCTTACTGAACTAAGGTGGGTTGAGAAGCCGAAGGTTGCCGACGAATCACTTGGTCAATGAGTCCATACTCCTTCGCCTCTTCAGCAGACATAAAGAAGTCGCGCTCCGTGTCCTCTTGAATTTTGGAAAGGGGCTGTCCAGTGTGCCCCGCCAAGAGTTCATTGAGGCGGGACTTAATGTAAAGGATTTCCTTAGCCTGGATTTCAATATCCGTAGCCTGACCTTGGGCACCGCCGAGGGGTTGGTGAATCATGATCCGCGAGTGGGGCAAGCTCATGCGCTTCCCAGGGGTTCCTGCACTGAGCAGGAAAGCGCCCATACTGGCCGCAAAGCCAACGCAGATGGTGCAAACATCCGGGCGCAGTTGCTTCATGGTGTCGTAAATACCCATGCCTGCGGACACAGAACCACCGGGGGAGTTGATGTAGAGGTAGATATCTTTTTCAGGATCCTCAGACTCCAGAAACAGCAGTTGCGCCACAATCAGGTTAGCAACTTCCGCATCCACAGCAGAACCCAGAAAGACAATACGTTCGCGCAACAGACGCGAGTAAATATCAAAGGCGCGTTCCCCGCGACCGGATTGTTCAATTACGGTTGGAATCATAGCGTCTCTCTCGCGATCGTTGAACTGTTCTCTATTGTAGCGAGGGAGGGGAATTTGGGGGCATAGAGGAATGCGGGATTCCCGATCCTACTGGAAATAGAGGACTAGGGCTGGGTCGGCAGGACGATCGCGCCTTGGCGCAGGACTTCCCAAGTGGCACCTGTCCAGCGGATGACCGTAGAGGGGATGCCAGAGGCCGCCAAGTCAGCAGGGGTCGCTTGCAGTTCAGCGAGGGCTTCTGGAGAAGGCAGGAAAACTTCCGGGAATTCCTGGGCGATCGTCGCCAGATCCAGCAGCGCAGGTTGACCAGATTTATTCACGCTGGTAGTCGCCAGGGGGCCAGTTTGACGCAGAATCGAGCGAGCGACTGCATTATCGGGCACCCGAACCCCGATCGTGCCAGGGCTGCGGGGATTCATCTGCGCAGGCACACGATCGCTGGCGGGTAGCACCAGGGTAAGGGCACCGGGGAAGTAGCGTTCCATGGTTTGCTGCCAGGTAGCGAGATCGGCCTCGGAGCCTTGCACATAGGGCCAGAGATCATCAATATCACCTGCCATCAGAATCAAAGGTTTGTCAAAACTACGTTCCTTAGCTTGGTAGATCAAAGAAGCCGCTTCAGGTTGAGCAGCGAGGGCGGGAACAGTGTCCGTAGGAAAGCTGATCAGATGTTGGCCCGATCGGGCCGCTTCTAGGAAGGCGGAAAGAGAGACTAGGGGCATGGGGAGACAACTATCAATCAATAATCCTGAAGAAAATCATTCTAGCAAACGCTAGAGATAATAGTTAATAGATAGTTCAACGATCACAGATGATTAAGATTTATGATACAGCTATGATAGCTCGATCGACAGATCAGCTAGCTGTACATTGGCGGAGGAAATGAACTTGGAAAACCAACAGGGACGTTTAGTCATATTTACAAAGTATCCGACAGCAGGCACAGTAAAAACCCGCTTAATTCCTGCCCTAGGGGCAGAGGGAGCCGCAACGTTGCATCAACGCTTGGCAGAACACACGATCGCTCAAACCCAAGGATTTCTCCAGATTAGGAAGAACATTGATATCGATCTAGAAATTCGGTTTGCGGGGGCCGATCGACAAGCAATGGCAGATTGGTTAGGGACAGAATATCGTTATGTCCCCCAAGGAGAAGGGGATTTGGGCGATCGCATGGCTCGATCGATCTCTGATGGTTTTGCCCAAGAGTCCTCAGCCATTGTCCTGATTGGCACAGATTGCCCCGCTATCACACCCAACTTATTGTTAGATAGCTTTTCTAAACTATCAACCGCCGATATTGTGATTGGCCCAGCTAGTGATGGAGGGTATTACCTCATTGGTGTTCATCGAAGAATTCAGGATAGATTCTCTAACTTATTTCAGAATATTCAATGGAGTACTAGCGGAGTTTTAACTCAGACACTAAAAATTTCCAGTCAATTCCGATTTAAAATCGAACAATTACCTACACTGAATGACATCGATCGGCCTGAAGATTTGCAATACCTCCCTGAATCAATCATTCAATCATCTAACCTAGATATTTTTAATTGATAACACGCAGAGTTTATGCGAATCTTGTATACTTGTCGTCACAATTGCTGTTGTTAAAATAGCTATCGTCAACATGGCTGGTAAACCAGAATTTCTAGCCATTAGTGAGGGCGATCGACTCCAAAAAACAAATCCCCCATCTCTCCGCGACAATCTTCGCCAAGAAACAGGGAACCTGAATTGGAAGAAAATACGAGAATCTCAAAACCATTCTCAAATTCTCCCTTACACGGCCTTACCCATACATTGCAAGCGATCGGCCAGCCTAAAACGTGCCAAACCCCTCCACATTGCGCCGGAAACCTTCAACCTTATCGTTGTACTTAATACTCAGCACCGCCTCCACATTCTCATGGGGACGCGGAATCACGACCCAGGTCACCAAATGGGCACCCGGCGTATTTTGCGCTGCTTCGACTCCCGCTTCCATGGCCCGTGCCACCTCCGACACGTCCCCACGGATGTTAATCGTAAACCGCGCACTCCCAGCCCGGACATAGCTCACCAGCGTCACCCGGCCCGCCTTTACCATCGCATCGGACGCCGCCAGAACCCCCGGCCACCCGATCGTCTCTAAAGACCCAACAGCTTTTTGGCTCATGATTGCTTTAACTCCAGCCCAGCTTAGGACGATTGCTGCTGACTCTGCCGAATCAGACTGTAGCCATTCACCGCCTGCCGGAACTCTTCCACCGCCTCGGTGTACTCAATATCCATCACCGCTTCTACGTTTTCGTGGGGCCGGGGAATAATCACCCAGGTTTCCAACACGCCGCCAGGGGTCGTCTCAACCGCAGCAATGCCCGCTTCCATAGCCCGCTTCACTTCCGACACATCGCCCCGAATATTCACCGCAAACCGGGCACTTCCCGCCTTGACATAGCTCACCAACGTCACCCGACCCGCCTTAATCATCGCATCCGCCGCAGCGAGAATAGCGGGGAACCCCTTCGTCTCCAGTGATCCAACGGCCTGTGGCATAACCAACTCCTAAAAAAATCCTTCCAATTCAGCGTTCCAGTTCAACTCCCGCGTCCAAAATCCGTAGACCTAGATGCGGAAAGGTTCAGCAGCAGCCGTATAGAAAATCGGCAACACCGCTTCAATATTATCCGGGGGATTGGGGATGATTACGTGGGTTACCACTTCCGCATCACCGGGCATCTTCTCCACCGTTTCCAGCCCCGCCTCGATCGCCGATCGCACCTCAGAAATGGGGCCACGAATCGAGACCATATAGCGACCGCTGGCACAGCTTTCGTAGTTGACCAACGCCACTCGACCCGCCTTCAGCATGGCATCCGACGCTGCCAAGACAGCCGGATAGCCCACAGTTTCAATCATTCCAACGGCCATTGCCATGAGACGACGCTCCCGCGCAACGATAGATTGCAAGGTACAGCTTGACCTGCAATAGATCAATATATCGCGAATAGGAACGAATCATAGACAGTCCTTATGTTTTCGTTTCTGAACAATGGCATAAGCAAATATTAAGTCTCTGCCAGGTTCCCAGGGATTTCTCAGGCAACCGCTGTAGATCCAGAAGGGCAGCAATCATCTGCAAGTTGCCCCTACAAATTTCTGGGAGTCATTCTATGCGTCAGGCTTTCGTGGGAACGATCGTCGCTCTAAGTCTGCTACCTCTGGGTGGCGCGATCGCACAGCCCTCTAAACAATCCCCTAAACTGACCGAAGCCTCACAAGTGGGCACCAACGGCCTCGGCCCGGTACTGGTCGGAATGACCGTCCCACAAGCTGAAAAAGCCGCCGGACGGAAATTCAACACCGATAAAGAAGGCCCTGCAGGGACAACCTGCCTCTACAGCCAACCTCAAGGGCTCCCTGGCGTCGGGTTTATGGTGGTGGATGGCAGAATTGCCCGCATTGACGTGTGGAGCAACCGCAAAATCACAACCTTTCGCGGCGCAAAAATTGGCGACAGTGAAGCCCGGATCAAACAGCTCTACGGCAAGCAAATCCAGGTACAGCAGCACGAATATGATCCCAAAGGTCATTACCTAGTCTTCGTCCCTAAGGATAAAGCCGATCGCAACTTCCGCGTCGTCTTTGAAACCGACGGCCAAAAAGTCACCCGTTTCCGATCGGGCAAACTCCCAGAAGTAGAATACGTCGAAGGCTGCGCTTAACCCACCTACTCACTTACCTACCTAAAGCTTAGCTGAACGGCGGCAGGTAACTTTGGCATCACAATCAAGATTTATCTATTCGTCCGCTCCAGCGCGTTATACTACGTCGATTTTGGTATATCAGTTCTAGGCGCTGCTAATTCATCTGTGTTATCAGGTTCTAATTTTGTATCCATTACTTGGCGCAAACGCGTTAGGAGTTTCTGAGCATTCAAGGTATCCGGATGGTTTCTCCCCAAAACTCGTTCACGAATTGCCAATGCTCTTATGAGCAAAGCTTCTGCCTCCACCAGTCGGTTTTGGTGATAGTAGAGATCTGCCAAACTATTTAGACTCATTGCTGTAGCTGGATGATCTGTGCCTAGCTGCTGTTCCCTAATCATTAGAGACCTTAGCAACAATGGCTCCGCTTCACCATAGCGTCCCATTGCAAGATACAACTCTGCCAAGTTATTCAGGCTATCAGCGGTACTAGGGTGGTCGCTTCCTAAAGAGGTTTCATAAATCTGAAGTGCTCGTAACAACAATGGCTCCGCTTCACTATAGCGTCCCATTGCAAGATACAACTCTGCCAAGTTATTCAGGCTATCAGCGGTACTAGGGTGGTCGCTTCCTAAAGAGGTTTCATAAATCTGAAGTGCTCGTAACAACAATGGCTCCGCTTCGCCATAACGCCCCTGAACCTGATAAAGATAGGCAAGATTATTCAAACTATTTGCTACATCAGGATGATCTGCACCTAACTGCTGTTCTCGAACTGCTAGCGATCGTAGATACAAAGGTTCTGCTCCGCTATAGCTTCCCTGTTCATAATAAAGTGCTGCCAAATTATTGAGGATAGTAGCAGTCAGAGGATGATCGCTGCCCAACTGCTGCTCACTGATATAAAGAGATCTCATGTACAAGGGTTCCGCTTCAGCATACCGCCCTTGCAATCTATAGAGTTCTGCTAAATTAGTTAAGCTAGTTGCCACGTCAGGATGGTCTGCACCTAATTGCGCTTCCCGGATTTGGAGCGATCTCACATATAAAGGTTCTGCTTCGCTGTAGCGCCCCATAGCACGATACAATTCTGCCAAATTATTCAGGCTTTGTGCAGTACTGGGATGGTCTGTACCCAATTGATCTTCTCGGATTTGGAGCGATCTCACATATAGAGGTTCCGCCTCGCTGTAGCGTCCCTGTAATTGATAAAGATAGGCAAGATTATTTAAGCTAGTTGCAATATCGGGATGATCAGAACCTAATCGAGTTTCTGCTATGTGAAGACATTGTTCCAGCCAAGGTAATGCCTGCTCATAGGCTGCTTGTCCCTGATAAAAACGAGAAATCCCAATGTAAGGAATAATCAAATCATCATCTGTCAGCCAAGCTTCCAGAGTTGTAGCTGCTTCGGCAATATGAGGAATGACAGGAGCAATTGTCTGAATTAATTGGCGAGTAGGAATTGAAGGAATTTGTTTTGCTACTGCTACCATTTCTCGGCAAAAAGCCTGCTTCATCGACACTTCCTTGGGCATCTGTTTTAGCTTAGCTACGAAGAACTCTCGAATCAGAGGGTGTATCTGATAGGTCTGCTCATTCATTCGTCGGAGCAAGTTCAGATTAATTAATTCATCCCTCAAATCCTCTAATGTTTCTGCATCTGATTGTGTACCTGATTCTGATATACATGCTTCTACTAATTCCCAAGAAATCGGTGTCAAGGCAAACAAGCTGAGCCATCCCGCTAACTGCTGTGCCGACTCACTTAACTCGTGCCAACTCAACTCAAATGCCGCTGCTATGCTTAGATTAGCAGTCATTCCAACTTCAGGTCGTGCTAAGGCTTTTGCTGCCAATTTTTGTTTTTGTAACCGATCTAACAAACTTGTCACTGAAAGATCTGGTCTGCTTGCTAAATACCGTGCCGCCAATTCCAAAGCTAGCGGTAAATAACCCAGCCATGCACACAATGCTCGTGCATCCTCCAATTGATAGTTAATTCGCTCATTGCCAACGATAGAGCGTAGAAACTCCAAAGCTGCACTACTTGGTAATACGTCCAAAAATACCTGATTCACTGATGCCCCCAACTGCAATCTTGTTGTTAGCAACACGTTGAATCGTGAATCTGTTGGTGGCAAGAAAGGTTGAATAGAAGTGAAGTCAGTAACATCATCGAAGATGACTAAAACTTCTCCTTGGTGCCAGTGCCACCAGCACCATCTGACTTTCGCAACTAAATCTAGATCTTCTGGTGGTTCTAAACCTAGGTAAATCCTTGCAAATGCTAAAATTTGCATCCCTATGTCTTGATGCGCTCTTATCCAGCAAATACCACCAGAATAAGTTCCATCACCTAAATGTTTTAGTGCATATTGCAATGCTAATTCGGTCTTTCCAATACCTCCCATTCCGGCAATAGCAGAAATTGCTATGCGATCACTGCGCTGAAGCTGTTCATGCAACTGTATCAACTCAGCTTCTCGTCCAATGAATCGAGGGGTTCCACTATAGGGCAGGTTATTTGGGATACTTAACGATTTCTGTTGAAGAAGGGAGGTTGCTTCTGCATAGCGTCCCTGTAGCACATAGCTGACTGATAAGTTGTGGAGTGTATTTGCTACAGAGGGGTGATTGGAACCCAACTGCTGCTCCAAAATTGTCAATGCTTGTTGAAGAATTGGTTCTGCTTCTGCATAGTTCCCCTCTAATTCGTAGAGATATCCCAGCCAAGATAAATTCTTTGCTAAATCAACAATTATTCCCAAGGCTTCTTGGACTCTAGTAGCTTTCTGAAAACACTCGATTGCCTGTTCGATTGTTGCCTGTGATGCCTCAACTTTATCTATTTTCACCCGACTTGCATAAGCCCTTCCGAGCTGTGAATACAAGGTTGCTAATAGCGAATCGTTTCCTTGTTGTTGATGAGTTTGATTAATTAATCGCTGCAAATCTTCTGGTGGAATTGCATCATTTTCAATAGTTTCTGGCAGCACCAATGTCTTAGGTAGTGAATCTGCCTCATTAGAGAAGTGAATTTCCCCAACATAAGCCGTACCGTCATCAATTTTGACTTGCCATCCTCTGCTCTGATCTAAGTTAATCTGCGTCATCGAACTGGAAGTTTTATCGCCACCTACCCGATCACCATTCACCAGTCCAACGTGGATCTCATCTGAGCCAAACCTAAATACATCCTTCCGCCAACTCCAAAAATCAGGAGCCTTGCGGCTTAGTTCTATGAGTAGTGGATTGGTCAACCATAAAATAATCGGATAGGAATATTCCCGTAGGCTTTCTCTTGTCCACTGCAAGTAACCAAAAAATATTTCTTTCTCTGACCGCTCTTCACCTAATCTGCGAGACAACAAACGATCTGCCCCAGTGACAGTTATCACAGCTCTACCACCTGATTGCAAATACGAGTCATTCTTCGCTACCTCAGCAATTGCCTCGCGTAAACTCGGTTCCTTCCGTGATAATGCCACTTGGTAAGGACGAATGCTTGGCTGAAGTTCCGCCTCATATCGTTGAATAATTTCATCCCGCAACTGGGGTTCGTCGCACACAGCCAGCAACAAACTTAGTACCTCATCACTGGCTTCTACTGCCACAATCAGGTCATCATATACCCTTTCATTGTCCTCACCCAAGTTGAGCGACTTAATTGCTGGCATTGATCAATCCTTTGCGCTGCAATAAATCCATCACAATTGGATGAACATCGTACCAAACTTCGCTATTGCGGTACTCTAATACATCTAAACCATGAAGCAAGTCTAGAAAAGCTTGCTCTTTAGGATCTTCTGGCAAAAACTTTTCGTAGGTTTCCTTGAGAATCTCGTAATCTATTTTGCCTAAAGTAGTTTCAAAATCAAGCCGTAGATCTTTGATTGCTTCGTCTAATACAACAGGAGTAACTTTAAAGTTAGTCTGCTCAGGAGTACGTCGAATTTCCCGTAAACAAATTCGACAACATCGATTGGAAATCCGCATCAATTCTCGTAAAACGCCTCCACTATGGAGCACCATCTGCCGTGCGATATCTGATTCTAAAATTTCCTTTGGAATGCGTTTGTGCAAGACCTCACACAAAACTTTAATGGCATCATCTTGGTAAGTAGGATTTGGTTTGCGGCGCTCTCCTTTTGCTAAAAGCTTTGAGACTGGCATAATCACAATTTGATCATCAGCCTCTGTACGCAAAGTTGCAGATAGAGAAATATCTCGTAAGGAAGAGATAGGAATCGTGTAAACAATACTAAATCCTGGTAAAAATAAAGCTTTGATGTGTTCTTGAAAAATACTTCTGACAACTGCCAGATCAAGCTTATCTAAGTCATCAATTATAACCAAAACCTCTTTCTTGCTAGCACCTTGAATAGCTGCTGCAATCTCATTGAGCTTGGCAACAAGCTCAGAAATATTCCGCTCAAACTCCCGTTTAAGTTCATTTCGGATGGATGCTTCTGTCTTTAGCTTCCCAGTGATAATTTTAAAGAGATCAAACCCTACTGATAATTCCGCACTTTTAGGGGTTTCGACTTCAATTTGTGTCCGCTTTGCAAACCACTTATAGAACGCATTTTTGATAGATTCAGGAATGCTAATCTGCTCTTGTTCTGCTCTCAACATCAAATTGACAGCGATCGCAAACAAAATATTAATGTGGTTCACATCAGACATTTCGATTGTCTCAGCAATAGAGAAGAATGCTACGAAATAGCGATCGCTGAGATTTCTTCCAAATTCTGCTAATAATGTTGATTTGCCACAACCACGATGTCCAGAAAAAATGACTTTTGCATCCCGCGATGCATTATCTTCAACTAGTTGAACTAACTCTTCTAATGAAGTACTTCCATATTCGACCCAAAACTTCACCAACTGCTCAGGCTGAAGTAAAGGAGTTAAGTCCGTGTTTTGATAGGACTTTTGAAATGTTTTCAACAGAGAATCATTAGGCATACTAGGATCTGCATCGTGCTATGACACTTCACCACTATTTTACCTGCGATATTGAGAAACTTAACGTTATGACGATCTAGCTTGGAAATGACCTAACATTTCTGCAGACCTTTATTCTACTGACTACGGATAACCTAAAACTTATTTTTTAAGGGTGGATCAGTATAGCAACTCCACCAGCCGCGCTTGCAACGCCGATCGATCGAACAAATGCAACACCTTCTCCCGCAGCATCGCACCATTACAGCGCGGATCTTGCCCCGCTAACATCTCACAACAGGCGATCGCCACAGCCTCCGGATCGCGATAGGGGACTCGCCAGCCCAAATGCCCATCCTGCAAGGGATCCGCCGACCCGTCCCCATCCCCCGACAGCACCGGAACCCCGCAGGCCATCGCCTCCAGATAAACAATGCCAAATCCCTCCTGGGACGGCATCACGTAGATATCCGCCAAGTTGTAATGCTGAGGTAATTCCGCCGTGGGTACAAACCCCGCAAACACAACCCGATCGGCCACGCCCAATTCCGCTGCCAACTGCGCCAACCTGGGCTGGTCATCCCCCCGCCCAATCACTAAATATTTGACATCGGGATACTGCGCCAAAATTTTCGGCAAGGCTCGAATTGTCACATCCACACCCTTGTAGGGATCCCCCGACCACAGCCGCGCCACCGTCATCATGACCCGATGGTTCGCTAAACCGTATTTCTCCAGCAACGATCGCTGCGGTTCCATCGGTCGAAACGTCTGCCCATCCACCGCACAGTAGAGAAACTCCACCCGATCTGGATGCACACCATTGGCCGCACAGAGGCGATCGCGGGAATAGCGGCTAATGGTCCAGACCCGATCGGCGGTTTGCAAAGCCTTCTGTTTTTGGGGGGGCAACGGTTCCCAGACTTCCTTCCCGTAGGTCAAGATCGTCAACGGAATCCCCAACGCTTGGCACAACGGAGAAATTAACGGCAAAAGATGGATATGGCCACAGAATACCCGCTGCGGACGACAACGGATTAAATACGCTAAAAATTGCACCGCCAGCCGCAGCCGTCCCAAACTCGCAGGCTTTGTTTGCAGGTAATGGAAGCGCAGGCGATCGCTGGCAAAAGGATTCTCCACCTCCGGCCCATCCCGCAGCAAAAAGACATCCGCTGGTACCGCCCCAGGATAGGCCCGCAAAATATCGCGCACGTAGGACTGAATGCCGCCTTCACAGCTCAGAATTTCCAAAAAGACAAAGGCATAGCGTTGCATAGGACGACCAGCAAAAAACGTGGGGCAGGATGGAACCCTCTCAGGATACCCACTCCCACCCCAGAACTCGCGCTAATGTGGATTCAACGGCTGCTATTTGTCCCTCACAAATTCCCTGTGCTTGGACGCAGGATTCACTTTCGGGGGGTGTCGGGGGAGTAGAGTCCCCTGACATTGCAGGGGCGCGGGGAGAAGTTCCCCGATCTTCGCTGCGCAGCAGCCCCGACGATCGAGCAACTCACGAGTTCCTCCAATCGACTTCCCGTCAGACAAATATCTCCTAACCCTTCTGCCGCGCCTGCTTAATCATGGCAATCAACGTTTGGTGGGCATCTTCCGAATCCGCCAAAGTATGGTCAAACGCCACCCGTACAGCCTGTTCCTGACCATCCACCTCCGCACTAAGATCCATCCCCTCAGGATCGATCGCTAACATTTTAGCAGCGGTGGCCTCAGACGCATTGCCAAAAGCTTTCGCATAGATCAGTACCGCATCAGCATGATCTTCATTCATATGGGCACAGATCCGATCGCTAATTGCAGGTGTAATCACATCTCCAGCCATTTCATCTCTCCTTATCTCGCTCTTTGTGATGATACCAGAGCCCTCTACGCCCTGCCACGTTATTGCGAAAAAATATCAAAATGTAGGGAGATTTAGAGAAGATAATCGCCTGATGAGGGGCAATGCAAACTTTTTTTGCGGAATTCTCAACTGTCCTGCATTAGTTATCCCCAAGCTTGAATTACATAGTGGCAGCATTGCCCCATCTAGTTAGATTCATTCACTCTATGCAAAAATTCAGTCTTCCGTCGTTATGCCTCAGCCTGCTGATCGGGAGCGGATTACTGTTCACGATCGTGGCTCCGGTACTGGCCATTCCCATCCACGAAGTACCCAATCCCCGCAAAGCCAACAGCGGCTGGGTTACGGATACGGCTGATCTCCTCACCCCTGCCACAGAAGCCCAACTCAACCAGAAAATTGCAGCCCTAGAAGCCTACAACGGCAGCGAAGTTGCCGTCGTCACCGTTCCCGATACTCAACCGAGTCAATCCCCCAAAGCCTTTGCCACCGAACTCTTCAACACCTGGGGCATTGGCAAAAAACAAACCAACAACGGCGTTCTCTTTTTAATCTCCAAAACCGATCGCCGGGTGGAGGTAGAAGTCGGCTCGGGCTTACAACCGATACTGCCCGATCGCGCGGTCACGGATTTACTGGCGCAAACAGTCTCCCCACTGTTTCGTCAAGGCCAATTTGACCAAGGCACGATCGACGGCGTACAAGCCATCCTGGATACGCTAGAACAAAGCCCCTCCGAATCAGGCGCAGTCGGTACCGATCGATCGGATATCGTTGGCGGTATTTTTGCATTTTGCATTGCCTCCGGCGGTGCATTGTTGTGGGTATCCCGCAGGCAAAAACGGGCATCCCAACCAGCAACTTCGATCGAGCCATCTTCCCCCATCTCCCAAACCGTTGCCATCTCCTCCCCAACCTTAGCTACACCGCCGCAAGCAATTCCAGTCCAACCAAATCCAGTGCAATCCACGAAAAAAAGCCGTAAAAAGAAAGCGAAAAAGAACAAGGGAAAAGCACCCAAACAGAAATCTAACCAAAATTACGAAAATCAATCCCACACAGAGAGTTACGCTTCGGAGCAGCCTAATTACAATAGCTCCCATAGTTCGATCGACAATAGTAACTGGGACAATAATCAATACAATTCTTGGAATAGTAGCGACTATAGCTCTAGTAGCTCCAGCGATTACAGTTCTAGCGACTATAGTTCCAGCAGTTCCAGTGATTACAGCTCTAGCGACTACAGCTCCAGCAGTTCCAGCGATTATAGCTCCAGCGATTTCGGTGGAGGCAGTAGCGACGGTGGGGGTGGCGGTTGCGATTGGTAGAAACCTCAATCCTCTGCTAGCCTGAAGGGGTTGGCAGTAACGGATGGGTTTGGGACGGGGTATGGTTGGAGCAGGGCACACTGGGACAGGTGGACAGGGCAAAAAGGTTGTAGTCGTGGGAGCGGGCTGGGCGGGCCTAGGAGCCACCTACCACCTGGCTAAACAGGGCTACGACGTGACCTTGCTGGAAGCTGGAGCCTATCCCGGTGGCCTAGTGGCGGGTTGGAAAACCCCTGGGGGCCGATCGGTGGAAGCGGGTATCCATGGCTTTTGGTACCCCTACAACAACATCTTTGCCCTGGTGAAAGAACTGGGCCTTGATCCCTTCACCCCTTGGACGCGATCGCACCAGTATTCCCCCGCTGGATTGGAAGTGACATCGCCCATTTTCCAGCACATGCCCCGCCTGCCCATGCCCTTGGGAACCTTTGTTTACACGCAATTTGAACGCTTGCCCCTGTGGGATCGGCTGACGGCTTTACCCCTGCTATACACGATCGTGGATTTTGACAATTCCGATGAAGCTTGGCAACGCTACGACAAAATGACCGCGCGGGAATTGTTCCAACAATATGGCGTCTCGGAACGGCTGTATAAAGATGCCTTTGAAGCGATGCTGCTGGTGGGACTGTTTGCACCGGGGGAGCAATGTTCCGCTGCGGCCACCCTGGGAATGCTCTACTACTTCATCCTGGCCCACCAAGCGGACTTTGATGTGGTGTGGTGTCGGGGTACGGTGGGCGATCGCATCTTTCAACCCTGGGTCGATAAAATCAAAACCCTCGGTGGCAAAGTTCTGACCCAGAAACGGGTGAGTGATTTAGAGTTAGATCCTCGAACGCAGCAAGTAAAAGCTGTGATCTGCGGTGGCGAGCGGTTTGAGGCCGATGCGGTGATTTTTGCAGTGGGCATCTCGGGTATGCAAAAAATCATTGCCAATAGCAAAACCCTAGCGCAGTTTTCAGAGTTTCGTGATGTGATGAACCTAGGGTCGATCGATGTGTTGGCAACGCGCCTGTGGTTCGATCGAAAAATTCCCGTGCCGCTGCCGTCCAATGCCTGTTTCGGCTTCACCCCCACCACCGGCTGGACATTTTTCGATCTCAATGCGCTGCACGATGAATTCCAAGACGAACCCGGTACCGTGATTGAAGCGGACTTTTACCATGCCAATCAGTTTTTGCCCATGGACGATCGGGCCATTGTCGATCGGGTTCACCAGGATTTGATTACCTGTATTCCAGACTTCCAAGCCGCAAAAGTTGTGGACTACAGCGTCGTGCGCCTGCCCAAAGCCGTTACCCATTTCTCTCCCGGTAGTTACCAATACATGTTGCGCGGTACGACCAGCCTACCTAACCTGTACATGAGCGGCGATTGGATTATTACTCAACACGGCTCTTGGTCCCAGGAAAAAGCCTACGTCACGGGGTTGGAAGCAGCCAATGCGGTCATTCGGCAGTGGGGCGGACAACCTGCGCCGATTATTCCCGTAGAAGCCGATGAACCGCATATTCAGGTTTTACGATCGCTCAATCGCCAAGCCAGAACCTGGTTACCTCGGTTCTGATGGTTCAATCCGGGTTGTGATTCATAACTGACTTTCACACCGTAGCCTGAAGCGATCGCTGTAATGTACTCAGTAGCATTTCTTGGGTAAACGGCTTAGCAATAAATCCCTGGAAGCCTGCTGCCTCTGCTTGAGATACGACTTCCGTGGAATGCAAGCCACTCATTAAAATAGCCGGAATGTGGGGGTTGAGCTGCCTAAATATATAGAGGGTGGATAAACCGTCCATCGCAGGCATCATCATATCCAGAAAAACACACCGAATGTCCGTCAGATAGGTGTGGAATAACTCGATCGCGATCGCGCTAGAGGTTGCGGTTAAAACTTGGTAGTTATGTACTGTTAAAATATTGCGAATACTTTCGCAAATCGTTGCTTCATCATCCACGACTAAAATTAATTCCTGCTGCCCCAATCCCGTAAATTCAGGATTTTTAGGCGGAATGGGTTCAGACTCACAGACTGGTAAAAAGATTTGGAACTGGCTGCCCTGACCCACCTCACTCTGCACTACAATAAATCCACCATGACTTTTGACAATGCCCAGCACCGCTGATAAACCTAAGCCGGTTCCCTGGCCAATGTCCTTCGTTGTAAAAAACGGATCGAAAATACGATGCAAAATCTCCGGAGCCATCCCGGTGCCCGTATCCGCGATCGTCACCACCACGTAATTCCCCACCTCCGCATCCAAATGCAACCGCGCGATCGCCTCATCGACCTGCTGATTATCCACTGAGATCCTCAACAGGCCCCCCTGGGGCATGGCATCCCGCGCATTGACACAGAGATTCATAAACACCTGATGGAGTTGCGTGCTATCAGCATAGACAGGCCAGAGATCTGAGTTGATCTGGGCTTGAACCTCGATCGTTTTGGGCAACGTCTGTTGAATGATTTGAATAATCTCCTTGAGCAAATAACTGACCTGGAGAATGCCCCGCTGCCCTTCCATACCACGGGTAAAGGACAAAATTTGTTTCACCAAGTCCGAACCCCGATGGGCACTGTTTTCCAGTAAGGACAGGAGTTGCAAATTCCGCTCATCGAGATTCGGCAACTTGATCGGCAACAGTTGCGCCACCGCCAACACGGGGGTCAAAATATTATTAATGTCATGGGCAATGCCACTGGCCAGCGTTCCTAAACTTTCCAACCGTTGCGCCTTGAGGAACTGAGCTTCCAGTTGTTTCTTTTCCGTAATGTCAATGTGAACGCCAATCATGCGACAAGGATTTCCCGATCGCGCCGCAAATACCTGGCTTTTAGCGGCAATCCAGCGAATTTTACCCTGGGGTGTCAAAATCCGAAATTCAATATCTAAAGCTTGTTCCCGTTGTATGGCTTGCCAAAATTCCTGGTGTACCTGGTCTCGATCGTCGGGGTGTAAAGTTTGTAGCCAATCTTCGTAGCAATTACGGAATTGATCGACTGGATAGCCGTATAGAATTTCCAGTTCCGGACTCCAGGTAATCTGATTCGAGGGAATTTGCCATTCAAAAGTCCCAATTTTTCCAGCTTTTTGAGCTAGTTCTAAGCGCTCTTGAATATTTTGTCGTTCTGTAATTTCCTGAATTAGGGATGCATTGGCGGCGGCGAGTTCTGCGGTGCGTTCTTGGACTCGCAATTCCAAACTTTCATTGACTTTCCGTAGGACTTCCTGAACCTGTTTGCGTTCGATCGCGTAACACAAAGCCCGCACGAGTAAATCCTGATTGACCGTGCGTTTAACTAAGTAATCCTGCGCCCCTCGCCGTACCGCTTCTAGGGCTAACTCATCATCATTGGTATTCGTGAGAACGACGATCGGGAGCCTGGGCACCCGCTGGGTCAACGCATCCAAGGAACTTAACCCCTGACTATCCGGCAGAGTCAAGTCCAGCAAAATGATATCAAATGGGGTTGTCGCCAGTTGTTGGATGCCTTCACTTAAGCGTTGCCGATGGCAGAGATGAAAACGTTGCACCACGCTACCCTTGAGGAATTCCTGGAGCAGACGGGCCTCCGCCAAATTATCCTCAATCAATAGCACCGTGACATCCATTTTCACGCGGGCTCGATCGCCGTCGGCCTGGATGGAAGCGTTGCCGTCTCTAACCAAAATTCCTCAATCCCCCGCACAATTTTAAACAGTTGACTGAGGTTACGGGACTTGGAAATATAACAATTGACATGGAGATCATAGCTATGGGTAATGTCCTCCTCATTGCGCGAAGTGGTTAAGACCACGACGGGAATATGCATCAGATGGGGATCGGATTTGATTTCCGCCAAAACCTCTCGCCCATCCTTACGGGGCAAATTCAGATCCAACAGAATTAAATCGGGGCAGAGGGCACCCTGGAATGCCCCCGCTTGCCGCAAATAGTCCATCGCCTCCATGCCATCTCGCACTACGAAAATTTCGCAGGGCGTGGTGGTGTTTTTCAGGGCTTCCTGAATCAGACGAATATCTGCTCGATTATCCTCAACCAAAAGGATAATTTTGCTTCCGTTGGGCGTTGGCATGATGGCGATCGCGTCCTCCTACGGGAATCGTGAAATAGAAGGTGGCCCCTTGGCCCAGTTGGGAGTCTACCCAAATGCGGCCCCGGTGGCATTCCACAATCTTTTTGCAGATGGCCAATCCCATGCCCGATCCGGCGTATTCATCCCGCGTATGCAGCCGTTGGAAGATGACGAAAATGCGATCGCTAAATTGGGGATCAATGCCAATGCCATTATCTTGCACGGAGAACAGCCACTCCTCCTCCTGCCGTTCTGCGGTAATGTGAATCCGGGGCGAGACGTGGGGCTTGCGGAATTTGATCGCGTTGCCGATCAGGTTTTGGAACATCTGCATTAGCTGAGTGCCATCGGCCACGATCGTAGGCATGGCATCGTAGGTGATGACGGCATCAGTTTCACTAATGCGGCTGCGCAGGTTACTCAGGGCTTGGTTCAGCGACGTTTCCACCTGGGTTAACTGCCATTCCACCCCCTTCAAATCCACCTTGGAATAGGCCAAGACATCATCAATCAGCGTTTGCATCAGGCTCACCCCTTCCACCGCGAAATCAATGAATTCCTTGGCGTCCTGATCCAGTTGCTGGTCATAACGCATTTCCAGCAGTTGCACATAGTTGGCCACTTGGTTCAGCGGTTCCTGCAAGTCATGGGAAGCCACGTAGGCAAACTTTTTCAGTTCTGCGTTCGATCGCTCCAAATCCTGGGCCAACAGCGCTAATTCTTCCGCCTGCCGCAGGACGATATTGACGATCGCCTTTTTCAATTCCAAAACCGCTTTAACTTCGATCGCTTGCCAAGGGAGCGACTTGAGATGCACCGTTTCCTTCCACAAATCAAAGGACTTGCGGGGACAGAGACGGAGATCGCTGCCCGATTGCTGCAATTCGTAGGCTTGGTTAGGATTGCCGCCCCAGTTCACGGTTTGCAGCACCTCTGGCCGGAACCATAGCACGTAACTGCGTTTGGAAATCGCGATCGCTAACAGGCCACTAGCCACGTCCTTAAACCGTTCCCCATCGGTGTAGAGCAACGGCAGGGAGTCGGTGTAAAACACGTCTTCTTCAATGTTTTTACCGAGCCATTTACCCAAGTAATTCAGTTCTTCCTCAGCGGGAGTCTGGCCGATCGTCGTCCAGCGCCCGTTGAAATAGATGGCTGCGCCCGTTGCATTCACCAGATCTAACAGATTGGGTTCCTGCTGTACCAGACCCGCAATAAAGTGATCGGCCTCGGACATTTGTTCGATCAACGCTGACTGCACCTGTGCCAGTTGCGTGCGGTAGAGGTAGTCCGCTTCTTCTTCCCGCGTCGCAATTTCTGAGAAAATCACCCGACCTAAAAATTCGCAGGCTTTCCGTAGTTCATAGGGCACGGGTTTTGCGGTGCGGTGGTGGCAAGCAATCAGCCCCCAGAGTTTTTGATCCTTCATCAGGGAAATGGTCAAGGATGCGCCCACGCCCATGTTGTGCAGGTATTCGCGGTGGCAACTGTAGGCGCTGCGCAGGATGGATTGGGTGAGGTCGGTGGGTTGATGGGTAACGGGATTTTGGGCGGGATAGAGGTCGATCGGTTCCGCTTGGCTGTCGGGGATCACCCGAATCCAGTTGGAGACAAAGAGTTTGCGGGCGGGTTTGGGGATGTCGGATTCTGGGAAATGCAAGCCCATGTAGGATTCCATTTCGGCTAGCTTAGCTTCCGCGACGACTTCCCCATGGCCATCATCGTCAAATTTGTACAGCATCACCCGATCGAAGTCCGTGACGTTGCGAACCTCCTGGACAATGATTTGATAGAACGCTTTGAGATTCGCCGTTGTTTCCAGTTGGTTAATGGAAGCCCGCGCCAAGTGGTAAAAGCTCAAAAACGGAATGTTATTTTCGGACAGCGCAGGCTCCAGTTCTGCCACCAAAAAGCCATCGGCACTGCGATGGAACACGGCATCAAAGACACTGTACTGATCCCCAGCTAGCCGCACCCAAATTTTGGTGGGATTAATAAAGTCCAGATTTTGATAGGACAGTCCCTGCCGCAGTCGATCGGTTTGGAAGGAATCCAGGAGGTCATCCAGCGGTTGACCCAACAGTTGTTCCGGGGTGATCCCCAAGAGTCGGGAGGCATTGCGACTGACTTGCAGCACCGTTAGCTCCGGCTCTTGCAGCACCAGCAGCACACCATGGGGCTGAATTTGCGTCAGGATGTGAATGGAAGGCTGTTTGAGATGGGTGAGATTAATTTCTTCTGTCGCTAAGGAATGAACGTTAAAAGGAAGACTGGTCATGGTTTACACTACCCAACGTAGAGATGTAGACAAGGGAAGGAACCGTCAAGACGGGTAAGCACTACGGTACAAATGATGCGACGATCATGACGGGATAATCACGAGGCGATATATCGGTGGTGCGAGATGCCCCCACTTCAACCCGCTCAATCTAATCTATTGACTTACTCTAATTGCTCTCTAATCGTTTACTAACTCCAATTCTGGATGAAGAGACTGGCCTCAACGTAATTGACCTAAAAGTGATTGGCCGAAAAGCAACTAAAAATTCAAACCACTAAAAAATTAAGCAAATAAAAATCGAATTCATTCAAATTAAAGCAATCAAAAATCTCAGCGAACTGATTTAGTTAAAACCACCAGCCTTTGAACGGATACAGTCACAAATGAGCCAGGATCTGGACAGTTTCATGAGATGAAAAGTATGGTCGATCGCAGGTGCACTAAACTCCTCATCCCCGCGCTGAAGCAAGGGATGGGGAAAAGACCTACATTCCAACTAGACTAATTCCAACTAGACTAATTCCAACCAGATTTATTCCAACTAGATTTATTCCAATTGCATTCATCCCAACTAAATTTTCCAGCTAATTTCAGTCAATCAAGTTAATGAAGTGATATAAAGACAAATCCTGCTTTGAGCATATCCCAGGTTAGCAAGGGCGAGTAGAGCAAAAACATTAAATAAATCAGAAGTTTGTGGTGAAAATCCGGCGACGAGTTGGATGGGGAGGGAATCAGGAGACAACCGGATCATTTTTGGCAAGCCATCTTAAAAAAAACTAAAAAATCCTAGGAAAACTAGTCATCTCTTACGAAAGTTTTTAATTGTCTGAGTTTTCACTCTACTGGTAAAGTTACAATTCCTAGCCAAAATTCATCAATCCGCCGAATCAGTTGAAATAGGCAATCCAATTCGCCAGATTTGACGACGTAACTATTGCCTTGTAGTAAATAACTTTGTAATACCTGTTGGGGCTGATCGATCGCGGTCAGAATAATCACTGGAATGCGTTTAAATTGAGAATTTTGTTTGATTTCCGACAAAATATCTATGCCATTGGACTCCGGAAACTCCAATTCCAACAAAATCAAGTCGGGGCGTGGCGCATTGCTATAGGATCCACGGCGCTCTAGAAAGTCCAATGCCTGTTCTCCCTGATTTAAAGGAACCAATTGATGGGGAATGGTGCTGGATTGAAAAGCCTGTTCAATCACGGGCAAATGTTCAGCACAAGGTTCGACCACCAGCACCGTCTTCACGATATCCGTTACATTCATACGCTCCAACTTCGCTGCTCCCACGCCACTAAATTTGCAGAATTTGTAGATCCCTGATGCTTTCCCCGATCGCCCCCTGATCCCGATCGTGAAGGTGTTTATATTTAAGTTTTTATACTGATAGGGTCTGCAATTTGTTCTTGGGTGAAATTTGTTGAAAATTTTGATTTCATGTAGCTTTTCGATGTACTTTGCAAAGAATAGTTATATTTGAACTACTCTTTTTGGGCTGCTATCCACGATGGGTAACGGGTCACTTGCTCTTGCGAAATCAGGCGAGATAAAATAGAGCAAATAAACAATTCATAGATAACGCTGGAGAAAATCTATGGGAATCTTAGAGCTACTGGTTTTGGCAGTTTATACGGGAGGGGCTTGGAAGTTTTGGAGTGGTTTTCAGCGTACTAACTTCCATGACAACAAGGTGCCTTTAACGCTACTGTGGCCGTTACTCTTGATCGTCAATAAATCCTATCGTCAGAATTTCAACAAGGCGCTGAAAGGCTAGGCTCTCCAGCATTTCATCTACTGAACGGTCAAGATTTACCCATACTCGTTATCCACAACTGAATGAGCATTCCAGTCGATCAATGGCAACCCTCAATCCAAGCGATCGCGCAACGGTTCGATCGGGAATTTCGTCGAGAACCTTTTAACCTGCCGCCGGAAGTGGAGTCGATGCCGATTTTCCAGGAGTGGGCCGCTGGGAAGTTGCAACCGAAGCTGACTTCGCCCTTTTGGGACTTGATCAAGCCGAAGAAGAACGATCGCATTTTGGATTTGGGTTGTGGCTTGAGTTTTCTGGTCTATCCCTGCTGGCGTGACTGGGATGCTTACTTTTACGGGCAGGAAGTCAGTACCTTTGCCAAGGAATTTCTAGATTCCCGAGGGTCGCAACTCAACTCCAAGCTGTTCAAGGGAGTCGCCTATGCGCCAGCCCATGTGTGTGCTTACAATGAGATGCAATTCGATGGCGCGATCGCGACAGGCTTCAGTTGTTATTACTCGATCGAATACTGGGAAGCGGTATTGACTGTCGTTAAGAAATCACTGAAACCCGGTGGCAGCTTCGTTTTTGATTTGCTCAATCCTGAAACGGAGTTGGCGGAAAATTGGGCAATTTTGGAAACTTATTTAGGCGCGGAAGTGTTCCTGGAACCATTGAGCAAATGGGAAGCGTTGATTAAATCGATCGGCGGCAAAATTCAAAAACAACAACCCGGCACCCTATTTAACCTCTACAAAATCACCTTCCCCTAACCCTCCTACTCTCCTACCCTTCCTCTTCCTCATTGCTCCTCCGTCCCGGCCATTTGGTTCCCATTTCCGTCATCGCTGAGAAGATCAGGTAGAGAAACAGTACTAGTACGCCAATGAGAAAAGCTTGTAAATCCTGACTCATACAATTTTGAATCTCCCTCTTGATATCTTTATTCAACTACTGTTGCGCTGCCGTCGCAAGCGATCGAAGGACAGGTGCCATTCGATCGCACGATTCCGCCATCGGTAGGTGTTAATTTAAGCGATCGGTTGAGTGACCAAGAGCATTACGCCACTGTCCTTGGCCCAAGCGAGATTGCCGTCCTTAACTCGAAGGATCATCAGATTTTATTAATATTTTCCCAGAAATTCAAAAAAACACCTAAGCTGAGGGTGGTTGCTGACGGAAGTCGCCTCCATTGTTTCACGTGAGGCTCAAGATGAACGTTCTCTTGCTCTATCCGCAGTTTCCCAAAAGTTTTTGGTCCTTTGAGAAAACCCTAGCCTTGGTGGGGCGCAAAGCCATGCTGCCGCCGCTGGGATTAGCCACTGTTGCTGCGATTTTGCCCCAAACCTGGGATTACAAGCTAGTCGATCGTAATATTCGCACGGTCACGGAGGCGGAATGGGAATGGGCAGACATGGTTATCTTGTCTGCGATGATTGTTCAGAAAGCGGATCTGTTGGAGCAAATCCGGGAGGCCAAACGTCGTCGTAAAACTGTTGCTGTGGGCGGGCCGTATCCTACTGCTTTGCCTGAAGAAGCCAATGAAGCTGGGGCTGACTTTTTGATCCTCGATGAGGGTGAAATTACGTTGCCGCTGTTTGTTGCGGCGATCGAGCAGGGGCAGCGCAGTGGTACCTTTCGCGCCAATGGGGAAAAGCCGGATGTGACTAGCACACCCATTCCTCGGTTTGATCTGTTGGAATTTGATGCGTATGCTGAAATGTCGGTGCAATTTTCGCGTGGGTGTCCGTTTCAATGCGAATTTTGTGACATTATTGTGCTCTATGGTCGCAAACCTCGTACTAAATCCCCTGCCCAACTGATTGCCGAACTCGATCGTCTCTATGAGTTAGGCTGGCGACGCAGCATTTTCATGGTGGATGATAATTTCATTGGCAATAAGCGCAATGTCAAACTGTTTCTCAAAGAGTTATTGCCTTGGATGGTGGCCCATGAATATCCGTTCTCCTTTGCCACCGAGGCATCGGTCGATCTGGCGCAAGATCAGGAATTGATGGAGCAAATGGTGGCTTGCAACTTTGGGGCGGTTTTTCTGGGCATTGAAACGCCTGATGAAGCCAGCCTTACCTTAACCCAAAAGCACCAAAATACTCGCGATTCTCTCAGCGATGCGGTGTTGGCGATTACGCGGACAGGATTGCGGGTGATGGCGGGATTTATTATTGGATTTGATGGTGAGGCGAAGGGTGCGGGCGATCGTATTGTTCAGTTTGTTGAGCAGACTTCGATTCCGACGGCATTGTTCAGTATGTTGCAAGCGTTGCCCGATACGGCGTTGTGGCATCGTTTAATTAAGGAAGATCGGTTACGCAGTCGATCGGCGAATATTAATCAAACGACGCTGATGAATTTTGTGCCGACGCGGCCTCTGGAGGATATTGCGGGGGAATATGTTGATGCTTTCTGGCGGCTGTATGAACCATCGGCGTTTCTCGATCGCACCTATCGCCACTACCGTCTGTTGGGTGAGGCGACCTATCCTAAGAAAATTCGGACTCGGGAAATTAGTGGAAATAGTAAGCGTGTTACTTGGGTGGCGATCCGGGCGTTGCTGACGATCGCTTGGCGGCAGGGGGTTGTGCGATCGACGCGGTGGAAATTCTGGTGGAACCTCAGCCAAATGCTCAAATACAATCCTGGTGGGGTGAGTAGTTACCTGTCGGTCTGTGCCCAGATTGAACATTTTCTGGAGTATCGCACGATCGTGAAGGAGCAAATTGAAGCGCAAGTAGCGGCGTTCTTGGCGGAGGAAGCGCGATTGCAGGCCGAGACTCTAGCTGGGGCAAAGATGGAAGCTACGATCGCTGCGACGGCAGAAGTCTAATTCCTTGCTTCTAATGTCTTGTTGGAATTGCTTGGCTCAATCATTCAATGATTGTTGTGTTGGACTCGTAAGCGATCGCAGGACAGGTGCCCTCCGATTGCTTGATTGCGTTATGCGCGGTGTTACTTGGGGCGATCGTTTTGTAGGGCTTGTAGGATTTGGAAGCAGAACCGGAGCAGAAAGATTAGTCCGCCTGCGGTGGGGTCGCACCAGGTGGCAAATCCAACGACGGCAAATTCGATCACTTTGAGCCACTTTTTCTTGTCGATCGATTTTTTGGGAACTGATTGAGTAGGGCTGGTTTTCTGAGTGCGGGTGATGGCGTTGTGCAGTTTCATGATTTAGAACCTCAAATTGCTTGTCTAAATCCATTGAACACAAGCCATTCCAGACCTATTTCCTTGACTTATACTGACTTGAAAACTGACTTAGCCTGACTTAGCCTGATTTGGCTGACTTGACGTGACTTAGCCTGACTTCGTCTGCCAACTAGGGTGATTGCGTCGGAAGAAAAGTCGTTAAACTAGCATTAATGTGACCTGCTATGAACCTACGATGTCTTTCCCCGCAGACTTCCTAGATGCAATTGCCAAGGAAAACGAAAAGAAGTTAACGGATAAGGAAACGGAAGTTTTCAAATTGCTGTTTGGGCAAGGGAAGACTCGCGTACAGATTGCCATGAGCTTGGGAGTGGAGCCATCAGTTATTAGTACTCGGCTCACTGGGATTTATGGCAAGTTCAATATTCACGATGGTGGCCCCGTGAAAGAATCTCGATTAAAGGACATTCTGGTTGAACGATACAAACGATGGTCAGCTTCGGCTGAACCTGCAACGATCGCTCCATCCTCCCCCAAGTTATCGGAACCTGTCGATCCTATTAGCCAGCGGATCCAAGAAATTCGATCGCGACAATGCCCGAAATTGATTAACCTATATGGGCAAATTCGCTTACCCCTGACACACCAACAGGTGGACGTGCAGGATCTCTACGTCGATGTCTATGTTCTGACGCGCTTAAGTGCGGATTATCAAGATAACGCCATAAATATATTGCGGACTTACGATCGCAAGAACGATCGCGTGGCCATGGGGCAACGGGCGGGAGATCGACGGGATGGCGAGGAGACGGTGAAGCAAGATCGCTATCGTCGATCGGTGATTGTAGGTAAACCGGGTTCCGGGAAGTCTACCTTTATGCAGCGGTTGGTGGTGGGCTGCTGTTTGGGGGAGATTTTTGCCGATCGGATTCCGAATTTGATTGTGTTGCGGGATATTCAATCAGCGGAGTTCAACCTAGAGCAACACTTGCAACAGGAATGGCGCGTAGATCAGCAAACCTTGCAGGAGATCTTAGATTCAGGGCGAGTGTTGCTGTTGCTGGATGGGTTAGATGAAGTGCCAGAACAATTTCAGCGATCGGTAAAGCGATCGATCGAGCAATTTGCACGAGATTATTACCAAGTCGGCATAATTGTCACCTGTCGAACCCAGACAGTGGAATATAACCTAGGGAATTTTGCATTTTTGGAAGTGGCGGATTTTAACCCAGAGCAGGTAGAAACCTTTGTCCGCAAGTGGTTTACGGCGAATGAGCTAGCCAGTGCCGAGAACCAAACTGAGAAATTTTTAACAAAGCTGGAGCAGCACCCTCCCATCCGTGAACTAGCAATTACGCCAATTCTATTGGGATTGACTTGCTTGGTATTTCGTGACCCTAAAGATCTCCCTGCTCGACGGGGCGAACTCTACAAACGAGGGATTGAGCTTCTCTTGACAGAGTGGGATCGATCGCGAGAGGTAAACCGCACTTGGGGGAGCGACTATTATCACAACCTAAGCTTGGAGCGAAAGCAAGATTTATTGGGAGCTTTGGCACTACATAAATTCCAGCAGGAAGGCAATTTTGTTTTATTTGAGCAATCTGAATTGCAAACTTTAATCAGTTCACATTGCGATGTCTCCAAGTCAGAAAGTGCATCCATTCTTAAAACAATTGAAGAATGTAATGGGCTGTTGATACGGAGAGCGAATGCAGTCTATTCCTTTTCTCACCTAACGTTCCAGGAATACTTTGTGGCTCAGGAATTAACTAAGCCGGATAAACAAGCACTTTTAGGTTCTATCACAGACAAACGTTGGCGAGAGGTGTTTCACCTAGCACTCAGCCGCATGGAACATCCGGATGAACTGCTCTTGCGGACAAAACGACAAATTGATGAATTACTCGCTGGAGATCCAAAACTTCAGAAATTTCTTAAATGGGTGGATGGGAAAGCACGATCAGCGAATACTCCCTACAAACCTGCTGCTGTTCGAGCCTTCTACTTTGCCCTTACCCGTGATCTCGACTTTGCCCTCAACCTCGACTTCGACCTTGCCCGTGATTTTGCCCTTACCCTCGACTCTGCTCTTGCCTTCAACTTCGACCTCAACTTTGCCCTTGACCAAAACTTTACCCTTGCTTGCAAGCTTGACTTCGCCCTCGAATCCGACTTTAAGCTTGCCCTCGAACACGACCTCACCTTCACCCGCACCCGCGACCTTGCCATTGATCTTGACGATGACTTCGACCTTAACTTTGTCCAAGATTTTGCCAGTGCCCTTGATCGCGCTCTTAGCCTCACCCACGATCGCGATTATGATTTATATATTAAATTAGTAAATCTTAAGGAAATACTTCCGGAGTATTCTGATAATAACCAAGAAAATTTTCGAATTTGGTGGGAGCTTTATGGTAATGATTGGATTCTGGAATATGAAATAATCCTTAGAGAGCATCGTAATATTAGTCATAATTGGCAGTTTAAAAAGTCACAAGAGTATGAACTAAAGCAATACTATGATACGAATAAGTTTTTAGTAGATTGTCTGCAAGGTGAATGCAGTGTTAGCCCACAAGTGAGACAGGAGATTGAAGAGACGTTACTCTTACCACTCTCTCAGTTAGGCTATGAAAGCCATGGTTTAAACTAAGTGGGTTAGATTGTATTGCTAGCCCCAACGAATCAGTCCCCATGGCGAAAAAAGCACTTCCCCCCAAACTCATCATCCAAACAGGCCGCTGGGTTTGGACAACCCTCTGGCAAACCATGATGTCTCAAATGGCTCCCCGAAGCACCTCCGGAGCCTACCAACGCCCCACCAGCCAATTCCGCGATCGCATCTCCGCCCAACCCGACGCCCGCTTCCCCCCAGACCCCGATCGCTACAGCCTCATCGTCGGCATGGGTTGCCCCTGGGCCCACCGAACCCTAATCGTGCGCGTTCTCAAAGGATTGCAAGACGCCATCTCGATCGTCATCGTCCAACCCTCCCCAGAAAACGGGGGCTGGATTTTTCCCGAACCCTTTGCCGGATGTCAGAGCTTGGCGCAACTCTACCAAACCGCTCAACCCGATTACCCAGGCCGATCGACCGTCCCCGTCCTCTGGGATGGAAAAACCAACACGATCGTCAACAACGAAAGCTCAGAAATTATCGAAATCTTCAACAATGAATTTAACTCGTTAGCAACCCACCCCGAAATCGATCTCTATCCCGAAGACCAACGATCGGCGATTGATACCTGGAACGATAAAATCTACAATACCGTCAACAACGGCGTCTATCGCTGTGGCTTCGCCCAAACCCAAACCGCCTACCAAGAAGCCATCACCGAACTCTTCCGCACCTTAGATGAAATCGACGCCAGCCTCGCCACCCAGCCCTATCTCTGCGGCGATCGCCTCACCCTCGCCGACGTGCGCCTCTTCACCACCCTGATCCGCTTTGACATCGCCTACCATGGCCTCTTCAAATGTAGCTACCGTCGCATCCAGGACTATCCCCACCTGCGCGGCTACGTCCAAGACCTCTACCAACTTCCCGGCATCGCCGACACCTGCGACTTCGAAACCATCCGCCGCGACTACTACGGCAACCTCTTTCCCCTCAACCCCGGCGGCCTCATCCCCATCAGCCCCGATCTCCATTGGCTGCACCAACCCTCCCAGCGCAATCTCTCCCCCGCTGACCTCCGGTCGGTCAGAGACCATCACCCCAACAAATAAAATCCGCTATTCTGGAGGGAAGTCATCATCACCCCTGCCACCATGCATTCCCTCGAAAAAATGGCCTCCCGCGACCAAGCCCTGCAACGAGTCCGCACCGTGGGACAACTGCTCGATAACGCGATCGCCATTCCCGGCACTAATTATCGAGTTGGCCTGGATCCGTTGCTCGGTCTACTTCCCGGCGGTGGCGATATGGTTGGCATTGTAGTATCCGCCTACATTGTTCTGGAAGCCGCCCGCTTCGGAGTGCCCAAATCCACCCTGATTCGCATGGTGCTGAATATCTTGCTCGATTCCAGCGTCGGAGCCATACCCGTCGTGGGAGATTTATTTGACTTCGCTTGGAAATCCAACAGTCGCAACGTCGCCCTCCTAGAATCCCACGTCACCAACGGCACCCTGCAACGCAAAGTCGATCGCCGCTTCATCTTCGTCCTTGCGATCGTTCTCCTGCTCATCGTCCTTAGCTTTGCAGCCCTAGCCACCCTTGTGGTTGGCTTAGTGTGGAAATTGATCATGGGTTAGGCGTGAAACGCTCGATCGTGCAAAGGAACTTAAACTTCTGGGAACGCTAGGAATGTGATGGGATGGAGCTAGGGGTGAGTGATTAGGGGCTTTTATGAACATTCGACAGTGCTACGAAGTACTAGAACTCAATCCCCCCGTCTCCCTAGACGACCTCAAACAAGCCTACAAAGACCTCGTCCAAGTCTGGCACCCCGATCGCTTCTCCCACAATCCTCGCCTGCGCCAAAAAGCCGAAGAGAAACTCAAACAAATCAACGTCGCCTACGAGTCCCTAGAGTCCCTGCTCAAGCAGCAAGCCCTTACCAAACAAACCTATTCCCAACGTCCCGCTTCCCCCCAAGCTCGATCGGCCACCAGCCAAACCTCCCAAGGGTCTCATTCCTCACCCCATTCTGCCAACAGTTACCACTGGCAAGAATTCACCAAAAACGGATCCACATCCCAACCCAAAACCTTTTGGAATCAACTCAGCCTCAAGACCCGGATGCAGATCTATGGCATTATCCTAACGATCGGCATTTTTGCGCTGATTTGGGCCTCGATCGTCTTTGCTTATCTCATCACCACCTATCCCCTCTTCTTTCTCATTCCACTCTCTCTGATCGGAATCTACTTCGGTCTGCGCCATCTCTCCAAATACTAGCGCTCCAAATCTGAGAGATTCTGAGGGATATAGAGAAGCTCCGCTTGGCATAGGGTCTGAGAGCGTTAAAATAATTGACGCTCCAGTTTTAAGGTGGCTTTTCTATGGCTAGCCCAATTGATGATACTCGTGAAAATGCTCCAGCAGAGATTAAGTTGGGCGAAAAACTCTACGAAGGAAAAGCAAAAATTCTCTACGCGACGGATGACCCCGATCAGTTGCTCACCTTCTTCAAAGATGACGCCACCGCCTTCAACGCCCAGAAGAAAGGCAGCATCCGGGGCAAAGGTGAAATTAACAACGCTATCTCTGCTCACCTGTTTAAGTTGATGGCCTCCAAAGGCGTCCCCACCCACTTCATCAGCCTGCCCCATCTCACCCAAATGCTGGTCAAAGCCGTGACGATTATCCCCCTGGAAGTCGTCGTGCGGAATATTGCCGCTGGTAGCCTCTGCAAACAAACCGGATTGGCCCTCGGCACCGAGATTCAGCCCCCCCTCGTCGAGTTCTACCTCAAGGATGATGCCTTGGGTGATCCACTACTCACCCCCGATCGCCTGCGGTTGCTCAACCTCGCCACCCCGGAAGAAGTGGAAACCTTGACCCGCATGGCCTTAACCATCAACGACGTGCTACGAGATTTCTTCAATCAATGCGAGATTACCCTCGTGGACTTCAAGCTAGAATTTGGCCGCGATCGCACGGGTCAAATCCTACTGGCCGATGAAATCAGCCCCGATACCTGTCGGCTCTGGAAACAAGGGGAACCCGATCCGCAAAAGCGCGTCCTAGACAAGGATCGCTTCCGTCAAGACCTTGGCGATGTCGAAGGTGGCTATCGTCAAGTTTTAGAGCGAGTTCTTGGACAAGCGGTTTAAAACTAGATTTTCTAGGCTTTTCCCCTTATCCTTTCTTGGTATTGTGTTGTTTGGATTGGTGTTGGTGTAAGGAGCAACTCGATCGTGCGTTATCTGCGATTCTCTCCCATTTGGCTAGCGGCTCTTGCTGCCACTGCAAGCCTTGGTTATGCCTCAGCGGCACAGGCAGCTTCGGCTGAAGATGCTGTGAAATCGGACGGAGTACCAACCCAGACCGATCAGGAACTCAGCAAACCGATTTCTGAACTGAAGATTGAACCAAAAAATACTGAGCCAAAAATTGCTGAGCCGAAAGCAATTTCGCCCAAAGCCCTTTCCCCTAAAGAAAGTCAGCCTAAAACTGCTGTGACTAAAGCTGGAACTCAAATTGCAGCAGCTCCACCTGAAGTCATGGTTGAGACCGAAACGGTTGAGAGCACAACAGGCACGATCGAACGCCTGTCTCCGGAAACCACGCCCCCATCCCCAGCGGCGCTACTGCTGGCCCAGGGGGGGATTCCCGAGCAGGAAACTCCCAATCAAATCAAAATTACACCCGAAGCTCCGGCTCCTACGACTCCCCAGGATCCCACTATTCAAGTGGCTCCCCAAACCACCCCTCAGGTCACTCCCACCCCCTCCCAAGCCCCACCATTACCCAGCACAGGTCAGCCCCCCGCAGGCCAACCCGCTGCCGGAGAACAACCACCGGAACCTCGCGTTCTAGTTGCAGAAGTGCAAGTGACTGGAGCAACGGGCAACCTGGAAGATGAGGTCTACCGGGTCATTCGCACCCGTCCCGGCCAGACAACGACCCGATCGCAACTGCAAGAAGACATCAACGCCATTTTTGCGACCGGATTTTTTGCCAATGTCCAAGCCAAACCGGAAGATACGTCCTTAGGCGTTCGCGTGGTTTTTGACGTGCAACCGAACCCAACGCTAAAAGGGGTGCGGATTGAAGGTAGCTCGATCGTCAAACAGGCTGATGTAGACAAGGTCTTCCAAGAGCAGTATGGCTCCACCCTCAACTACCGCAGCCTGCAACGAGGTATCCAAGACCTGACCAAACGCTACCAAGACGAAGGCTATGTGCTGGCCCAGGTCGTCGATCTGCCCAAAGTTGATCCCGATGGTACCGTCACCCTGCAAGTTGCCGAAGGGGACATCGAATCGGTTCGAGTTCGCTTCTTAAACAAAGAAGGCGAAGAACAGCTCGACAAAAACGGTAAACCCAAGGGTCGTACCCGCGAATTCATTGTTCTGCGGGAAATGGAAACCAAATCGGGACAAGTCTTCAATCGCAAGACCGCCGAACGGGACTTGCAGCGCGTCTTTGGCCTTGGCATTTTTGAAGATGTCAAGCTATCCCTTGATCCAGGCTCGGATCCTAAGAAAGCGATCGTTAACGTCAACGTGGTCGAGCGCAACACCGGATCGATCGCCGCCGGGGCCGGGATTAGCTCCGCCAGCGGCCTGTTTGGAACCGTCAGTTACCAGCAGCAGAACCTAGGCGGCAACAACCAAAAACTGGGGGCCGAACTGCAAGTGGGGCAACGGGAACTGCTGTTTGATGCCAGCTTCTCTGACCCCTGGATTGCCGGGGATCCCTACCGCACCTCCTACACAATTAACGGCTTCCGTCGCCGCAGCATTTCCCTAATTTTTGACGGGGGCGAAGACGAAGTGCGGATTCTCAATGGCGGCGATCGCGATCGGCCTCGGGTTGTCCGCACCGGTGGTGGCATCAGCTTCTCCCGCCCCCTGTCCAAAGATGTCTTCAAGCGATCGGCTTGGTCAGCATCCCTAGGCTTGCAATACCAACGGGTTAAAATCCAGAACGCAGATGGTGACAAGGTTGAGGCGGATACCCCCTTGGTGAATGAAGCAGGGCAAACCGTCGGCTTTGGGCGTGACCTCAGCTTTAGTGGCGAGGGCACCGATGACCTGCTTACCGTTCAGCTTGGCTTTGTCAAAGACACCCGCAACGATCCACTGAAACCCACACGGGGCTCCGTCCTTCGCTTTGGGACGGAACAATCGCTTCCGATCGGTCAAGGGAGCATCCTGTTTAACCGCCTGCGGGGCAGCTACAGCTTCTACGTTCCCACCCGGATCACCAAGTTCACTAAGGGATGCCAAACCAAGGATCCTAAACTGGCAGATTGTCCCCAAGCCTTTGCCTTTAACATCCAAGGTGGCACCGTACTGGGCGATTTGCCCCCCTACGAAGCTTTCTCCCTCGGCGGTAGTAACTCCGTCCGAGGTTATGATGAAGGCGATGTGGGTAGCGGTAAGAGCTTCCTGCAAGCCTCTGCGGAATACCGATTCCCTCTGTTCTCGATCATCTCCGGCGCATTGTTCGTTGATGCAGCCACCGACTTGGGCACCGGAGATAGCGTCAAGGGGAATCCTGCTGGACTGCGGGGCAAACCCGGAAGCGGCATTGGTTACGGCTTAGGCGTACGGGTACAGTCGCCCCTCGGCCCAATTCGTGTAGACTATGGGTTCAACGACCAAGGAGAAAGTCGTCTTCACTTTGGGATTGGCGAACGCTTCTAAAGGCGAGAGAAGGTGCAGAAATGAGGGTGCGGGAATGAAAGAGGCTGAGGTAACCCCAACTACCGTGACTGAAACTTCAGGCAAAACGGTAGCCAAGGGTCTATCAATGGACGATCGCCCAACCGATCGCCAATGCACGATCGCCCAACCGATTACCTGTACAGGGATAGGCTTGCATTCAGGCCTTACCACGACTGTGCGCCTCGTCCCTGCTCCCAATGACACGGGTCGCACCTTCATCCGTACTGATTTACCTAACACCCCTGCGATTCCAGCCAAGGTTGCCAACGTTCAACAAACCGTACTATCCACCGAATTGATCACCGAAACAGCCCAAGGCAAGGCCCAAGTTCGCACAGTCGAGCATCTCCTAGCAGCGCTGTTGGGCCTTGGTGTCGATAACGTCCACATCGAAATTGATGGCGGAGAAGTGCCGTTGCTCGATGGTTCAGCCCAGGATTGGGCCACAGCGATCGCTAGCGTAGGCATCACTATCCAAACCGCTCCCCGCCCCCAGTGGGAACTCACCGAACCCCTTTGGGTGCGCCAGGGCGATGCCTTTGTAGCAGCTTTACCTGCGCCGGAGTTGCGCTTCAGCTACGGCATTGACTTTGACGTTCCCGCGATCGGCAATCAGTGGCACAGTTGGTCACCCAGCCAAACTGCCTTCATCCAAGAAATTGCCCCCGCCCGCACCTTTGGCCTCGCCCATCAAATCGAGCACCTCCAAAGCGCTGGATTAATCAAAGGGGGCAGCTTGGACAACGCCTTGGTTTGTAGCCAAGCAGGGTGGTTAAATCCGCCATTACGATTTTCAAATGAGCCAGTCCGTCATAAGCTTTTAGACTTAGTAGGGGATTTAAGTTTGGTGGGACATTTGCCTACCGCTCACTACTTAGCCTACAAAGCGAGTCATCACCTACATACCCAGCTAGCTCAACAACTCGCGACGATCGTGAATCCAGGCTAGCTTGTTAATTTCGCTTCGTTCTTGTGTATCCAAAACCGAATCCATGACCATCCTGACTGACCTTAAACCGGCTGAGACGACCTCCGAACCTGCGCCCATGAAAACCACTTTTTCTGTGGAAGAGATTCATAAGCTCTTGCCCCATCGCTATCCTTTTGCCCTAGTCGATCGAATCATTGACTTTGTTCCCGGCAAGCTTGCAGTGGGGATTAAGAATATCTCCTTCAATGAACCGCAGTTCCAAGGGCACTTCCCCGGTCGTCCTATTATGCCAGGAGTGCTCATTGTCGAAGCGATGGCACAGGTGGGTGGCATTGTTTTGACCCAAATGGCAGATGTCCCCGATGGACTGTTTATGTTTGCGGGAATTGATAAAGTGCGGTTCCGTCGCCCCGTTGTGCCAGGAGACCAACTGGTAATGACCGTGGAACTGTTGTCGGTCAAAGGCCGTCGATTTGGGAAGATGCAAGGTCGTGCTGAAGTTGATGGACAACTGGCCTGCGAAGGTGAATTAATGTTTGCATTAGTAGACTAAATTCCGCTAATCTCTTGCCAAACCCTCACACGAATGGTTAAGTCAGTTCCATAGCCTCACCCAAGGTTGACTAATGGGCAAAACCGACTGATTGCAACTGATTACAATGAGTCCACACTCTTCCCCCTGCTCTCAATCATTGCCAATGACTCATTTACAGTCATTGGCTGATGAGTCAATTCGGGCTGGTAGATCAACTCAGGCTGATGGGTCAACCTCAATTGGGGTGACGGGAATAGTCGGTTGCCTTTTTGGTTCCTCCGTCTAGAATAAGCTCACTGGCTGACCGCTTCTCCTTGCTCCTTACACCGTCTTCCCTTCCCACTGCCTACGTCAGTTAACTTGAGGCAGCACTCCCGCCGCTGTTGTACTTTTGGCAATGGTGGCTAAGCAAGAGTGTGCTGAGGCCGTACCTCAGGTTAGCCTGTCCGTCTAGGCAATACTCACCACGCATAGCTGATATGGCAACCCTAATCCACCCGACTGCTGTTATCCATCCTGGTGCTGAATTACATCCAACTGTACAAGTAGGGGCATATGCTGTTATTGGAGCAAAAGTAAAGGTCGGAGCAGGCACCGTGATTGGGCCTCATGTTGTTCTAGATGGGGATACAAGGGTAGGAGAGCGCAATCAAATCTTTCCGGGGGCAGCGATCGGCCTCGAACCCCAGGACTTGAAGTATGACGGCTCCTGTGGCCCGGTACGGATTGGGGATGGCAATCAAATTCGTGAATACGTCACCATTCACCGCCCCACCCATGACGATGATGTCACCCGGATTGGCAATAACAATCTTTTGATGGCCTATACTCACGTCGGTCATAACAGCGTCATTGAAGATCAGGTGATTATTGCTAACTCCGTGGCCTTAGCAGGTCATGTGCATATTGAATCCCAAGCGCGACTGAGTGGCGTTTTAGGCGTACACCAGTTTGTGCGGATTGGGCGTTTGGCCATGGTGGGGGGGATGGCACGCATCGATCGGGATGTGCCGCCCTACATGATGGTTGAGGGCAACCCTTCCCGCGTGCGATCGCTGAATCTGGTTGGCCTGCAACGGGCTGGAGTCGCTGATTTACAGGACGGGGAAGTTTTAAAATCCTTGAAACAAGCCTTTCGCCTCCTGTATCGATCGCAGTCCACCTTTGCCCAAGCGGTAGAACAACTGGAAACCCTTTCAGACAACGACTACCTGCGCCATCTCCGACAATTCATCTTGCTGTCCCAATTGCCCGGTCGTCGGGGCTTGGTTCCTGGAAGGGGCTAAATTCCCAGAAAAGACTCAATTGGGGAATCAATTTGTGAAACGAAGAATTTTTATCAGTACGGGCGAGGTATCCGGCGATTTGCAAGGGGCAATGCTGGTGGAGGCGTTGTATCGCCAAGCCCAAAGCCAAGGGATCGATCTCGAAATTGTGGCCCTCGGGGGCGATCGCATGGCAGCAGCAGGAGCCACGTTGTTAGGCAATACCAGCGCGATCGGCTCGATCGGCGTCTTTGAAGCATTGCCCTATGTGTTACCCACACTGTTACTGCAACGCAAAGCCAAGCGCTATTTGCTGGAGTATCCGCCAGACTTAGTCATTTTGATTGACTATGTAGGAGCCAATTTAGGCATGGGGCATTTTGTGCGCCAGTCGTTCCCAAAAGTCCCGATCGTCTACTACATTGCCCCCCAGGAATGGGTTTGGTCGCTTAACGATCGCAATACCCAACAGATTACAGCCATTACCGATCGCTTACTGGCAATTTTCCCAGAGGAAGCCCGCTACTACGAAAAGCAGGGAGCCACGGTGGAATGGGTCGGCCATCCCTTGGTCGATCGCTTACAGAACGCCCCCAGTCGGGAGGAAGCCCGAGCCAAGTTGGGCATCGCAGAACAAGACTGGGCGATCGTTCTCTCCCCCGCCTCCCGTCAGCAGGAGCTTAAGTACCTACTGCCACCCATGTTTGCCGCTGCCCAGCGTCTCCAGCAGCAGTTTCCGCAGATCCATTTTTGGGTACCCCTCGCCCTCGATCGCTATCGGCCTGTCCTAGAACAAGCCATCACAAACTATGGATTACGGGCCACGATCGTCTCTAAGGATCTCAACCAAGTAGCGATCGCCGCCGCAGATTTAGCCTTAACCAAATCGGGCACGACTAATCTGGAAATGGCCTTGTTGAATGTGCCGCAGGTCGTGATCTATCGCCTCAGTCCCCTGACTGCGTGGCTTGCCCGCTATGTCATTAAACTCAAAATTTCCTTTGCGTCTCCGGTCAACCTCGTACCGATGCGAGCAGTTGTGCCAGAACTGTTGCAAGACCAAGTGACGATCGATGGAATTTATCAACAAGCCCTACGCTTACTGCAAGGTGAAGCTCGGGAAACCATGCGCCGAGACTACGCGGAGGTTCGTCGAGGATTAGGGGAACCGGGAGTTTGCGATCGGGCTGCACGATTGATTTTTGACTTACTCTGACTCGTTTCTGAAATCAACACAAGTACACATGATTCATTCCCAATTCATTCCCTCTTCATTCCCAAGTCGCAATCGATCGCAAAACATCGGGAATTGCTGTATCGGGAGGAAACTCTAATAGGGTTTCCCGAATGCCTAAGTAACCGGATTCAGTAAAGGAAAGCAACATTCGTGCTAAGGCAAACCAGACCTCTGGCTCAAACTCCCAATCCCGATTGCGCCTTGCCTGTCCTGCGATCGATTTCAAAGCCCAGAAGTAACTATTACGCACCACTGACCCATCTTTCTTGTAAGTGGGAACATCTTCACAATGCAGGTATAAAATCTCGTCATCAATCCGCGATCGCATATAGCCAGCCTAAAATCCAGCGTAACAATTTGCCTCTAACCCAGCGAGAAACAAAGAGAGACGCCCTTCAGCGCCTCATCACAAACAATCTTGTCAAGTTAGCAAGTTAGTAACGGTAGATTAGTAACGACGGGAGTAACCACCACCGCCGGAACCCGCATTAGACCAATTACCTCGGTTGCCGCCCGTTTGGGGGCGATCTCCTTGGGGCCGATCTTCCTTGGGTTTTGCTTTGCTCACCCGCATATCTCGACCCATCCATTCTGCCCCATCCAGGGCTTCGATCGCGGCAGCTTCTTCTTCATCACTACCCATTTCGACAAAGCCAAATCCGCGTGCCCGACCTGTTTCGCGATCGATGGGGATTTGTACCCGCTTCACCGTACCGTATTCTGAAAACACCGTGGTCACTTCGTCAGAAGTCACACTATAGGCAAGGTTGCCTACATAAATCGACATTGCAAATCTCCACAACTGGAATGAAAGAGAGAGACGTTTAAGCTTCGGGAGAAATGCCTGCTAGAAACTGCTGAACTAAGAATCTCGACCAGATAATCTTGACTGAATGATCTTGATCTAGGGTCTGAATTATACTTGGGGCGCACCGCAACAGCCGATGAATCACAAGCTGCACTCGATGGCAATTCAGACGATCGAGAACAGCCTTTCCTGAAACAAACGACCCAACCGAATTTAATATCTCCTAGCTAATACCGTAACATATCTAATCGACAAGATCCGTAGGATGCGGTCTTTTCCTCCCCACCGTCATCCTAGCCATCCATCATTGCTTGGAGATGCACTGCCCATGACTGCTCAAAACATTTTTCCCTTTGGTGAATGGCGATCCCCCATTACCTCAGATTTGATCGTAGCAGGATCGATCGGACTGGGACAGCTCTGTTTAGACGGACAAGATCTGTACTGGAGCGAATCTCGACCCACTGAAGGGGGTCGCAACGTCATCATGACCCAAAGCGCAACCGGAGACTTCGTAGAAATAACGTCCCCCGACTTTAATGTTCGTACGCGCGTCCATGAGTACGGCGGCGGCGCTTACCGAGTCGTCAATGGGGTTACTTATTTTATCAATTACCGGGATCAGCAGCTTTATCGCCAAGCCTACCCGGCAGAAGCTGTCGCGGTCACGACCGAAGACAACTTACGCTATGCCGATATGATTGCCGATCTCCCCCGCGATCGCTGGATTGCCATTCGTGAAGATCACCGTCAAATAGACCAAGAAGCAATCAATACGATCGTCGCAATCCAGACTGATGGCAGTCAAACGATCCTGGTTAGCGGCAATGACTTCTACGCCTCCCCCACCCTGAGTCCCGATGGCACCACCCTCGCCTGGATTACTTGGAACCATCCCAATATGCCTTGGGATGGCACAGAACTTTGGATCGGCACCTTCCAATCCGACGGAGCCTTAACCAATCTGCAATGTTTAGCAGGCAGTCGAGAAGAATCCATCTTTCAACCGCAGTGGGGGCCGGATGGTCAACTGTATTTTGTCAGCGATCGCTTAGGTTGGTGGAACCTCTATCGCTGGTCGCCCGCAACTTCAGCAGTCACGGCGCTCTTTCCCAAAGAGGCAGAATTTGGCCAGCCCCAGTGGGTCTTTGGCATGTCGAATTACGGGTTTGCCAGCGATCGGGATCTGTTTTGTACCTACAGCGAGCAAGGCATTAGCCATCTCGCACACCTCAATTTAGACGACCTAGTACTGACCGAAATTCCCACGCCCTACACCAGCATCACCGGAATACAAGCCAGCCCTGGCCTAGTCGCTTTTTTGGGGGGATCGGCTACGGAACCCACCGCGATCGTGCGGTTAGACTTGACTGCCCAGACAATGCAAGTCGTCCGAAAAGCCACCGAACTTCAGGTAGATCCCGGTTATTTATCCATTCCCCGTCCGATCGAATTTCCGACCAGTCACGGCTTAACCGCCCATGCCTTCTTCTATCCACCCAATAACCAAGACTACCAAGCCCCGGCAGGGGAACGGCCCCCACTCTTGGTAAAAAGTCACGGCGGCCCCACTGCTGCCACAACGGCATCTTTTGATTTACGCATTCAATATTGGACAAGCCGTGGCTTTGCCGTTTTAGATGTCAACTACGGCGGGAGTACGGGCTATGGGCGAGCCTATCGGCAACGATTGAATGGCAATTGGGGCATTGTGGACGTAGACGACTGCGCCAACGGAGCCCGATACCTAGCCGAGCAAGGGGAAGTCGATGGCGATCGCCTCGTCATCAACGGCGGTAGCGCCGGCGGCTACACAACCCTCTGCGCCCTGACCTTTCACAACGTCTTTAAAGCTGGGGCCAGTTACTACGGTGTCAGCGATCTTAAAGTGCTGGCGGAAGATACCCATAAGTTTGAATCCCGCTATTTGGATAGCTTGATTGGCCCCTATCCCCAGGAAGCATCCTTATATTACGAGCGATCGCCCATCAACTTTGTGGATCAACTCTCCTGCCCCGTAATTTTCTTCCAGGGCGATGAAGACAAAATTGTCCCCCCTAACCAAGCTGAATGCATGGTGGAAGCCCTTAAACAGAAAGGCTTACCTGTCGCCTATGTTCTGTTTGAAGGCGAGCAGCACGGATTCCGTAAGGCAGAAAATATTCGGCGGGTGTTGGATGGTGAATTTTATTTCTACTCTCGGGTCTTTGGCTTCCAGCCAGCGGAGGCCATTGAACCGATCGCGATCGCCAATCTGAATGGATAGTCAATCCCTAACCCTGTACGTCCCTCACAACGCCAGCGCACCCAACCGTAATACTTTCACCTGTAATACTTTCACCTGTAATGCTTCCAATAGTTGTAATCCTCTCAGCAGATAGTTTTCTAGCAAGGGTAGATCCACGAACTTTGACGAAGTTGCGATAAATGATCTACCCTACCTATCGCTGACTTTACAAAATTCCTATCCCGAGCAGAGAAAACTCCCAGAAAATTAGGATGGATAGCGACTCATTCTTCAAAGGATCCTCATAGATAAGTCCGTTAATCCACGGAAGACTTGTGACCTAAATCACAGGATACTGGTGATAACAAGTCCAAAAGGAAACAAAAACTGTGTTCAGTATCTTTGTTTCTGAGGTGGGTTTTGTCCTTTGATCTTTCTCCGTCCTTGATCTTTCTCCGTCCTTCTCCTTTAATCTTTCTCCATCCTTTTCCTTTGATCTTTCCACCTCCCTTTCTTCAAACTCTGGATGATGACTTGATCAGCCGCTTTTCTCCGATCTTTGACGAGGTATTGCAGATACCACCGCAGCCGCTGATCAGCAATCATTGAGTCCATCGAAAAAAGTTTTCTCACTTGTATTAAGGCTATTCTTTGTCCTAACCCAATCCGGTTTAGGACTTTTTTTTGCAAATTTTTACGTGGACTTTGAATAAAAAACCTACGATCGAACATCCGATCGTAGGTGCGCTGGATAACTTAACCGTTCAATCAACAAAACTGTTGATCTGATTGGATAACCGACATGTTTAGGCAAACAAAGTCGATCAACGTCGATCGATAGAGCCAAGCAATTAGAGCCAAGTGCCTAGAGTCAAACCACTGAGAGCCTGACTCCTAGGACAAATATTGACACTGAACAAAGGCTAGTTTTTCTTCATCGAGTCCTTAGCCGCTTCGCCTGCACCCTTAGCTGCTTCACCTGCTTGCTTAGCGGCATCGCCCGCTTTAGTAGCTGCTTCACCCGCTTTATTCATCGCATCTTTAGCGGCTTCACCAGTCTTGCTCTTAGCCGCTTCACCCGCTTGTTTAGCCGCAGTTCCAGCTTGTTTAGCGGCTTCTCCAGCCTTGCCAGCAGCTTCTCCAGCCTTTTTGCCAGCCTCGCCACCCATCGTCTTCGCAGCTTCTCCAGCTTTGTTAGCCGCTTCTCCAGCCTTATCAGCAGCCTCACCCGCTTTCTTAGCCGCATCGCTCGCCTTTTGTTTAACCGCTTCAACCGGTTTAGCGGAAGGAGCAGGAGAAGCTGCTGGCGTCTCTGGTTCAGAGCTACAAGCCGTTAACGTTGCAGCAAGCGTCAAGCCAACTAAAGTCCCTAGAAACGTCTTCTTCATGGTTGTGTCAACCTTTTGATATTGATATAGAGATAGGAAGTGAGGAGCCCTTGAACAAAAGAGTCTGTGTAAGGATACAAGCCAAATTGAATTGTGGGAAAGAAATCAATAAATTTTTTTACTCTTCGGGCGGGTCTCTCTTGAGACAGGCGAAAGATGAGCAAAGAGGACTGGGCAACAGCCCGGAAATCAGCAAAGTTTTATAGCATCACGAGTTGGATGGCCCACCATCGATTATGGTGATGAAAAAAGCAGATATGGTGCTGACAAGACATTAGTGTTTAGGTAGGGACAAATTTAGAGTGGGACAATTTTTGTAGGACTTTAAGCTTTATTGATACTTCAAATCTTGACACCTTCCACCTCCCTATGCTGTCATGTCAATCATTTCTTCAGAGTTCAATAGTTGCCAAGTAATTATTCGCAACCCGTTAACGATCGCGCCTACGGCCTCCATCATGGATGCCCTGCATCTAATGAGTGCAGAGAAAGCGAGTTGCTTGTTAGCAATAGATACAGAGCAACCAGATAATCCCTATCAAGCAACGCTCGCCGAGGCCAAAGGGAGTTGTGTCCTCGTTGTGGCAGAGACGCAGTTGCTCGGGATCCTGACGGAGCGGGATGTGGTGCGGTTAAGTGCGGAGAACCGTGATTTGGCATCGGTAACCCTTGCAGAAGTCATGTCTCGTCCCGTTCGAGTGCTCCAACGATCGGAATTCCAGGATATCTTCGTCCCTCTCAACATCTTTCGGCAACACCAAATTCGACACTTAGTCGTTGTAGAAGAAGATGGATCAATCTTTGGCCTGCTGACCCATGAAACGATTCAGCAATTGTTACAACCTGTTGATTTATTGAGAATCCGTCTTGTATCTGAAATGATGACCAAGAACGTGATCTCAGAATCGGCGGATGTTTCTGTTCTGAGATTGATTCAGCTTATGGCACAAAAGCGTGTGAGCTGCGTTGTCATTGTTGAGCCTTCTCAGAGTCCCCAGAATCCATCGAATGTCAATCATCAACCTACAACCCCAGCTACAACTGATTCACTAGAAACTAACCTAGTACAAACCAATCTTTCTTCAGCATTACGACCGATCGGACTCGTCACAGAGCGGGATATTGTTCAATTGCAAACATTACAACTACCGCTCGATCGCATCTCTGCCCGTGAAGTGATGAGTCATCCCGTCTTTACGGTTTACCCAGAGAACTCGCTGTTGATTGCCCATCAACAAATGCAAACATATCGTATCAGCCGAGTCGTGGTGGTCAATCAACAGGATCATTTAGCAGGCATCGTTACGCGAACGAGTTTATTGAATCTTCTGAACCCGATCGAACTTTATCAATTGCTAGAAATTCTGCAAACCAAAGTCATCCAATTAGAACAGGAAAAAATGACTGGGTCAGGTGAGAGTGGACTCTTGAAAGACATTACCTACCGTAAGGTGGCAGAGGCCGCACTCCAAGACAGTGAACGGCGCTATGCCTCATTAGCCGCCGCCGCCCCAGTCAGCATTTTTCGAATGGATTCCGAGGGCAATTGTACTTATGTCAACGATCGTTGGTGCGAGATGACGGGACTCTCACCCGAGGCTGCCTTAGGAGAAGGATGGATCGCAGCCCTTTATCTAGACGATCAAGACCGAGTGTTTGAAGCGTGGCAACAGTCCATCTATCATGCACACCCCTTTCAACTAGAGTATCGCTTACAGCGCCCCGATCGACACATCACTTGGGTTTACGGCCAAGCTGTCGCAGAACGCAGCTCAACGGAAGAAATCATTGGGTATGTGGGCACCCTGACCGACATCAGCGATCGTAAACGAGCGGAACAGGAGCTACAAAGACAAGTTGAATTAAATCAAATTATTACAAATTTCTCTAATTCGTTTATCAACGCAACACTAGAGGACATTCCTAAGGAAATTCAGTCAGCCTTAAACGTTCTGGCGGAGTTACAGCAGATTGATTTAATTTATGTGATGAATTTTTCAGATGTCAGTCAACCGATCACGGTGCTGTATCAATGGACATCAACTGACTTGATCTCAATTATTCCAGAGTTCCAAAAACTATCTTCTCTCCATCATCCCTTAAGTTACTTTCCCTGGAGCCGCGCCCAACTGAAAGAAGGCAATTTTGTGAATTTGTCAGGTCTAGATGCCTTGCCTCCTGAAGCGGTCATCGATCGTGAGAATTGGCAGAGGTTGGGCATAAAATCTTTGCTAGCGTTTCCCCTGTCCTGTTCAGGAGAACTGACCGGCTGGTTATGCTTTGTGAATTGCTCCCACGAACAGGAGTACTCCCCATCTGAGATGATCCTATTAGAACAGTTTAGTGTTGCAGTTAGTCATGCTTTGCAATACCAACGATCGAAACAGTTATTGCAGAACTATAACCATCGCCTGGAACAACAGATTGCAGAACGCACTGAAGCGCTCCGTCAAAGCCAAGCGGAACTGCAAACTTTAAATCAAGAACTCTTGCAATCGAATAAGGAACTAGAAAATTTTGCCTACATCGCATCCCACGATCTGCGAGAACCCCTGAGAGCGATCGTCAGTTACACCCAATTGCTCCAAGAATCGGCTGCAACGTGTTCCTTTGACGAAGGCATGATGGAATGCCTCCACTACATTCATGATGGTGGACAACGGATGCAGCAGTTAATTCAAGATCTGTTAGTCTATGCCCGTCTCAGCTATCGCGACCTAGAGCGAGAATCTTTAGATTGTCAAGAAGTCATGGAGCAGGTATTGAGTCATTTGCGCGTCACGATCGTTGAAAGTCAAGCCATGATCATTGTTGATCCGTTACCCACCCTCCAAGCTAACCGCACCCAAATGCTCCAGCTTCTACAAAATCTCGTGGAGAACGCGCTCAAGTTTCGCCAATCTGAGCCGCCTCGTATCCACATCACAGCCACCCCACTACCGAACGAGGGTTGGCAGTTTGCAGTTCAAGATAACGGAATTGGCATTAAATCAGAATTCCTCGATCGGATTTTTGACATTTTCCGCCGCTTACATCCCCGAACAAAATTTCCTGGAACCGGGATAGGACTTGCTATATGCAAAAAAATTGTTGACCTGTATGGCGGCAAAATTTGGGCAGAATCTGAATTGGGCTCAGGAACTACCATTTATTTCACAATTTCAGATTAAAGTATCAAAATTCAATTAAATTCTAAGAAAACGATTACCGTTAATTCCATTTATCGGAGTAAATCTATCAAGTACCTTATTAGAGGAAAATAAGAACTATATTGCGTAGATTTCTCCCTGAATAAACGACAATGAGAGCTACGATAGCAATTACCTTTAGTCGCTTAAGTCACGTATTCTAGTACTCAGGGACTTGCCAAGAAATAACATCCCTGATTCAGTGACCTGTCTACCCCCCCTACCCCCCTACCATCTATCCACTTGGGGTTTCATTTGTACGCTGTTCCCTTACATACCCTCGTTTACATACCTACATGTGACGAAGGATTTAATTGCAACTGTCATGAATGAGCAATCTGTAGGTTCATTGTTCGATGTTCTCCTAGTTGAAGACTCTCCGAGTGATGCTTACTTGTTAATGCGGTACTTTAGACACCAAGACAATCCAAACTGTCAGATTCGCTGGGTTCAAGATGGAGAATCAGCACTAGATTACTTACACCAAAGGGGAGACTACTCAGATGCACAGCTTCCCAAACTCATTGTGCTCGATTTAAATTTGCCTGGGTTAGATGGTTGTGAAGTGCTTGCTCACACCAAAAACGACCCCATTCTCAAGAAAATTCCGGTCATTATTCTCACCACTTCAAACAGTGAGTCGGATATTTTACGAGCGTATAATTTGCATACTAACTGCTACATCACAAAGCCTGTCAACTTAGCCGAATTTTCGGAACTCTACGCCACCATTAACCGATTCTGGTTATCCATGGTTCAGTTACCCAACCTTTAACCAATTCTGTTGGATTGGCCCTAGGGTTGATGAGCTCTAGATTTGATTTGCCATAGATTTGGTTTGGCTCCAAGTACCGCCCATCTTCTCTTCATCACAGGGTGTTCACCCCAAAGAGCGCGTATCAGCCTGAGGACAAGGCAGATCCTCTCTCAAAAATCTACAAAAAAACAATTTTCGACAATCCTACGAACTTTGGGCACACTGGAGATAGAAAAATCGTGAAATACTACTGTTACTGAACTACAGTGACTGAAACCCTGTTACTCAGTGATACTCTCCTGGAAACTGTGTCATGAAACGTCTGTCTTTTCAATTTCTTCCTGCAACGCTCGTGGGACTTAGCTTGACAACAGGCATCGTCATGGTGATTGGACACCCCGCAACCGCGATCGCTCAAAATACTTGTTACATGGTGACATCATCGGGCCAGCGGGTGAGTTTAGGTACGCTCTGCGGAGAGGAACCAGCCAGCAAAACACCCAAAGATGGAATCTATCGCGTCAAAATCAAACGACGGCTCGCCTCAACACCCGTGATTGATGTGATATTTAACGGCAAGCCCTTTGAGATGATTCTCGACACTGGAGCCAGCAGTACATTGATTACCCGTGATATGGCCAATGCACTGCGTCTAAAACCGATCGGGTACCGTAAGGTCATCATTGCCGATGGCAGCGTCGTACAATTTCCCGTTAGTTCGATCGGTTCTGTCTCCACCGGGGGCTTAACCACGAAGAACCTAGAAGTGACGATCGCCGACAAAGCCGACGTAGGACTGCTAGGTCACGATTTCTTCGGTCGCTATGACGTGAAAATCAAACGGAACTCGATCGAATTCCATCCCCAGAGCAACTAAAACCAGAGCCATCAGACCCCTAACCCAAACCGTTAGGAGCCTGGTGAAGTTTCAGCACATGAAGTTTCAGCACATAGATTTGCTAGTTTTCAACTAAGGGTTAACTAAGTAATGGTTGCCCAGTATTCGTAGGAATCGGCTAACTTTTCGTCATAGCGGTTAGCTCGGTAGCTTTCACCGTTGTACCGCAGTGCAAATCCCGCCCAATCCCGACGGATGAGAAAACGATCAAGACCATTGGTCTTGATGAAATTAAACATGGCCATGAGTTGCTTCCCTTCGCTCTGGTGCATATCCCGCACAAAGGTTTCCACATCGGCATACCCTGCAGCCCGATGGTTAAAGCCCATGATTTGCCCCAATCCCCAGGAAGCGGATTTGAGTGCACCGGCTCGATCGAGATTCACAGCCTGATACAAACGATCCCATTCCCCTAGGCCCCCGATGTAAAGGTTCCGGTTCCACACGGGGCTAGAGATATTGGAATTGCTGAAGTCATAGCGGCTATTGGTAAAGTCAGAGAACCAATGGGCTTCAAACAGAATTTTGGGACGACCATCTTTATAAAATCCCGAGCCAGCTGCTTCTACAGAAACAACCGCTCGGACTGCGGCGACTTCACAGCCGATCGTGTTAGCCACGGCGCGATAGTCATTGAGCGATAAAGCGGGTGGGTTTGCCACGACAGGAATGCCTGGTACTTCCGGTTCCAAAAGTAGCTTAGCCGCACGGGGAGAAACAGTAGCAGGATCCAGCCCATAGGCCCCACAAAATGCAACATAAGCACGCTGAGTTCGGGGTCCCCATAGGCCATCCGCCGCACCCAGCCCATAGCCCAGCGCATTTAAAGATTCCTGTACCTGAGCCGCGATCGCGAGGTTCGGCTGAATTTCGGTCGTCGGCCAAGCATAGGTGCCCTGAGATAAAGCTCGCAATCCTGCGGGCAGGCGATCGGGTTTGGCTGTAGGAGGTGTAGGAGTGGGTGTGGGAGTTGGGGTAGGCGTCGGAGTGGGTGTAGGCGTCGGAGTCGGAATTGGGGTGGGCGTCGGGGTAGGAGTTGGAGTCGGAGTAGGAGTCGGAGTTGGAGTCGGAGTCGGAGTAGGCGTCGGAGTAGGAGTGGGTGTAGGCGTCGGAGTCGGAGTAGGCGTCGGGGTAGGCGTCGGAGTCGGAGTGGGTGTAGGCGTCGGGGTAGGCGTCGGGGTGGGCGTCGGGGTGGGCGTTATAGAAGCAGGCGGAGCTTGCAGAAGAAGCTTGGCAGTTTGAGGCGTTAGGGTCTCTGCTCTGAGATTATTTGCCTTCGTAAACGCAACGTAGGCGGTTTGGGTTTTTGCGCCCCAATCCCCATCCACAGCACCTAGTTGATACTTCCACACCGTTAAACGCTGCTGAATTTCGCGGGTAATGGTCGGATCAGCCGTCACGATCGCAAGAATCCAATTGACTGTCCCGTTAGCCACCTGTTGCAGTGTTGGCTTAGCCGGAAACAGTAATTTCTGAGCCGCTAGGGGCGTAAGCCTATCAATTGGGTAGGAATTTGTCCGTGCAAAGGACTCATAGGCTGTTTGAGTGCGTTTGCCCCAGTCTCCATCCACTGGCCCTGGTTGGTATCCTCGATCGGTCAACCGTTGCTGAATTTCTCGAACAATATTGGGATCATCAACAAGCACCGCTACAGGCCAATTTATGGTTCCATTGCCGACCTGCTGGAGACTAAGCTTAGGCAATTGCAACAACTTCTGGGCCGCTTGGGGAGAGAACTCACTGGACTTAAACCCATTGGCATTCGCAAAAGCAGTGTAGGCAGCTTGGGTTCTCTGGCCCCAAAAACCATCCACTAACCCAGGCTGGTAGCCCCAATAGATCAAACGCTGTTGCAAATCGCTGACAAACACGCGATCGTTTTGCAGGGTGGCCACCGACCAAGTGGTCATGTTTTTGACAAGATCCTGTAAGTTCATAGTTCCAGCCCGTATGAAAATTGGCGTTGCAATTGTGTTGCAATTCAAAAAAGCGTTGCAACCTGGCCTCTAAAAATTTTAAGCACGATCGCAGGAATACAACCGCGATCGTGCAATTTTTCTATCTCAATATTTTCTATCTAAACAACCTTTAAACAGCTGCCTGTTGACGTTGATACAGTGAGTAATACAGCCCCTTCTTACGCAGAAGCTCATCATGGGTGCCTTTCTCAGCCACCACACCCTTCTCCATCACCAGAATCAGATCCGCCCGACGCAACGGTGCGAACCGGTGGGCAATCATAAAGATCGTACGGTTCCCCGACACCTGTTGCAGATTTTGCAAGACCTGCTGCTCCGTTTCACTATCCAAAGCACTAGTCGCCTCATCCAAAATCATCAACGGCGCATCGGAAAGGAACAAGCGCGCTAGGGCAATCCGTTGCCGCTGACCACCGGACAGCGCCGTTCCCCGCTCTCCCACATTGGTTTCATAGCCGTGGGGCAGTTCGCTGACAAAGTCATGGGCCGCAGCCAGCCGTGCTGCTTCCACCACCTGCTCGGCAGAAATATCAGGACGACCTAGGCTAATGTTTTCAATGATGTTGCCATTGAAGATAAAGTCTTCCTGCAACACCACCCCCATCTGGGTTCGTAGAGAGTGCAGATCGGCACTCTTGACATCGAAGCCATCCACTAGAATCCGACCGGACTCCGGCAGGTACAACCGTTGCAATAACTTAGACAGGGTACTCTTACCGGATCCACTTCGACCCACAACGCCGACGAGCATTCCCGGCTTCACCTCAAAGGAAATGCCCTTCAGAACGGGCTCTTGGCTCTGGTTATACCGGAAAAAGACCTGCTCAAACTTCACTTCCCCTTGCAGCGCAGGCAGCACCAAGCCCGAACCCGGTTCCGCTTCTGGGGCCGCATTAAGAATATCGCCGATCCGATCGACCGAGAGCAAGACCTGTTGTAGGTTCTGCCAGAGTTGCACTAGGCGCAGCAGCGGCCCAGTCACTTGGCCGGACAACATTTGGAACGCCACCAATTGCCCCACGGTGAGTTCCTGCTTAATCACCAGCGTCGCCCCCACCCATAGGATCAGCAGATAGGAAAACTTGGTGAGAAAGTCCGCAATACTGCCGCTGATATTTTGTGTGGTCGAAGCCTTAAAGCTGGTGCGAATGTAGCGGGCGAATAACCCTTCCCAACGATCGCGGGAGGCTTTTTCCGCCGTATGGGCCTTCACCGAATGGATCCCCGTTACCGTCTCCACTAGGAAGGACTGACTATCAGCGTTGCGATTAAACGTCTCGTTGAGCCAGTTGCGCAGAATCGGCGTCGTGGTCAGGGTCAAAATCGCGAACAGGGGCAACACCGCCAGCGCGACTCCCGTCAAGAAGAGGTTGTAGTAGGCCATCAACCCCAGATAAACCACCGCAAAGATGGAGTCCAAGACCACCGTCAGCGCAGTCCCCGTCAAGAATTGGCGAATATTTTCCAACTCCTGCACCCGCGCCACCGTATCCCCCACCCGGCGGGACTCAAAGTAGGCCAAGGGCAGACGCATCAGGTGACGGAACAACTGGGCAGACAGGGAGAGATCCAACCGCCGCGCCGTGTGGGTAAAGATGAACAACCGCAAACAGCCCAAAGATGCTTCAAAAACGGCTACACCCAACATCGCGATCGCCATGACATCCAGGGTAGAGATACTGCCCTGCACCATCACCCGGTCAATGATGACTTGAGTAATCATGGGCGTCGCTAGCCCTAGCAATTGCAGCGTCAGTGAGGCAAACAGCACCTCCCCCAGCAAACCGCGATACTTCCAGACCGCAGGCAGGAACCAGCCCAGGTTGAACCGTTCCTGCTTTTGGATCGTCTCAACTTGCCACAGTTGCCGATCCCAAGTTGGTTCAATCTGCGATCGATGGATGGCTTCACAGGTGGCCGCAGGATTCATGGGATCCGCTACGATCATGCGATCGCCCCGAATGCCGTACACCACCAACCAATGGGGATCTTCATCCCCCTGTTTCAGCATCAACGCCGGAAATTCCAGCAACCGCATCCCTTGCCAGTCGATCGTAATCCGTCGCAAATGCAGACCCAGCTTTTCCGCTGCTTCCACGACACTGCTGGGCTTTTGGCTGCGCACCTGGCGCTGCACCCATTCCAACTGAGCCGGATTTTGTAAATGGTTAGCCACCATGGTCAGGCAAGCTGCTGCGGTGTTAATTCCGGCAACAAAGGGAAAGCCTTGGGTGGGTTGGGGCGATCGATCGGTCTGGGGCTGGTACTGGGTGCGCTGCGTCGCCCAAAATCGAGTAATTTCCTGGGTTTTGGCCGTTTCCCACAGAGGCGTTGGCCAGACGATCGCCTCGACGCCATCCGCCGCCGATCGAGCCTTGTACCCCGCTAAATCCAGTAAGTCACCCACCCAATCCCCCGGCTGCAACATCAAAGATTTCCCCTCATCCGTGACGAGGCGAACCTTCCCTGCCAGAATCAGGATCACTTCCCCTGGGTTATCCGCTGACCAGAGCGGCTCCCCCAAGCGATATCGCCGCAATTCTCCCTGGGTTTTGAAGAGAACCTGCTGGTCTGGTGTCAGGTAACACAGCGGTGGCTTATCCCAAGGAAAATTAGTCGCAATATCATTGGTAATCATAGGGGCAGCAAGAGTCGATACAGTGGGGTGTGACGTAGAGGGGGCAAGGACTCCAGGGTAGGACTGGTAGGGAGAAATACAGCTTTTTTCAGCTCAGTCGTTTCTAATAGAGTACTGAAATTACAGCCTTCTTTCCGTCAAAGTTTTTAGTCAGTGTAAAAGCAGCCAATGTAAAAGCCCCCAGGGTGGGGCTCGGGGGCTAATCTGGCAGAAGTCGCGAGACCACTAATCTCCAACCTGTAACTTAACTGTCATTTTTTGGATCTTATCCGCGATCCACCGTTCAAACAACTCATTCCGCAAAGCCTGCTGCAACTGAACATCATCTAAGGTCGCATCCATTTTTTGCTCCACCCGGAACAGGCCCCAACGATTTTCCAGTTCGATCGGCCCCAGTAGATCTCCACCAATATTGGCAGCGTCGATTTGGGCACGAATGGCATCGGGCAACGTACCTCGGCTGACGGGCCCCATCATGCCATTGACCATTTTGTCATCCGTCAAAGAATATTGTCTTGCTAGCTGCTCAAAGCTTGCGCCTTCTTCCTGGATTTGGGTTTTCAGTTCTTCAGCCAGATCGGCACTATCGACAATAATGCGAGAGAGAACCACTCGATCGAGGAACACTTTACGCTCGATAAAGTACTCTTGCAGCTTCGGTTCAGTCACCACTGCTTTCAGCTTCTCCACCTTAAAGTTATTGCTAATTTGTTTATGGAAGGTGGTGTAGTCTGAGCCATTCCGATTCAGGAACTCTTGGAAGGCTTGGGGCTCAGTTAATTGATTTTGTAAGCGGAAGTCAATGATCGCCTGCTCGATAATTCCCTCTCCAATCTCTAAATCTTCGCGGGTATCGACTTCTTGCTGCAAAATATGCTGCCGCAAAATCCCAGCCAGAAAATCCTGTAGCTTACCGGATGCTTGCAGGTAACGCATACATTCCCGCAGGGACAGTTCTTGATCGTCGATCGTGAGAAACGCTTTAGATTCCATGAATAACACTTAAGTCTAGAGGGGGATATTCATCAATGCTGATGTCTATCTTGCCCAAAAAAACACATGACGAGACAAAACGTCCGGGAAAAATCTTAGAAACTTCGCAGAGTTGACCGATGACGATCGAGGGATTGGGGACTCTCACCAACCGCTTCCTACAGAATTGCTTGGATCCAACAGGCTTTTTGAGCTGAGAGAGACTCTCCTAGACACACTTCCTAAACAGACTTCCTAAAAAGATCTAAACTCCGACCGGAAAACCGGGGTTTTATGGCATGATCTTTTATTAGGCAATTTTGTCAAACGTACAACAAACAGGAAACCTCGGTTATGTCTCTCCGTCTAGGCGATACCGTCCCCAACTTTACCCAAGATTCCTCAGAAGGAACGATTAACTTTTACGATTGGGCTGGTGATAGCTGGGTCGTTCTCTTTTCCCACCCTGCAGACTACACTCCCGTCTGCACCACTGAGCTAGGCATGGTGGCTAAGCTCAAGCCCGAATTTGAAAAGCGCAACGTGAAAGTCATCGCCCTCAGCGTCGATAGCGCAGAATCCCACAAGGGCTGGATTGGTGACATCAACGAAACCCAAAGCTGCTCTGTGAACTACCCCATTTTGGCGGATGAAGATAAAAAAGTGTCGGAACTCTACGACATGATTCACCCCAACTCCAGCACGGGTAACACGCTGACAGTTCGATCGGTCTTCATCATCGATAACAACAAAAAGCTGCGCCTTAGCATCACCTATCCCGCCAGCACGGGCCGGAACTTTGACGAATTGTTGCGGGTGATCGATTCCCTGCAACTGACCGACAACTACAGCGTGGCAACCCCCGCGAACTGGACGGATGGTGGCGACTGCGTAGTGGTGCCTTCCATCCCGACCGATGCAGCCCGCGAGAAATTCCCCAAAGGCGTCACGGAAATCAAGCCCTACCTACGGATGACCCCCCAGCCTAACAAATAAGCTGATTGAGGGTTAAATCCTTAAGGGTAAAATATTGCAAACAAGGGGTGGAGCCATGCTCTGCCCTTTTTAGTTGTGCTTTTTGGGTTCCACCTGTCTGGGCTCCACTTTTTTTGGTACTGTTTTGGGTATTGTTTGGGGATTGCGCGATCGTGAGGATTAGACTTCCCCTTTATCCGTTTAACATTTCATTAATTTTTATCTATGCATTTTGTCGATCGGTCTTCTGCCAATCCCTCTACCGCTTCAACATCTGGACAGTCAACGTCTGTACAGTCCACAGAAGTGCAGGCACTCTTCGATCGCATTGCGCCTGTTTATGATGAATTGAACCAGTGGCTGAGTTTGGGGCAGCACAAGATTTGGAAGTTAATGACCGTGAAGTGGTGCGCGCCCAAGCCAGGAGATGTGGCACTGGATCTGTGCTGTGGCAGTGGCGATGTGGCGGAAATGCTGGGCGATCGGGTTGGCACAATGGGGCAAGTCTATGGCGTCGATTTTGCGGCAGCGCAGTTAGAAGTAGCCCGCAAACGCACAGAAGCCAAGGGACACAGCCGATCGCAATTCCATTGGGTACAGTCGGATGTCTTGCAATTGCCCTTTGCGGAGAACACCTTTGATTGCGCCACGATGAGCTATGGCCTCCGCAATGTCGTGGATATTCCCGCAGCCCTGCGCGAGGTGCATCGGGTGTTGAAACCGGGAGCCAAGGCCGCCATTTTGGATATGCATCGCCCGGATAGTGCTTGGGTACGACAGTTCCAGCAATGGTACCTCGATCGGGTGGTCGTGCCTGCGGCCCAGCGCCACGGATTAACCGAGGAATATGCTTACATTGGCCCCAGCCTCGATCGCTTCCCGATCGGCCCTGAACAGGTGCAACTCGCCAAGCAAGCAGGGTTTGCCGACGCGAAACATTACCCGATCGCCGGTGGCACGATGGGCGTCCTCGTGATCACGGCTGCGACCCCTTAGCCTTGCAACTGTTGGATGCTCGGCAATTTAAACCGGTCGCCCCTGCCGTAACCGCCGTACCATTACCAGCAACCGTTTGACAAACAAGCGGCCAAAGGCCATTCGGCTGGGCCAATCGGGATAGCGCTGCCAGAACGAGAGTAAGGCCCTCGGACTTAACCACAGTCCTTGGTGCAATAAGTATTGCGCTAACTCCACACCGGATAAGGGTTGGGCTAAGGCAGCGGGGAGAGTCGTGCCGATCGGTAAACGGTTAGGTCGATAGTCGGGATTGTAGCGAGCGTTGACCCAGGCGGGTTCTTTGCCGCGATAGGTTTTGGCCTCGGGGTGATCAAAGCCAATATTGCGCACCATCGACTGGGTTGTAATGACGTGGCGCATCCCCCGATCGAGGGCGGCCAAGGTGGTTGTGATCACCCAATCTGTATGACCGTTCTTCTCTAGCCAAAACTGATTGACCAGAGTCAGCTTGGTTTGCACGGTGGCGGGAATGTGGTGGAACTGGCCAAAGGGATTAAACGCAGGAGGCCGATCGATGAGCCCGATCGACTGCCAGCGATCGGCCCAGAGCCCCCACCCCAGAGCAAAAAATCGATTGGAAACCATCAAATCTTGCTGAGCCAGAGAGTCCATCCCATCCGGTAAGTTGGCATAGGCACTGACGGAAAAAATATCAGGCTGATCGCGATAGGCCACCAGCAACCGACACATACGATCGAAAAAGTGAGGAGCTGGAACCGTATCATCTTCGAGATAAATTAAAGACTCCTCCGTCGCCAACACTTCCGTTAAAGCGGAAATAACATTGCGATCGCAGCCTAAATTCTGCGATCGGGCAATCACTTTAACGGGTACGCAGCTAGAAAACGCCTGCAATAACTGCACACATTGATCAATCAACCCCTGATCCGCAGGCTTCCGTGCCCCATCGACAAAGGCAATGATTTGCTGGGGTAAAAGGGATTGTGCTTGAATTCCCTTGAGCACTTCCTGGAGTAATTCCGGTCGTGTAAATGCCACTAAGACTAAAGGCGGTAATTTTTGGGGTAAAGCAACTTCATCCAACGTTGAGGGAAGGGCCGTAGAATTCATTTGTATTTGCATAGCATTTTCCATTGATTTATTGATTTAACCGTTCGTTTTAACTTTCGCTTGACCGCTTTTGTCTAAATTGATTGATTAAACGTTGGAGATACAACCGTTATGGTTTGAAAAAGACCTCATAGGGCAAAAAGAAGCGATTGAGAAATCCTGGGGGAAGTAGGGTTCCGCCCCCGTAGAGCGATAGGTACTGGGATTTGTAGGTTTCCACGGCTTGGCGTTTTTGCGTCTTGACTGCCGCGATCGGTAAACGATAGGCTCCGGCCAAGTCCTGCCATTGCACCTCGCGGAATAGCCACGTTTTCCAGAGCAACCAGATATAGTACTGGTACAAATCAACGGTTAAGCCTGTGGCGGCGATCGCCTGTTGCGTCAACTGGTAGGTCATCTCATGATCGGCGCTGCGATCGTGGCGATGGGTCACGTAAACTTCACCGGGCTGCAAGGTTGCAATCAACTCAGTCAGTGCTGTCAAAGCCTGCTGCTGAATCGTCTCATCGTATTTCAATCGACCATCGGGCTGATCTAAAAAATAGATGTGCTCTGGCTCAACGCCTAAAATACCCAACGCGGCGATCGCCTCTTCCCGGCGGATGGGCGCAATTTCACCGGATTTGAACTGAGGATGCCAACTATGGGAAGCCGCGCCATCGGTTACAAAGACCACCTGCACCGGAATGCCCTGCTTGCGTTTCAGAGCAATTAGTCCACCACAGCCAAAGGATTCATCATCCTGATGGGGCGCAACAATCATGGCAGGCTTTTCACTAAGCGCCATCGGCTGAGACAGGAGATACAACAGGCTGTAGTGCTGCAATCGATTTTGCAGTTCAGGCCCCTTGTACTTTCTCAGCCAAACCAGCTTACCGTGAATTTTTTCGACGAAGCGGGATATCTGCATCGTTGGAACCTCAGACTTATCTGAACATGGCACAACTCGACACTCAGCGCGACCTCCACCATCTTGGCCTGAGTTGGCCTGAGGTAGTTTTACTTCTAACTAGCTTGCCCAGAAAGCTGTGTTTCACCTCAAACAGGCTAAATTTGGCCATCAAAAAAGGCACGCCTCGGGGTGCCTTTACTGAGTATTTCGTTAGTTTTCGGTTAAGCCGCTCTAACTAAGCCACTCTAACTAAGCCGCTTTGGGGACAAAGGGAATCCGTGCTGCGTGGCCCCAAAAAGCTTCGAGGCCGTAGTATTCCCGCTCGTTGGGCATTTGCACATGCACCATCACATCGCCATAGTCCAAACAAGCCCACGACCCTTCACTCAATCCCTCATTGCGCAGGGGTTTGCGATTCAGGTTTTCTTCAATCTTTTCTTCGATCGCGTTGGCAATGGCTCGCACTTGCACCTTGGAATAACCCGTCGCCATCACAAAGTATTCCGCGATCGTGGAGACCTCGCCCACCTTAATCAACACAATGTCTCCCGCCTTACGATCGTCCGCAGCTTCTGCGGCCAAGAGGGCCAATTGGTCAATCGGATCAGAAGAATCAATCTGGGAAGTGGTTTGTGGAACAGAAAGGTTAATGGTTTCAGACATGCAGTAATTAATGAGTTGGGTAGATAAACGACAACGAACTAGAAAACCAATTAGAGGACTGGAAAGAGAAAAAAGGTCGTTAGAGTTGCCATTTGTATCAAACGGCTTTAGTTAGTCTGGGGTGGCATTCTTAAGTCATCCTCGTTAAGTCATCCTATTGTAGCGACTGGGCTGAAAAAACTGGAATATTCCAACGATCGACTCCCTGACTATGATCAACCTGATGGGGCTCGACCTGATTGCGATTGACTCCCTGACTTTGCAGGAAAAACCAATTCCGGGTTGCCACAGTCCGGGGGTGAATCAACCGCTTAGACTCCATCAGATGTTTTAATGTGTAGTCAGATGTCTGCCAAACCGCCTCCGCAAGATTGCGGGAACTCACTTGCCGCAGATGGTGTAGTCCCTCAGCATTACCTCGTCCCGGCTCTAAACTGTCAGCCAGAAAAACCACACAGGACAATGCAGACATCCCCGGTTGTCCCAAGGTGTGATTGCGAATCGCCGCTAAAATCTCTTCGTCCGTTACCCCAAATTCCTCCCGCGCCACGATCGCGCCCACATCGGCATGGAGTAAGTGAGGATCCACTTCATCTACCTCATTTAAGGGAATGCCCTCATCGCGGGCCATCTTGAGGAGGCGATCGGGACTAAAAAACTTGGCTAAATCATGCATCAACGCCGCTTGGCCTGCTTTTTCAGGGCACAGTTGATGCGTCTCTGCCAGGGCGATCGCCATCTGCTCAACCCGCAGGATGTGTCGAATTCGAGGCTCAGGAACATGGGCTTTCAGCCAAGCTAAAACGTCTTCTCGCAAAACCGACTGGAAAGATCCGTACTGAGACGATGGATGCAATGGGCTTTCTCCCGTCAATAATTGGGTGTAATGCTGGGTGGTTTTCCCTATTTTAGCCTACTGCTCCCGGTCTAGAAGGAAGTGCTAGCATGGGAGCAAAAAGAATCCTCTACTTACAAGCGATTGTCGCACGATTATGTTTTTCCATCCATCGATGCTCATTCTCATTCCAGGCATGATCCTTGTCTGGTGGGCACAACAGCGTGTTCAAGGGACCTATGAAAAATACTCCCAAGTCCAATCAACCTTGGGGATGACAGGTGCAGAGGTGGCTCAAACCATTTTAAGAAAGATGGGCGTTAACCACGTTTCCGTTGAGCCAGTTGGTGGGGTGCTGAGTGATCACTACGATCCTAGTGCCAAGGCAGTGCGGCTGTCGGAAGTGGTCTATGGGTCGCGATCGCTGGCGGCGGCGGCGGTGGCTGCCCACGAATGCGGTCACGTACTCCAGGATGTGGAAGGGTACCAAGCGATGAACCTGCGGGCAGCGCTGGTGCCTGTGGTGAACTTTGGCTCTAACTTGGGGCCGATTCTGATTATGATTGGCTTTGCGCTAGGGGCCTTGAAAGGCTTGGGTTTGGGACTGTTGGCAGTTTACATTGGCCTTGCGCTGTTTACTTCTGTTTTGGTGTTTCACTTAGTCACGCTGCCTGTGGAGTTTGATGCTTCGTCGCGGGCACTCCGGCTGATTAACGAGTTCGGGATTTTGCAAGGGGAAGAAAATAAAGCGGCTCGTAAGGTGCTGAATGCAGCGGCATTTACCTATGTAGCGACTGCGATGTATGCCTTCCTACAAATCTTGCAGTACGTCCTCATCATCATGGGGGCGCGGCGCGATTAGGCGAGGGGCGCAGGTTTAGTCGATCGCGGGTCGATCGTGCGTTGAGCGAAAAATGGGTTGGGTTTCTCTGGTTGGGGGAACCCAACCCTAATTTTTAGGGCCGATCGTTTTTTCTATAGCTGTAGCCAAGCCAATTAGGAAAATCTTATCTTTGCTTGCCAGCCATCCGATCCCTAAATCCCCCTTGTAGCTTTGCTTCCCTTAGGGTAGGGGTCTGCTCCCTAAGCCCGATCGCGTTCCATCACACTCACATACCGCCAACTCGAACCCGGCACCGGAACCGGAGGACTCCAACGCACCCGATCGCTAAACCGCAGCACATACAACTGATTGATCGTAGACTGCACATCCTGCTGCGTTCCTACTAGATACACATGCATCGGCTTACGATCGTCCTCAATCACCCGATCGAGTTCCGCAAAATTAATCACCATGGGACTTCTCCTAAACTGGTAGCGGGAAGAAATCCCAAAAATTAAAGCCACCCTTTGCGCAGGACAAATAGGGTGGCCCGATCGAATGTTACAATCCGTGTCAGACCGCCCAGCTGCCTGTTACAGCTTGGGGGTTCAGCTACCCTTTGTTGTTCCAGCAACGCTGGGTAGCGCTTTAATTTCTGGGGTACAGCCAACTCAATCGGTGAATGACACGGTTGTAACTGGCCTTGGAACATAAGCCTACGGACAAACCAGGGGAAAAGTCAACTATATTGCAAAAAGTTGCGATTCCGTGATGTTCAGCAACATTCATCACTACCATCACAAAATAATCAGCAATCAGCCCCTCATCTCGTTCCTACCTTGCGTAGAATTTCTGCCTTTCACCCCATCGTATTGTCTACCGTATTAATCAAATGTAAATTTCCCACTGCATCAAACACCTTATAGAACCTGACAAATTCATTCCACCAAGCATTCACACCACCATTAAAAAAGCTATTGACCTAGGCAACTTCAACTTAGATCAATAGCCATTCATCTCGACTGAATATCAAACCAATTATTCCTATCACCCTAATTAGTTGGGCAAGTGATAATGCAACCCTGCGGCCACACCGAAATCAAATCCTCCCGCACCCACCCCTTCGAGCCATTGGGATAGGTCACATAATACCAACGATAGCCAGCATCCCGCGACGATCGACCCACTGTCACCAAATCCCCCACAACTCCCGTATGAACCACATTTCCCTTCAAACTAGGGGCCGATCGAATATTAATCACATCATCCGAAGATCCAGCCAAAGTGCCATAGGTTTGATTACTAGAGTTAAATCTTACTAATTCACCAGCAACCCAACCTTCAGTTCGTAATTTACCCGTCGATCGTAAATAATACCAATACAAACCACTGTCTGGG
>MUGG01000012.1 GCA_002148405.1 Alkalinema sp. CACIAM 70d | reverse complement strand
TCGGATGGCTGGCGAGTGAAGATAAGATTGTCCTAATCATCTGGGCTACAGCTATAGTGTTAGCCAGCAAGCTTAGGATCGTGATATCAAATTAATTCGTGGATGAGATAGATTCGATCCCCCTACCCCCTTAATAAGGGGAGAATTCGGTCAAATTCTTTCAAAGTCCCCCTTATTTCTAGCGCAGCAGCGCGTAGCGCGGGGATTTAGGAGGATCGAACATTTGCAAGCACAAATATGCTTGTCCTAACGATTTTGGCTACCGCTATACTCTGTTTCTGCATGATCACGATCGATTAGAGAGGCACCGTTTTTCTATTTCCCTGTAATCATCAAGGTTTCTTGCAATCGACTAAAATTTGGCAAGTCAGGGAACTGGTAGGGCTGAAAGGTAAGGGTTTGCAAGTTACCTTTCTGTACTAAATACCGCATTAAATGGGCAGAACCAGCCAGCAAGTCTGCGCTACCCCAGTCAATATTTTGGGATTCAGGTAACTTCGGTTTACCTTTAAATAAGCCTTTAATAAATTGTAAAATTCCCGATTCCGGTGAGAGTTGCAAATAGGTATAAACAGACTTCCGAATTTGCGCTTCTAGCTTTGCCGGATCATCGATCGTATTATTCACAATACTGACAGCAAAGCGCGATCGAAGAAATTGCTCGATATGATCACGATAGGGAAGACTGTTATATTGCTGAATCGCTTGAGAAAGGCTGAATTGATCGTTAAGATTCAACGCTAGACCGACCACATAGGCAGCAACATTTGCAGATTGATCACTATCGGACGCATAGCGATCGAGCACTGCTTGCACCGATGCAAATTGCGCCGATTGTTTTCGATAGGTCGAGATCGCGGAACCAATATCCCCAGCCCAAGCCGTATGATCGGCTGTCCAAGTAGTCAGGTCAGCGGCCTGAAACCCTGGCTGTTGAATTTGATCGGACAGAGCCGCAATAAAATGACCAAAATCGGTGATTTCCCCTGCCAATGAAACGTTACCGTCCAAGGTTCCATCGATAAATTTTTGAGAAAATCCCGTTGCGATCGTCCAACTACGGGTGGTGTAAGCAGCTTTAGTATAGCCCCGCAGACGATTGACAATTTCATAGGTCGATCGTCCCTTCTGGGCTTGTTCACAGCTTTGAATAAACTGGATAAAGGTATCTAGGGTAGAGCCGATGGCTCGGAGTTCAGCCATGGAAAGTCACCTGAAAATTTGCGAAGCGTTCGGAGAATTGATTTTGATAAAGCGATATTTCGATCGTAAGGACTCGAATCTTGGTTTCTGGATATCTAGAGTTGTGGCTACAGCTATCCCCAGTTATTATCTTGACTCAAATTCCCAGTCCTGAACACTGTCAAACAATTTTTTCCAGCTCAGGACGCATCCTTGGATTGTCCCCCCAGGAGTATAAGTTTTCCAGGTGAGTGGGGGCTGAATGTTTAATTTATTCTGCGTAGCTTCTAAAGCACTGAAAGTTCATATTTTTCATCTTACATTTTTTACAACTGCGACTTTTACAACTGCAATTTTTATAACTGTGATTTTAAGTCTGTAACTTAAGTGGGTGATTTTAAGATTGTAGTGATATTAAAATTTTTCTTTCCAGCGTTCGATCGAAACACAATCAATATCCAGTTGATCCAACGCACGGGCAACCACAAAGTCCACCAAATCCTCGATCGTTTTAGGATGGCTATACCAAGCAGGGATCGCAGGGACAATCCTTGCACCCGCTTCTGCGAGAGTCGTGAGATTGCGCAAATGAATGAGGTTAAAGGGCGTTTCTCGGGGCACAATCACGAGCTTGCGACCTTCTTTTAATTGCACATCAGCCGATCGCTCTAGCAAATCCGAACTGAGGCCCGCAGCCAACTTGCCAACGGTACTCATACTGCAAGGCATCACTAACATCCCAACAGTTCGAAAAGACCCACTGGCAATATTGGCTCCCACATTACCAAAGGGATGACAGGTCAGCTGACCACCTTGCATCACCCCACATTTTTCTCGCCAGAACTTTTCCTGATGCAGCGGATCAGCAGGCATCTTAATCCCTTCTTCCTCCAACCAGACCATATAGACGGCTTTGGAGGCCACTAACTCAATCTGCCAATCAGCTTCTAATAAGAATTTGAGTGCTCGGACAGCGTAAATCAACCCTGAAGCTCCAGAAACACCCAAAATCAGCGGTCGCGCCATGGTTATGCTATTCCCTGTAATGCGGAAGGGCACAGACGCGCTGTGCCCCTAACATGAATTTCCAGCAGTCTATCAGAGGGGTTTGGCCCCGTCAAAAGGTGCTGAGCACAAATCCCTCGGAGGAATTATCCTACTCATCATCGCCCTCAAAGTCACCGTCAAAATTCCCCCGATCGTCTTCCTCATCATCAGGCGCAAGGAAGATATCTTCGCTGGCGGTACTGCCCCCACTGACTGCCACCAAATCAATTTGTTGACGGTAGTAATCGACGCTCTTGACTTGGACTTCGATGCGATCGCCGAGGCGGAACTGCTTGCGGTTTTTGCGACCGACCAGGGTTTGCTGGCGCGATCGGAACTCGTACCAGTCATCCTTGAGAGAGCTGACGTGAACCAAGCCCTCCACCAGCAATTCCTCAATCTCCACAAACAAGCCGTAGGACTGAACACCTGTGATAACGCCGTGGAAGATTTCCCCCGTGCGTTCCTTCATCAGTTCCGCTTTTTTCAAGCCTTCCAGATCATTCTCGGCATCCTGGGCCACCTTTTCCCGCTCGCTCAAATGGGCGACGACGAGTTCAAAGTGGGAAGCCAGTTCCTGTTGCAGCTTGTCGGGGAGCACGTTCCAGGTGATTTCACCATGGCAAGAGCTGTGGCGGATATCGACGCCTTCCTTCGATCGGGCCGATTTGCGATCGCGACCTTCCTCAAACATGGCATGGAGGGTGCGATGAATCAGCAGGTCAGGATAGCGCCGTACCGGGGACGTGAAGTGCACGTAACCCTGTTCTAGGGCTAGACCAAAGTGAGGCTTGGCTACGGTACTGTAGAAGGCCGGTTTCAGCGTAGAGAGCAGCAGATAGGTCAGCACCCGCTCCGAGCCCGATTCAGCAAAGCCCCGAGTGAAGTTTTGGAAGTCGAGGGGGGAGACTTCTTCTTCATTCTCCAAGGTCAGGTTAATGCCCATGCCCGCCACCAGCTTCATCAAGTCCTGGACAGCACTTAAATCAGGCGAGGGATGCACCCGGTACACCGCAGGCAACTCCAGCGCTTGTAGGTGTTGCGCAACGGTCTGGTTGGCCAACAGCATCAGTTCCACCACCATGGAGTGGATCGGCAGGCTAGGCGAGAGCACAACAGCCCCCAATGCGCCTTCATCGTCATAGTGGAACTTGCTGAAGGTGTATTTGGCTTCGTCCTCAGGCGATTCGATCGCATCAGCACGAGCGTAGATTTTCTCCGGCAGATTCAGTTCGAAGGCTCCCCGCGATCGCCGTTGTTCTTTGATGGCGTGGCTGAGCCGATCGAGGTTGGCCAGCAGATCCGCGATCGGTTCAAAGACCTCCAGTTCCTTAGACTCTTCCTCCGCCAGAATGGCCTCAGCCTGCTCGTAGCTCAACTGATAATCCACCTGGATCACCGTCGGCTGGATTTCATACTCTAGGACTTCCCCTTCGTCATTGAGATTCAGCAAGACGGAAAGGGCCAGCCGATCTTTGCCCGGTTGCAGAGAACAGAGGTTATCCGTAATCGCTTCCGGCAGCATCGGGATCACGGTTTCACCCAGGTAGATCGACACCCCGCGCCGTTGGGCCACCCGATCGAGGGGGGTACCCGGTTGCACGTAGTGGGCTACATCGGCAATGTGGATCCCCAATTGCCAAGTATCGTCCTCCAGTTCTTCCAGGGTGATGGCGTCGTCGGCACTGTCTTCGCTGTGGGCCTTGATCGTGATTGTGGGCACATCGCGATAGTCAATGCGTTGCTTCAGTTCCGCCTTGGCAATTTTGTTGGGAAGCGCTTTGGCGGCAGCCAGGACGTGATCGGGGAAGCTGCGGGGCAGGTCGTGCTTACAGCAGACGATTTTGATGTCGTCGGCTTCATCGTCGGTGCCGAGGAGTTCCGCCACCTGGCCGATCGGGCCTGTACTGCCGAGGGGATAGCGCAGAACTTCGACATGCACCAGTTGATCGAGGGCTTCATCAAGATTGAAGTCGCTGTCTTCCAGAATGACTTCAAAGAGGAGCCGATCGTCGAGGGGAATGGCTCGGAAGGATCCGTCTTCCAGCTTTTTCAGCCGCGCCAAAATGGAGGGATTGGCCCGTTCCAGGATAAGGCGTACCTCGCCCTCGGGACTGCGGCGGCGGCTACCTTCTTTGGTGACCCGCACAAGAACCCGATCGCCGTTCCAGGCTGTGTTGAGCTGGCTTTCGCGGATGTAGACATCTTCCGACTCTTCCGAGTTTTGGATGGCGAAGCAGAAGCCCTTGCTGGAGCAACGCAGCTTGCCTTCTACGACCCCTTCTTCACTGAGTCGGCGATATTTCCCGCGTTCTTTCTCAACAACGCCTATTTTCTCTAGGGCATCCAGGGCAATTTGTAATTTGCGAATATCGTTATCCGTCTGACACTCGAGTTTGTTCTCTAGGGTTTTTGGGGCAACGAGTTTGTCCTCATCTAGATTGGCCAAGAGTTCGGCGATCGAAAAATCCATTGTAGCGATCTGTCCTTGTTGATGGTTGGCTTGCGGCATTGCCCTAGTCCGGGGCACTCCAGCACAGTCGGCAAGCGATCACCTCGGTTGGAAAACACCCATCCAGTTCTAGATTGCGTCGGAGTCTGGCGGTTACAACTCGCTGCAAACTATTGGAGGCACAACATCCAGGCCGATTTGGCTACACGCTCACTGAAGCATCTTCCCCAGCAGTGCTTCTGCAATCCCAAATATTATGCTTCGCCTAGGGCAGAACAACACAATATTTCTGTCCAGCAGAAGCGGATACTCTCGGATCCGGAGCTTCCGCACTGTCTATATAATCGTTCCTTAGACCCGATCGCTCTGTCAACCCGATCGCAGCAAAAAATTCAAGAATTGCCCTTGATGAGTTATTCTTTGGCGGTATTCTTTGGCGATATATTTTTTGAGATCGTTGGTCTGCTGAACTGGGATTGGCTAGAAGACCTAGCGCTGACCTGTGACGATATAGGACACCCGCTTGCCGATGTTAGTCGCATGGTCGGCAATGCGCTCCAGGTGGCGAATGGCCAGGACGAGGAGAACGATCGGCTCAATCACGCCCTGCACCTCGGTCTTGTAGGTCAGCAGGTTGTAGAGCATTTCATAGTCAGAATCGATCGTGTCATCCTTAATTTTCATTTCCTGGGCAGAGACGGCATCCAGATCCGAGAGGGCTGCTAGACTCATGGCCAGCATGGCTCGACAGCGATCGAACATGACTTTGACCTGATCCAGATGGGGTGGATTTTCGTAGGGAAACAAACGAATGGCCACTTCTCCCAGGTTTTTGGCGTAGTCTCCAATTCTTTCCAAATCGCGCACCAGTTGCATCATGGCACTCAGGAGGCGCAGATCCTGAGCAACCGGAGACTGAAGGGCAATCAGATTTACACAATCTAGCTCAATCTGCTTATATAGATTATCGATTTCTTTGTCTTGAATACTAATCTGGTCAGCAGCGTCTAGGTCACCATCAAACAGGGCTTGTCGCGCCAAACAACAGGAGTGTTCCACCAACGCGCCCATTTTCAGGACATCTCGCTGAACCCGTTTGAGCTGTCGCTCAAAGTTAACCCGCATTGGTTCTTGACCTGCCATTGATGCATTCTTAAATACCATTTTGATTTATCTCCCGCCCCCAGATTTTATTAAGAAAATCTTTAAGCTTTCAATATAACAACTGTTGTTGGATTATGTGGGTAGCCTGAGCCACCTTATGGAATTCTCAGGGCATGATGTCGGAATGAGAAAGGTATGGATCCCTGAGTGAAGAATGGATATGGGTCGGCAGGGGAAATGAACAGGACGCAAAGTATGGGGACGATCGGGACAGGTTGGGAGTGGGAAACCGATAGTTGGATGAACTAGCAATCTAGGATTTTTCAGGAAAGTGTTTCAAAGGAGTCAAGATCCGTTACTCTTGAGCCTAACAATTGATCATTTCTAGGATCGATCCTGGGGATTGCGGGTAATGATGTCATCCCAGGAGGCACGATCGTAGAGAATGTCTGTCCTTACCTACCACAACACAGTATGAATATGTTTGCAACTGCTTCCCAAGCTCCCACGGCGGCTTCCAGTTCCGCTGAATCTGTCTCGAATTTTCGGGCGGTTTTATCTAGCCAAGCTTTGTTGAATCAACTGCGGGCCCATTACGCAACGGGCTGCTTGTTATCGGATTTGGTGCAAACCCACGGTGATCAGTTCATTGTGAAGGCGATCGTGGAGGTGGAGGGGCGAGCTTTGGCTTCTGCTCTGGCGAGTGCGTCTACGGTGGAGGCGGCGGAGGATCGGGCCAGAATCCGGGTGTTAGCGGTGCTGGGGATTTCGGCGACGGCTCCCTATGTTGCGTCGATGGCGATTCCGGTGGCGGATGCGGCGGTAGGACGAGGGGAGAACACGTCGGAGATGGCGGGGTCTGCAACGATCGCGTCTACGGTGACTGCTAGTACGGCTTCCACCGCAGATTCTACTACCGTGAATTCTCCTGTGTCTACGGCGGTGACTGCGGCCCCGAAGCGCAAGGGCAAGGCGGATAAAGCGGTGGATAAGGTAAAGACAGAGCCAGTCAGCCAGGAGGATCCGATCGCAGAGGTTCCGAGGATTGAACGCTTGCCGGAGGTGGCGGCACCGGAAGCGATCGTGCCTGCGGTGGAAACAACTATGGCGGTGGATCTGCCTGTGGAGACTTTTGATCCGGTGGAGTATGAGTATATTCCGGAGGAGGAGCCGGAGTTTGGGGGAACCGTAGAGCCTGCGGAACCGCCGATGGATTTGTCGGATGCGATCGCGCAGATTGGGGCGGAGATCGATCGAATTGGTTGGACGAAGAAGCAGGGTAGTGCGTATTTGCAGGAAACCTATGGCAAACGGACGCGGGCGGAGTTGACGGAGGCGGAGTTGTTTGCGTTTTTGAAGTATTTGAAGTCGCTACCGTCTAAGATGCAACCTAATTTGAGTCAGATTCCGTTTTAAGGGTTGATAGATGATCCCCCTAAATCCCCCTACCCTGCGGGAAGCAGAGCTACAAAAGGGGGACTTTGAGTGTTAGCAGGGTTCAATTAAACGGCGATCGCGGGGATTTGATCCCCCTAAATCCCCCTTATTAAGGGGGACTTTGATTGTGCGTTTTCTGGTTCCCCCTTTATTAAGGGGGGTCTAGGGGAGATCGGCTCCTATAACCGTACGTTAGAGAAACCATTCCAGCATTTTCCGGTGTGTTGATGGCAGTATTCAATTAAACGTCGATCGCGGGGGTTCGATCCCCCTAAATCCCCCGTTATTAAGGGGGACTTTGAGTAAAATAGATTGGAAGTAGAGATTTTAGAGGTTTTCCTCCCATTTTTTCCTATTTACTCTTGTTCCCCCTTTCTTAAGGGGGGCTAGGGGGGATCGGCTCCATAACGCAGTTAGGAAAGTCATTCCAGCATTTCCGGTGTGTTGATCGCAGTATTCAATTAAACGTCGATTGCCACCAAATTCCCGTCCTAGACTTTGAGTCTCGCTCCCCTTCTCCTAGTTTGGAGGCGGGGGAATGAGGGCCAAGGCTGCCCCACGATCGACAGCTCAAAAACTGTTACTAAACATCACAACATTGCAAACAATCGCAAAACAGTTGACAGCGCCCCAGTTTACCCCTAGGCTTGTTTTTCATAGCTGAATGCAACCGTGTTCGCAAAGTCCCGAATCGCATCAGCTACGACCCCAAAAATTGAAGCGCTACCCAACGTTGATTGGACCCAACAGAGGGTAGCTAAACCCCAAGCTGAGACTGGCAGCTAGGCGGTCTGACACGGATTTTAACATTCGATCGGGCCACCCTACTTGTCCTGCGCAAAAGGGTGGCTTTAATTTTTGGGATTTCTTCCCCTCACAACCTAGGAGAAATCCCATGTTCATTGGCTTTGGCGGCATCGATCGCCCAGAAACCTCGATCGACGATTCCCGCAGACCGCTCCAGTTCTACCTCGTTGGAACCCGCGAAGAAATCCAATCCACCATCAACCAACTGCAAGTGGTGCGCTTTTGCGAACGGATTCGCTGGAGTCCCCCCATTCCCGTCCTCGGCTCCGACTGGAAATACATCAGCATGATGGAACGCGATCGTTCCAGCCCACCCGATTAATCACCCGATTAATCTGTTTCCCCAAGCATCGCAAATTCCCCTTGAATCTTCATCCAATTCAGGGGGAATCCAACCCGCAGAACCCCTTCCCAGCCCTTCTTCTCCTACGATAGGGAATGTACGATCGTTGCGAGAATTAAACCAATGGGAATGCCTTGCCAAGTTAATAGCATTGTCAAACTCAAGCCTTCAGAGTTTCCAATGTCCCTCACACAAGATAGCGTCCACACTGCCCAAAAAAGCGGCTACCGCATTTACCCGATCGAAGTTCCATTGCAACTGGTCGATGAGCAATGGCAAGCCCAGGGAGAAGTCATCATTCAACGCCTCACCTGGGAAAACCAAACCACCACGATCGTCTATCGCATCCACCGCTGTTACGCAGTTCCCCTAGCAGTTAAATAATGCTCCTGAATATCCCCTAGGAAACCCGAAGATAACTTTGGGGAGGAACCCTCAGGGTGGGGGTTTGCACAGGAGAGTGTGATTCAACAAACTGGCTCATAGCCTCCTCTTTTTGGGCATAGGCCAACAGTTCATGGGTCCAAGCCGTAAAAATATCAAATACTTTTTCGACTAACTCGATCGCGAATATTTGTTCGGCTTCCGTCAATACCAATGTTTCCAGAAACTGCTCACTTTCGTTAGATTTTGCAGCATGACCATTTTCTAGATTGAAATGGAACTGACCAAAGTATTGATAGTCTTGCTGACTCAGTTCTTGTAACTCTTGAGCAATTTTAGACGTTAAGCTAAACAAAATATTTCCCGTCGCCTCGATCGCTTCAATCACAACAACCTTATAAACTGGCTCAGCATTGAACGTATAAGCCGCTAGTTGATAAGAAAGTTGCCGTGTAATTTTAGTTTCGTCCCCCCAAAGGAATCGTAATGTATCAACAAACCCCTTAGAAGTATTGAATCCTAGCTTATTTAAATCGTTTAAAAACCAAGGATAGTGGTGATCATCTTCGTAGGTATGCTCATTGACTAGTTGTTGTAATGCACCAGTATTGGCCTCATTGCGAAACACATATTTATTCAGATCCCCAAAACTCATGATGAAGTGGGCTATACAAGGCGCAAAGGCCAGCCGTTTTCTGGGATCAAGGGTAGTATCTGCCATGAAAGCAAATAACGGGAGTTGCGCATAGATTTGCTTTTTACGTTCGATCAATTCCAGGATACTTTGCATGGAAACCTCCGAGAGAGTTGCTACGTCAGACTTACACATTTTTCGAAATCGTTTTATGCTTGAAGAACCAGGGAATAATCATCGGCACCCGCGATCGGTAATTCTCGTAAACCTCACCATGCACCTGAATCAAATCCCGTTCCTCAAATTGAATGGCCACAAGAATATAAACCGTCGTCACAACCGCAAAGAATAAATGCGCTACAGTCATCCGAGGCGTAGCCCAGAAGGCAAATAACCATCCAAGATAGAGGGGATGGCGCACATATTGGTAAGGGCCAGGAGTTTTAAAAGCGATCGACGTATAGGGTTGGTTGCGTAAATACAAATAAACCTGCCGCAACCCAAAAAGGTCAAAGTGATTAATCACAAACGTGCTACCCAGCACAATCAACCAGCCGAGGGCACAGAGCATTTCCAGGAAAATCCGCCCCGTGGGATGATTGACCTGCCAAATCAGCCCACCCATAGGTTGCCATTGCCAAAACAAGATGAGTAGCGCTAAGCTTGACGCCAAAACGTAGGTGCTGCGCTCGATCGAGTCTGGAATCACCCGTCGCCACAGTCGCTTAAAGCCAGGACGAGCCATCACGCTATGCTGGACAGCAAACAACCCCAACAGAAGGAAATTTACCAGAATCGCTTCCGTTAACGATCCAGTCATCCCTGAATCCAACGTTTTCGGCACGATAAAATTTCCCACAAAACCGATCGCGTATAGAAACGTGAATAGAAAAATCACGTAAACGATCGTGCCATACAGAAAGGCAAGAACACGACCCATGATAGCTAAAACCTCCAATGTGGTAATTGTAAATGTAGTGATTGGAAAAGGCGAACATCGCAAATGAAGAATGACAAAGACCGAGTTGCGTAGTTATTGCCCCCCTTCATCGGGGTCATCCACTAAATTGATCTGAGATTCTTGGGATAACACCTTGACCGATCGGGTACCCGGTGCAAATTTCCGGGTCTTACGAAATTCCGCCAACGAAGCCGCTTTTTCAGGTAAAGGAATAATCACCGTTTCCAAGCCAGGAAGACTTTGGCTCGGATAAATGTAGTCAGGATACAAAAACCAATATTCAGAATAGCGATCGGCCTTCGCGCTTCGGGCAGGAACATAAATCCGTCCGACTTCCTTCCCATTCTGAAAAATGCCCATGATCCCTCGTTCCATCTGTGCTGAAGCAGGCGCAGAGAAAATCTGCATCAGAACCACGCAAACCAGTAAAACACAGGGGATGAGCAGAAATCTACGCTTAAGCTTTAAGGTGAGAGATTGATTGCGTAAACTCATAAGGATATGACCTCTTTTGAGACGAAGGATGAAAAGAGAAACAATTATGCCGTAAGTTGCAAAATGCAGGAGTAAAAATTGGCTGCTGTCAAACCATGGAATGTTAATACGTCAGTCCCGGTATTCAGTAGCCAATCCTTAACACATCACCCACACATCACTAGAATGCAGATTTTATCGACAACCGGGACAATCTTCGTAGAATGCTTTCGTCATGGCATCTAGTTCTTTCCCGTGGTTGACATATTCAGCCCACAGATCGTCGTAACTCGTCACAAAAGTCTGCCACTCATTCTTAACCGTATTCAGCTCAGAGTCCGGACTAGAGCCAACATCCTTCAGCTTAGAACCTAGAACACCGATCGCGACCCGTGTACGTTTCAGGTTTTCCACTACAGCATTCTTTTTAGGCCCCCAAGCCCAGTTCCGATCCTTCTCATGCAAACGCTGTCCCGTGGCTTCCAACTTATTTTGTACATAATCTAGATTGGCCCGCAGTTCATCGGTAAGATTGAAGGCATCTCGTAGTCGCTGAGCAGACACCGCATCCACCAGCATGGGATAGAGTTTCTTGGCATTTTCCCAATTGGCTTTGCGCGACTCATCCAGTTGGGCATGACCAGCGGGAACGTGGGCCAACAACATCGCCGCAGACATAGCGATCGCAACCAAGGGGGACAGAGATTTCAGTTTCATGGTGTTCTCCTAGAGAGGAATAAATTGTAAAAATAGACAAGGGAAATTGTTGGACTAGCCAAGTTATCAACAAGGACGGCAATCTAGCTGCACTACAGCAAAGACACCGTTCACGACCGTGCTCCAGGCAATCTAGAGATCACCTTTTTGGCATTTCTGACAGATCTCAATGCCCTCATCAGCTTTGGTTACGGCCTCCACGTGTTTTTGATTACCTTTCTCCCAATAGGTAATCAACTGATTCGCGATCGCTTTTATGTCTGGATCGCTCTCGTTTTTAGCTTTGTCGATCGCGTCTTGAAAGGCTTTCCTAACTGCAAGACGAGCGTTTTTACAGTTTGTGCCTTGAGTAATGCGGGTATCAATCTCTTGAAGATCATTCTTTAGGCTCTCAGTTTTATTCTTTAGAAGATTTGATAGCCGTTCAGTTTCCTCGTCGAGCTTCTTAATTTTCTCCTGAATGCTCCGTTTCTCATCATCCGTCACAGCTTTGGCAAGATCATTGTTTAAGTTTGTCAATGTATTCTTATTCTCATTGATCTTGCCTGGTAACCTGTCGTTGATATCTTCTCGAATGGATTTGGTTCCAAGGGACTTACAACTCCATTCTGTTTTGCACAAATTGTTGACGATGTCTTGCTGTTCAGCAGCAGTTCTACGCAAACTCTCATAGGGAATTGATGGTGTCCCTTGATCATTATTTGCTGCCGTGAGCGCCGTTTTCCAATCATCGAGGGATTGAGCGACAACGATGGTTGGAGAGACGGTACAAGCAGTCCCCACGATCGCGGCTAGAACGAATATGGAATGAATCGATCGTAGGAAACGTACCCGTGGAGGTAAATCATTCATTATTTTGACTCCTGATTTCATAATCTCCGGAAATGTAAGATTTCTGGATAAATATCTCAGCTTATTGAAGTCTAATGCCATTTTTCTTGCAAATCCTTACCAAGCTGACATAATCTGTTATCCTATTCATCCAAAAACTTATGCAATCTACGTTATTGATCAATCATCACAGACCTCAAACTCTGCCTATTGCGTTAACTATTTATAGTTATAGAAACCTGCTCACAAATACAGAACCACCCTTCTGGGTAGTCTTCTGATTCCTAGGGTTTCACCATAGTTTCACAGAACAGTTTCACAGAACAGTTCTACAACCCTGATTCAGTTAGACTTCTAGCAATGTCTACGCAGATTTTCAGGGAAGCATTGGTTTTAATTGCTTGTGGATCAAGATGGGTATTGGTCGCAACATATCCCGCATTAATTAATGCCTGAATTAACCGATCGCGCGGCGGAATATCTAGCTTGCCGCGTCGCCCAATTTCACCCAATGGAAAATAGTAGGGTGGTAGATTGGCCTCCGCTTGCATGACTTCTAGTAATGCTGCAACTTTCTGCCAATGCCAGGTTTGGGCTAAATTTGCCATGGATTGTAGAAACGCTCGATCGTGCAATGCCCCCACCCACAACGGCCCAGACACGCTCATCGGCTGCGGAGGATTATGGTTATCACAATGGGCACGACTCAGGTATCGCCAATCTAAAGTTTCATAATGACCACACTGGGAACAATAGCCTAGGAAACGATTAAACTTTGCCAAGTTAAAAGCCTTAGGAAACACTCGCACCATAACGCGATAGGTTTGACCAGAATACAAGGAAAACACAGGCTGAAGACTGCAATGTTGCGCAGCCGTTTGTTGAGCGATCGCGCCTATCAAAATCCGCAACGCCTGCTCTTGGACAGAGGGATGCGATCGGGCATAGGCTCCATACAGTCGCAGGCTTTCCTGGGGAAAGTGCCCAGACACAATCCGACCATCGGTACTGGTCAGGTACAGCAAACCACCATATTTCAACGCTTGCAGACTCGGAGTAATTAAGTCCGCCGGACTCCCAAAGGCATCAATATCGATCAGATCGTAGTAATCCCGATCGAGGGCACATTGCAAAAAGACACGAGTAGCAGGTTCATGGGTAATCTGGTAGCGATCGGACTCCAGCACCGGAGCAAGGTTCTGGCGCAGGGTGTAATGGCCCTCCGGATTGCCATCGTTAGCCCAGAGGTAATCCGCCCCGGCTTCCAAGGCATAGCGCAGTATCCGTACCCCACAGCCCGTCATGGCATCTAATACCCGCAATTCCCCCGTTTGTTGCTTGTAAACGGCGGCGGCCAAAACGCCCAAATCCCGAGACAGTTGACTACTGGGGCGATAGAACGAGTGACCGATATTAAATGTCGCTTTGCCTTCTTGTTGCATCATAGATAGGGTGCATCATAAATTGTATTATGGCGCACCTCTTTCCATAAATTCCGCCCAACTTCCTACTAGTTCATCAACCTTAAACTGATAGATAGAAATGCATTGGACAGTGATTTTTTTCAAGAGCTTCATCCCCTAAAAAAATTTGACAGACCACTACCAAGAATGCAAAGCCCGTAACTGAGGTGTTTTCTTCATTTGATGGTTTTCCATTCGTGTTAATACATCATCCAAAATCGTAATCGCTTCCGCAATAAACGGGCCTTTATTCAACATGACACATTCCGCCCGTTCTGCCATTGCCGCATCAGTCATTTCCCCTCGGGAGGGTGCCCCATCTTTTACCAAACTTTCCAATACTTGAGTCGCCCAAATAACCGGGATATGGGCCGCTTCGCAAATCCAGAGGATTTCCTCTTGAATTTCAGCAAGGCGCTGATAGCCAATTTCAACGGCTAAATCCCCTCGGGCAATCATCACACCAAAAGATTGTTTTCCTGCGGCATGAATCATGAGTTCTGGTAAATTGCGCACCGCGATCGCCGTTTCAATTTTAGCCACGATCGCGGGTCGCTGCAATCGAACGCCAAGCCGCCGATCTAACTCCTGTTGCAGTAAATCAATATCCGCAGGTTGTTGAACAAAGGAATACCCAATCATATCCGCGTGGGTCGCCACAAAGTCTAAATCCTGCAAATCCTTAGGTGTCAAGGGACTCAGCGGCAAGATAGTATTGGGGAAATTTAAGCCTTTTTCCGATCTCAGTTTTGCCCCCTTGGGTTTGGCATGGGTAACCTGTAGTAAAAGCCCTGATTGGCCATTTTCTAAAGGATAATTCGTGTCCACCACCCGAGTCCGAATTTTGCCATCGTCGATATAAACTGCTGTACCCACCATGAGTAAATCTAAAATTTCTGGAACCGTACAACTAATTTGAAAGCGATCACTTAACGGAAGCGAGCCCCCTTCAGGCTTCTCAGCGTCTGTATCACCTTCTCGCGACAACACAATAAAGTCCCCCGGCAACACTCGGTTGCGATCGACGGGAGTCAGAACCTGGCCAGTCCGAATTTTTGGGCCACCTAAATCCATCATGACTTTACACATCATCCCAGTTTCATGTTCCGCCCGCTGTACATGGTCAATCATGGCTTGCCACAGATTAGCCGAGTCATGGGCACAGTTAATCCGCACACAAGTGGCTCCTCGATGCACTATTTTCCGTACTAGGTCATAGTCGATCGCAGCTTCCGTTGGCAATGTCACCATAATCCGTACCCGTCTTTGGGAACAGGGAGGGCCAAATAATTCATTAGTACGCTGATGGAGCAGACGATCGCCTTCAAAAAAAGAGTCCATCTCAGGATGAGTAATCGACTGAGCAGACTCCGGGTAGCAAATAGATTCTAATGTTGCAATCACGGCATCCAGGTTGGGCCTAACGCGAGATTCAATGCGTCCTAAGGAAGATAAGCCCCAAGGCATGAGTGCCGTTTGTAAAGTTCGTAGGTCATATCGACGCAACGCTAGATACTCGGCTAAGTTTAGAGCACTGTCTAAAAACTCCGATCGTTGAATCTGCGATCTCCATTGGTTAAAAGTATATTGCCCTTCCTCAATGACCACTTGACGCAGAGCTTTCAAAGTGAACAAGATTTCCTGGGGACTAGAGAGATTGGACATTCCAATCTTTTCTTCAATGCAATGAGCAATCATAGAGCTTTCTCCTCAATGGGTGATTTCTGTTCAATCACAGATATTTTTACGTTGCAAATGGTTGAATTCGCAGATTCTCAGAGTTCATATCGGTAGTGTTCCATGAACGCTGACCAAAATATTTTCAAGAAATCTCTCTACAATACAATCAGCGCTGATTCCAACGGATGATTGAATAACAAGCGCAGCGATCGTCGAAAGTCTAAGTTGAGATACTCTCGTTGTAGCGGTTGCCAATGGTACCAAAATTCTGTTTTTTCCTGTTGGATCATATGCGCGATCGTCGGCAAGTCTTGCATCCAGGTATCTCCTAACGTGGAGTTGAGAAACCCACAGAGAACCATCTGATCCTGAAGTCCGCCTAACCGATCCTGTATGGTTTTCCAGTCTTCAATCCGGTGCAGGTAAGTGGATTCATAAAAATCACTAAAAAACTCCGCTTGGTAACGCACACCTTTAATTACTTTCCGCAAGTCATGGAGTATAGAATTTTGTTGCTCAAGGTCACAGCGCAGTGCTTCCACCTCGTCCAGGGGGATTAACTGAACTGCCCCTGCCTGCATCGTAGCCCCCACCAACCAGCCTGGATGGAGCAACAGTTGACACACCAACGGCAACAGGAGATCCGGCAGGACTTGTACAACTGGCAAATGACCCATTGGCGTATAGTTAGGCATCTCTAGCCATTCCTGAATGGCTTGACAGAGCATCCGATAGCGATCGTCCTTAAGGATCGTTTTGAGCTCACGAAAACTTCGTCGTCGCCTTTGAGTTAAATGATGTAAAACTGGCTGAAATTTTGCAAGTTCAGATGCTAGTAAAGCTGGTTGATAACGGGTCAGCAAGGTATCTTGCAAAACATCAAAATCCCGCGTTTTTCCGAGCCGTTTGGCAATCTTACCAATCGACTGCTCACACACAACCGAGGGCAGCACCATCGCAGAAGTAAACACCTTAATCGCTATTCTCAACCGACGCATTCCTACACGCATTTGGTGCAAAGGTTCAGAATCTTTATCCTTTAAAACTGCTTTTTCTTGATCCGAAAATCGATGGAAATTTTTTTGAATGATTTGGCACGCAAACTCTCCGAGAGGCACAGAGAGGGACAATGACTGCGATTTCATACGAATTCACCTCGCATGATTAGTTGCAATGGATAACCAATCAGCTTAACAATGGAAATTCCACGCCTCTATTGTCTCATGTCCCTTTTAGAAGAAGCATTTTGTAAGAAAAAATCAATTATTTAAATCACCTTTTATATTTTACTGAACGATATTCGATTAGATTCCAGCATAGCGGCTTGGATGGATTAACATCGTATTTAACGTTCTCACTTTTGTCTTATTTTTCTTTTCTCTTAAATGCCCTTTAAATTATCCTTAAATACATCTTAATTTCATTGAGGAAATAGCTTGACTCAATTCCTAAATAGGCTCATCTAATGATTAAAATTCGTTGTTATGTGTGAGGCATAAATCACAATGGAATAAATTACTAGAAGCAAAAGTGACTATTCACCATGCTCCAAGAAGTTCAAGTGTTCTGGTGTTCCAGGCTGCTTGACGGAAAATTTTACCGCAGCTAGGCTGAGATGGATTTCCCTGAATTGATGTCCCTTCAGCCAAAGATTCGCCTAAGATAGAAACGATCGCCCCCAAACGATCGCCCTATATCCTTGCGCTAGAGTACCGATTTACCGTGGTTTCTCCGTCCTCCCGTCCCAATCCCCAAGATACCCACCTCAACCGTGCCCGTGCTAGTCTCCGGCAAACCGTTGTCACCTATTCCCAGCACCTGCGATCGGCCAAAAAGCGTATCCCGAATCCAGGTCTGGAAAACCAGTTAGAAAAAGAACTGGCCCAACTAACCACCACGCTCAACAAAATTGATAATTACGTGGTGCGGATTGCGGTATTTGGTCTTGTCAGTCGAGGCAAGTCGGCGGTACTCAATGCGCTTCTCGGGGAAAAAGTGCTGGAAACTGGCCCCATTAACGGCGTCACCCAAAAGCCTCGGATTATTGAATGGACGCCTAAGGGCGGCTTTGTACCTCCAGAAAGTGCACTCACCGCACAAAATACCAGCAAGGTGCAAATCGAACTGATCGACACACCAGGACTGGATGAGGTGGACGGACAAACCCGCGCGGAAATGGCTCGGGATGTCTCGCAGCAAGTGGATTTAATCCTTTTTATTGTGGCAGGGGATATTACACGGACAGAATTCAAAGCCCTCTGTGCTTTACGTAAATCACAAAAACCATTGCTGTTAGTGTTCAATAAAGTTGATCTCTATCCCGATCGCCACCGTGGAGAAATCTACGAAAGCCTCTTAGCACTGGAGGGCTATGTGGGAGAGAGCCAGCAATTACGGCAATTGATTTCTCCTGAGGAAATTGTCCTGATTTCGGCTGATCCGGCTCCCATGCAAGTGCGAGTCGAGCAGACCGATGGCAGTGTGAGCTATGAATGGGAAAAATTGCCACCTCAAATTGATGAATTGAAAATTAAAATTCTCACTTTATTAAATCGTGAAGGTCGATCGCTCTTGGCCTTGAATGCCCTCACCCAAGCCAGAGATGCAGAATTGCGAATGGCAGAACGGATTGTCAGCGCCCGCAATGCTGAAGCTGAAGCTTTAATTTGGAAATTTACCCGCTACAAAGCGATCGCGGTAGCCGCTAACCCCATTCCGCTCTTGGATTGGCTGGGGGGAACTATTTCAGATTTGATGCTAATTCGGGAGTTGGCCAATCTGTATGGCTTTCCCCTAACACGCTATGAAGCTGGGAAACTATTAACGACGATCGTGGCCAGTTCCGGCGGTATGTTGCTAACTGAGATTTGCAGCGGCATTTTTCTGGGCGCAGGCAAAACCGCCAGTGCCATTACTGCTGCCGAAAACCCACCGGGACTAGGAGCCTATGCAGGCGTTGCCGTTGCCCAAGCGGGAATTGCAGGGTACGGAGCCTATGCCGTCGGACGCGCGGCCCAAGCCTATCTAGAACGGGGATGCACCTGGGGCGATCGGGGAGCTAGTACGGTCATCCAGGAAATTCTTGATCAAGTGGAGCCCAACACCATTATTTGGCGAATTCGCCAAGAGTTACTATAGAGTGCTCTAATGGCAATCAGTTAAGCAACTTTTGAGAAAATACGTAAACGTATCTTTTGTGAATACACTCAAGGAGGTTGATACACAGCATCTATGTCGTCATAGCACTCGATCGTACTATTCCGGGAGATTGTCGGGGTCGATACCTTGAGAACGCAGATAGGCTTCCAATCGGGCTCGGGCTTGTTGTTCTTGCAGCACCCTTTGTTCTGCTTGTTCTTTAGCCTGCCGTTCCTGTTCTTTGGCTCGCCGTTCTCGTTCCTTAGCTTGCCGTTCTCGTTCCTTAGCTTGCCGCTCTCGTTCCTTAGCTTGCCGCTCTATCTCGGTTTCAGTCAGTAACCAACGACCCTCTCTATCACACCACCGTAACCAACTTTGTGGAATCCCTCGAAACATCCCTTCCCACATTCCCAACCCTAACTCAATCTCAGAAATCCAAATCAACGGATTCTCAAGCGCAATAGCTTGTTCGGTGTAACGCCCATCCACTAATCGGAAATAACGCAATTGATTGGTCTCTTGATGGAAAACAATATAGTTGGGAATTTGCAGAATTTGCTCATACACCGTAAACTTGCTCGGTGGTTTACCAGGTTGTATAGCTGGTAAGGGTTTGGCAGCAAATGGTCCCAAATCTTCTGCCTCAGTGCCAGGGGATAGAAACTCTATGACTAGCACCGGATTCACTTGCTCATCCCAGGTCACGTAACTGGAACGGGTCGTTTTACCTTGATATAACCGGGGTACGCCAACCACAAGAAACCAGTCGGGACGCTTGTACCAGCCCGTATTGTTCGGGTCGTAGTAAAGATTTAGGTCAAAGGCGTAAAACACTTCACTGGCAGCGTAATCCGTCAGACGTAATGTTTCTGCTAATAATTGCGGCTGTAGGCCATGAAATTCGTCGGGCAATCCAGACTCCAAAGGGTCATCGCTAGGAAGGTCATGCATGGTCGGTAAAGAACCCATGCAACGCAGCACTTTAGTGGCGATTGGTTGCGTCATCGGCGAACTCCTTAGCTGCAACACCACAATTCTAGCACTGGGCAACTAACGTAATCGATCGGGGCTCTAAAACCCTGCCAAGCCAAAATGAGCCGGGTAAATTTAATCCCGATGGTCAACATGGGGCATTTTTTAAGGGTGACCCATGAAGTTAATTTTTCTAAAATAAATAGCAGTCATTCGATCGAAACATCTTTAACTGTTCCAAGCGCTGATGGAAATAGTAATCATCTAAACGACAATAGTTATTCCACCGAGCATGGGTTAAACTAATCGCCCACGACCAAATAAAGGCAACTTGGGTAAGGCTTCGGATTGCTTCCAGTTCGAATCCTTCCAAAGGCTGGACTGATTGATACCCTGCTAAAAATGCCTGACGGATCGATCGACTGGTTCCTGCGGTTAAAGCAGTTTTCAAAAACTTGGCAATTTCAAACGATCGCCAACTGTAGCCACATTGGTCAAAGTCAAACAACGTCATTTGCGTATCCGACGTAAAATGGGCATTCCCACTATGGGCATCGCCCCAGCAGACAACCCAGTAGGGCGACTCCCTGGCATAATTTTGTAACTGCTGGTGAATCTGCGCTGATGCATCCAGTAAACAAGCGCGATCGTCCACTGGCAAAAAGGATTCAATGGCTGCAACTGAATGATCCAACAAATAGTTCAAATCCATGACCTTGGGTGGCCCACTAGGCCGAAACTCCAAGCTGGTGTGGTGTAACTTTGCCACTGTTGCTCCTAGGCTTTGGCCTTGGGTAACATTCAAATCCCCAAGGGGTACCTGCCCCGGTGCATAGATAAATAATGATGCATAACGGGAACCTTCCGGAGCCTGAATTTCCACCGATAACTGCCCCTCGATCGTCCGCAGAGGGTAGGCAATAGGAAACCGTTGTCCATGGAGAAAATCTAGAAACTCTAGCTCAAAATTAATTTCTGCTCGCGATCGCCAATGGTTATGGGATACCCGCAGCACATACTGACTATCCAGCGTTTCCACGACATAGATGTCGCTTAAGCCTCGGTGCCAAAACTCGCAACTTTGGATCGGCGCGATTGCATAGCGTGACAAAACTCGATCAGCGAGTGCATCACAGGCTAACGTTGAATAGATAACCGGAAACACGGCAACAACCATAGATATTGCGTTAGAGCAGCAAGATAAATATTATCTAGGGTTTATAGTATGAATTTTTTAATTGAGAGAATTCAAGTAAAAGTTAATAGGTGAGTATCATTGTTAGTGCTCTCTGACACGAAAAATGTGTCATAAGCAACGGTTTCAAAATTTTTCTGTTAAAAAGATGACGATCGTGCATCAAAATCTTGCTATTTGCGCCAATGTATTGATGAGCTTGGTAGGTAATGATACTAATTTAATAATTCTGGACGCCTTTCTCGAATTAGTGGCTGTAGAGAAGCCTTAGCTATAGCAGTGGCCAATTATCTGAGAACAGTGATATCAAAGTGATATCACTGTTTGATATCACTTTGATCCATTGACGTGATAGATTCGATCCACCTTAACTCCCTTAATAAGGGAAAATTCGGTCAAATTCTTGCAAAGGCCCCTGATTTCTAGCACGGCGGCGCATCAGTGCGTGGATTTGGGGGATTGAACGATTTGTCAGCACAAATAGGCTTGTCCTGACGATTTTGGCTGTCGCTATAACTTATCGTTGGTTGCTATTCCCATCTTGACGTTAATTCAGTACGATTCATTTTTGGAGGAATTTTATCCTGCAAATTGCTTGACTGACCCCTAGGCGGATCCCATGGCTTTGTCTCGATCGCGCTTGGCATCTCTGCCATTACATCAACAAATTTCTGAACAGCTCCAATCAGACATTGAAGCTGGGGTCTATCAACCGGGCGATCGACTACCCAGCGAAGCCCAACTGATGGCGCAGTTTACCGTCAGTCGCATCACCATCCGACGGGCGATCGCCAATCTTGTTCACCAGGGCTTAGTCCAATCCCACCACGGCAAAGGCGTCTTTGTTAGTACTCACGATCGGGCCATCTATTCCCTCTCGAGCCCCTTTATTTGGTTTCACGAAGACATGGCCCGCCAAGGCTTGACCCCTTGCATCCAAACCTTGGTCTTTAAAGCCGTCCGACCACCGGATTCCGTCCGCCAAACCTTAGCCCTGCCACCGGACATGACCCACGTTTACCTTCAGAAAAAGTTCCTTAGGGTCAATCAAGTCGCCGCCGCCTTGGATATTACCTATCTTGTCCCAGATTTGGGCAAAATCTTTGCAGCGGAACTGAAGCAAAATATGACATTTCCCGTCTTGGAACAGCACGGAATTAGCGTCGATCGCATCGATGCCCTGCTCTCCTGTCGCCAAGCAGATTCAGAAACTGCCGCTGCTTTGGGTTTAACCTTGGGCAGTCCCATCTTGGTCTACCACCATACCGCTTATACGGGCGATCGACCCATTCTCTGCGGAGAAACGCTTTCCAGCGGCGATCGTCTCGCCTATTCCGTTACCTTGAAAAAATAAGCCAAGCTCAAGCGAGAGTCTCTAGGATGCTTCCGAGGGAGGTAAGCGCCGATCTCGCCACCGTTCCGTCAAAATACCATGGCGCGGACTAAATAGCATCGCCAATAGGAAAAAGCTGGAAATCACCAACACGATCGCGGCACCAGACGGCAAGTTAAAGAAATAGCTTAAGTACATACCGCTCACACTGGCAATCACCGCTAAAACAGCCCCAATCATCATCACTTGGTGTAACCGAGGTGCCAACAGATAAGCCGTCGCGCCCGGTGTAATGAGCAATGAGAGAACCAGGACTACGCCAACGGCTTTCATACTGGCGACGATCGTCAAGGCAATCAACACCATCAAGCCAAAATTCAACCATTGCACTGGTAGTCCCGTCGCTTGGGCTGAGAGTGGATCGAAGGTGTAGAATAGCAGTTCTTTGTAGAGCGCAATGACTAAAATAATCACGATCGCGGCAATAATGGCCGTGTCGCGCACATCCTGATGGGTGACTTGTAGAATGTTGCCGAAGAGAAAATGGTTTAAATCAATTTTATTATTCTTCTGAATAACTGTAATTAGCGTAATCCCCAACGCAAAAAAGGAAGATAAGACAATCCCCATGGCAGCGTCTTCCTTAATCGGCGATCGGGTACGAATCCAGGTAATCGCGACAGTACTGAGAATCCCCGCAATAAAAGCCCCGACAAATAAATTGGTTCCCGTCAGAAACGCGATCGCCAACCCTGGCAGCACCGAATGGCTAATAGCATCCCCTAAAAGTGCCAATCGCTGTACCATCAGGTAACTGCCCACCAGCGCACAAATTACACCAACTAAAATCGCGACAATCAACGATCGCTGCATAAAGCTATATTGCAGCGGTTCCACCAACGCATTCAATAAGTCCAACATCACAGAGCACTCTAACAGCGAAATGCAACAATACTAGGCAGCTTGAGGTAACTGGAAAAAACTGCCATAGGCTTGGTGCAAATTCTCTGGGGTCATGACCGTTGTTCGATCGCCTTGGGCAATGAGATGACGATTCAGTAATAGTAATTCATCAAATTGGTTCAACGATGCCCCTAAATCATGGTGCACCACCAAAATGGTTTTCCCTTCCTGGGTCAATTCCCGTAGCAAATCAAAAATAATTGTCTGCGTTTTCTGGTCAACCCCCACAAACGGTTCATCTAGTAAAAATAAATCCGCCTGTTGCGTCATTGCCCGCGCCAGAAAGACTCGCTGCTGCTGTCCGCCAGAAAGCTCCCCGATCGAGCGATCGCGATAATCCACCATCCCCAACCGCTCCAAGGCCTCCATCGCAATCCGACGACTCGACGCACTAATCGGACTCAGCCACCCCGCCGATCGAATCCGCCCCATCAACACCACATCCCACACCGTCGCAGGATAGGCCCAATCGATTTGACTGCGTTGCGGCACATAGGCGACACGATGGCGCTGCTGCTGAAACGGTTGGCCATCGTAAAACACCTGACCAGACACCGTGGGAATCAGTCCTAGAATCCCCTTCATGAGAGTACTTTTTCCGGCCCCATTCGCCCCCAAAATGCCCAGCATCTTGCCCGCATCCAGCCCAAAACTCACCTGTTCCAAGGCCAGCACATTACGGTAACGCACGGTCATGTTGTTCACCCGCAGGATGGGTTGGGGCCGATCGTGAGCGCGTTCCGATCCCATGGGATCATGGCCCTGAGATTTTGTGGGCAAACCGATTAAAGACCGTTCTCCAGGGCGCTGGGAATGGGTGTTCGAGGCACGGTTAGCGGTGAGGGGGAACCAAGGAAGAGACAGCATAGCGGTAAATAAAAATAGCGATTGTGAGGATGAGCGATTGGGAGAAAGGCTCAGGAATCCCGATCGAGAAATCCAAGCCACGTAACCCGATCTAGGGTGCAAAAATGAAAGGATTATGAAAACCTAATTCCAATGTAGCGCAAAAAATGAAAGGATTATGAAAAGTTCTTGTCAATGTTTCCCAAATCTCTGTTTCCAAAATCTCTATGTCGTCTCCTCTGCCTTCTCGGTTTCGTTCCTCCGTGAGTCTTGTCCCAAGGTTTACAACAGGTTCTACTCGATCGCTCACAACTCGAGCTCACTCCCCACGATGGACAAGACGATCGCTGTTGGGTGTGATGGGGGGCTTACTGGCGATCGGACTGGCCAGCTGTCAGATCAGCGGATCCTCATCCCAGAAGCCCCAGAAGCCCAGGGTGGTCGCTACTAGCACGATTTTGGCGGACTTAACCCATCGCATTGGCAAAGACGACATTGACCTCCAGGGTATCTTGAAACCGGGGGATGATCCCCACACCTATGAGCCGATCCCCCGCGACACGGTCACGTTGGAAAAGGCTGATCTCGTGCTCTACAACGGCTATAACTTAGAACCGGGATTAATTCGGCTCATGCAGGCTAATGCCCTGAAAGCTAAAAAAGTTCCCGTAGGTGAAGTGATTACGCCCCTAAAATTAGACAAAGAAGGAGAGACGGTACCGGATCCCCACATTTGGGGTAATGCTCGAAATGCCATGCGGATGGTGGAAACTATTCGCGATGAGCTAATCCAACTCCAACCGCAGAACCGCGATCGCTTTACCCAAAACGCGCAAGCTTTGCTGTCTGAACTGCAACGCCTCGATCGCTGGATTGCTGACCAAATCCAAACCCTGCCACCAGAAAGACGCAAACTGGTCACCACCCACGATGCCTTTCAATACTACGCCCAAGCCTACGGATTGACAGTTGCCGGAACCTTGATCGGCATTAGTACCGAAGAACAACCCAGTGCCCAAACGGTCAAGCAATTGGTACAAGCGATTCGGTCGGCTGGTGTACCCACCATTTTTGCGGAAACCGCCATTAATCCCGCACTGATTGAAACCGTTGCGGAAGAAGCCAAGGTTAAATTAGCGGAAAAACCGTTGTTCGCAGATTCGATCGGCGTTCCAGGCGAAGCCGGCGATTCCTACGTCGGCATGCTGGTTGCTAATACGCAACTAATTGTTCAGGGATTGGGGGGAACAGTGCAGAAATTTCCGCAAGATAGGCCTAGAGATACACCCTAAGGTAGACTTCCTGGGATTTCTTAAAGTGTTCTAATAAAGCTGAATGCTAGACATACTTAACTAATCTTCTTAGTCACTTCTCAGATTCCTTTCTAAGATTTCTCAAGAGTTGTCCTTAACATTGATCTCAAATTGATTTCAAATTGATCTCAAAGGTTGATTTCAATTAATTTAGATTTCTATTTGTTTCAATCCAACTTTAATCTTTTTGGAATCATTTTTGTTTTGCAAGGAGCTGAGTATGTTAATTCTGACGACAAAACAGTTGGAAACCCAAAGAATTCCCTACCGAGGAAAAACTCGACTTGAAATTGGCGGCCAGACGTTCCATCGGGGGGAAACCTTCTCAAAACGAGTTTATGCTGCGGCCATGACCCTCTGTCGAGAGAGTCAATCCCAAGGTATCGATTGTCTATTGGTTGAGCATGAGGATCATGTCACCATTTGGCGCGAAGTAGACAGCCCCCGGAAGTCCGTGCCCGTGGACACCCGCCTGGATTCGTTCATCTTTAATGAACCCACCGCTGCAAAGACCGAAAATCCCAAGCCTTTGAAGTGGTTTGCGAAGCAGTCTTAAACACAATCTTAACGATCGGACTGAAGCAGTTTCACTCGTCAGCTGAACCTAGCTTTGTCGCTCTTCATGCTATTCACGCCTACGCTACACTCCAATTTTAAAATCTTCCTAATGTTTAAATTGATTGCTTCTAGGATCCCTTTTCCTCTAAGGTGAAGAACGGAAAATTTGCGAAGGATCTGCGAAGGACAATCATGGCAAGCTACCGCATTACGCTGCTTCCTGGAGACGGCATTGGCCCTGAAATTATGGCGATCGCGGTTCAGGTGCTAAAGCGCATTGGTGAAAAGTTTAGTATCACGTTTGAGTTTCAGGAAGCGCTTGTGGGTGGAGCGGCCATTGATGCGACGGGCGAGCCATTGCCTGCTGCCACCTTGGAAACCTGTAAACAAAGTGATTCTGTCCTGCTGGCCGCGATCGGCGGCTACAAGTGGGATACGTTGCCCCGGCACCAACGCCCCGAAACGGGGTTATTAGCGCTCCGGGCAGGTTTGGGTTTATTTGCGAATTTGCGTCCGGCCACGATTCTGCCCCAGTTAGTCGATGCGTCCAGCCTCAAGCGGGAGATCGTCGAGGGCGTGGACATCATGGTGGTGCGGGAACTGACGGGCGGCATCTACTTCGGTCAGCCACGCGGTGTCGTGGAAACGGAAACGGGCGAAAAGCGTGGGTTTAACACCATGGTCTACAGCGAATCGGAGATCGATCGCATCGGTCGGGTGGCCTTTGAAACCGCCCAGAAACGCCGCAAAAAGCTATGTTCCGTAGATAAGGCTAATGTGCTGGAAGTGTCGCAACTGTGGCGCGATCGCATCACTGTCCTGGCAGCGGACTACCCTGACGTAGAACTGACCCACATGTACGTGGACAATGCGGCCATGCAGTTGGTGCGTAATCCCAAGCAATTTGACACAATCGTCACGGGCAATCTGTTTGGCGACATTCTCTCCGATGCAGCGGCCATGCTGACGGGCAGTATCGGCATGTTGCCCTCCGCTAGCCTCAGTTCCGCCAGACCGGGCTTGTACGAACCCGTCCATGGATCGGCTCCTGACATCGCTGGACAGGACAAGGCCAACCCCCTCGCCCAGATCCTCAGTGCAGCGATGATGTTGCGCTATGACCTAAACGAAGCAGCGGCGGCAGACGCGATCGAACAAGCAGTTGTCAAAGTCCTCGACCAGGGCTATCGCACCGGGGACATTATGTCGGACGGGATGATTGCGGTGGGCTGCCAAGGGATGGGCGAGGCGATCCTAGCGGCAATCGGATAGTTCCCCGTCACGATCGGGCATTGCGGGGATCGAGCGTTGCTCGATCGGAACCGATGTGAGTCGATCAGTAGCTCGGATATTGCTGAAATACTCCGTAAATGCCACCGCAATATTGTATTAAATCGTCTGCATAAGCTGTGTTGTATCCGTAGATATACAGGGGTGGTTACTCTGTGACCGTTTGTTCACGCAATTCACCCCTGAAAATCATGAAGATTCATAACTTCAAAGCATTGCTTTTGTTGACTGCTATGGTTGCTGGTGGGGTTGCCATAGCATCCTTGGCCCAGGCTGCCGATCTACCTACAATTACCGTGGTGGGCCAACGTCCTAACACCATGACCCTAGACAGGCTAAGGGAATTGCTGAACCCATTTTCTTGGGGATCCTCAGACTTTGGGGATGGCATCCAAGAGCCCGGTGGAGAAGGGACGGCTGCCCAGCCAACGGCAGTGAGTTTACTGATTACGAATGACCTGTTGAATGGGTGTGCTGCTTCTCCCCAAGCCCGAGCCCAAGCAGTTTCGACAGCCTTGTCTGCTGATGTGAAGTACAACCCTAACACGGTTCTTGCTGTGGGCACTGCTGTCGATGTCAGCTTTGGGGTCAATGCCTATGGCGGGCGAGCTGTTGAACAATTTACGATTACGTCGATCGCCAACAGTATCGTCACAGTCAGCGCAGTACCTGGATCCTATTCCTGTAACTAGCACATTGCGCCTTGAGAAGCGGGGATGGTGATCTCCTCTTCTCAAAACAGGGGATAATCAAAGCTAAATCTTGTGTTATTTGGGATACAGTAACGCTTCAAGTCCCATGAAAATAAATCAATTTTGGTTAGACCCCTATCTATGGATCCACCTATCTGGAATTGTTGTGGTTCCCATTGCCCTTCTGGGTTGCTGGCTTGCATTGACTTCTGCGCCATCCAGCTTTTCTGCGATCGTTGAATTCCTGCTAATTTTTGTTATCGGCGTTTCACCTATTCTTTGGATGCAATGGCAAAAGCCGTTTTACATTTACAGCATCCTGGTCATTGCCATTAATCCTGATGACCTGACTCCCGATCAACAAAAGATTTTGACCCTGTTTGAAAATTACCGCAACCCACTGCTGTTGCTGCTGGGCGCGATCGGTCTGGGGGCGCTACTGTGGCAGATGGAAGCTTGGGCGCAAGGAGCTATACCGATCGTGCCGTTACCGCCAATTTTGCGCTTACCCGCTGCGACGATCGCCTTTTTCCTAGCTACGCTTTTCCTGGAAGTACCGCTCAGCGTAGCACGAGTCATGCTAGCTGGAAACGCGAATTTCCTAGCAGCAGAGCCTCTCCCAATACAAACGATTAGACAGAACTTTACCATCGTCGGTCTAAAAGTTAATAAAATTCTTCCCACGGCATAGGCGGAAAACGATAGGATCAAGGAGAAGTTTATCTACAAAATGTTTCTCAGAATACAGCCATTCGGTGGCTTTTAGTCGATCTTGAAGAAAGGTTAAACAAATTTTGCAGCCTACGTGGGCTAGTTTGTGAGTGACCGCCTTCAATCAGATTTCTCCATCCGTAGGATTCCTCCACTAAGCTGTTTACTCACGTTGTTCCTCAGCTTCTTCCTTCTAACGCTTCTAAATTCTCCCGTTCGCTGTCTTCCTCAAGATTTATTTAAGGTGTTTATGGCTAGTTCTCCCATGTCCAACCCCGATAAAGACCTCTCAGACGCGAAGGTTTGGGATAGTCTCAAACGTGCGATCGCGGATAGCTCAGGATTTAAGCGCTGGCGCATCGATCGTAGCGAGGATCAGAGATTACAGTCCGTAAGTCTAGACTTTCTCGTGCACTTGTACCTTCGAGAAACCCTGGAAACTTTGGCCTATTAAGCCGATGCTGATTCACGTCTGAATAAGACGGTGATTTTCTGATCTCACCCATTAAGCTTGCTAAAACTACTGAATTTGCTCAGACTCGGATGATCAGACTCAGGTTACAAGTTAGGTTACAAGTTTGCTGAATCCACTCTTCATTTCAGAGTTTCGATAGAGCGTTCTGAGATCGATCGTTGATAGTAGGCAGCATTAGTAGGACACTATAGCCCCCATAGTTATCATTTGCCCCTAGAGCCGTTTTTCAGCTTGAGGGGTTTATTCTTGAGAAATTGGGCCTTGGGCCTTGCTGCCTCAAGAAAGGATGCCCGTACCCGATCGCCCAGGCCCCGACGACACCATGCCCAGAACGAACATGATTGCGCTATGATGCCCTAAGCTTATCCTCTCCTAGGTTTGTAGGGCTGTAATGTATCAATTCAACAGCGCTTTCACTCTGTTTCTCAGCTTGATCGTAGAGGCTATGCCTTTCCTGTTATTGGGAGTTCTTTTTTCAGGATTGCTGCAATTTTTTGTCAGTGAACGACGGTTAGTTTCCCTACTGCCAAAAAATCCTTTTTTAGGCTCCTTTGCGGGCAGTTGCATCGGCTTTTTGTTTCCCGTCTGTGAGTGTGGCAATATTCCGGTTGCACGGCGATTGTTAATGCAGGGGGCTCCCGCTTCAGTTGCGATCGGGTTTCTCCTTGCGGCTCCAGTCATTAATCCCATTGTGATTTGGGCGACTTGGGTGGCCTTTCGGGATCAACCCGAGGTGGTCTTTCTACGGGTAGGATTGTCCTTGGCGATCGCCACGCTACTGGGTTGGATCTTCAGCATTCAAAAAGATCTGCGGCCTTTTTTGCGCCCTGCCGTTGCCACCGCCATCACCGTCCGTCAGGAGCGTCGTGCCCAGGAACCCGCCCCTACACCAAGCTGGAAAATCCTGGAAACCCAAAAACCTGCCAACCCAAGCCCCCTTTTGAGGTCTGGAATGTTTTTGCTCGGCCAATCCAACCAGCCCCTACCCACCGGAGATGCGATCGCCCTGCAAGCTGCCTTTACCGATGTGGTCAAACAGCCAATCGCCTTGCGACTGCGGCTGTTAGTCGAGGGCATGGTGCAGGAACTGCGGGAACTGGCGGGAGTGTTGATTTTCGGAGTGCGGTGGCATCGTTGTTGCAAACCTTTGTGCCACGTGAATGGGTTTTAAGTTTAGGCCAGGATCCCGTCACGTCTGTTCTAGCGATGATGTTGTTGGCAGCGTTGGTATCGATTTGTTCGACGGTGGATTCGTTTTTTGCGCTGTCGTTTTCCTCTTCGTTTACGACGGGTTCCCTCGTCTCATTCCTCGTCTTCGGCCCCATGATCGACCTGAAAGGGGTGGGGCTGATGTTGACCATGTTCAAACCCAGGGCGATCGTTTACCTGTTTGCGATCGCGGCACAGTTGACCTTTATTTCCGGCATGGTTTTAAACTTCTACTTTGGCTAATCTTTCTACTTTGGCTCATTGAGGCGCAATACCATGCTGAATCCGCCTGTACCCATTCCCGACACCCTCTGGGGCGATCGCTGGCGCTTTGCCAGTATCCTCGCCGGAGATTTTTTGGATCTGTTCCTCGATCGGCCCATTCCGCTCTCTTTTCTGCCGGAGATGCACGACCCGTTGCGGGTGGGCCTCGCGTCCAGCCAGCCGTTGCCCGGTGTGGTGATCAACGGGGGCCGCAAGTCCATGCCCTTGGCGCGCTGGTTAGCAGGGGTGGAACCGATCGCGGTCAACTATGTAGCGGGGGAATTGGATGGGGTGATTTTGCGGGCCGGGGAACGCGATCGGCACATTCTCACCACGGTGGCTGATCCAGAAGTGCGCGCTGCTGGGGAAACGTTTATGGAACGCAAGCAGGCGGCTAAGGGCCTACATTTCCTGCTGATCCAACCGGATGATAGCGGCATGACCTACACCGGCGTTTGGCTCTTGCGTGATCCAGAGGTGGCTTAGATCAACAATCAGGACTTGCCCTAGGGAACTGCAACCTGTACCCTAGACGCTGTTCAATTTGCGCGCGCTGGCAACTTTTTCACTCAGGCACACCGAAACTTAGTCACACGAACTTAGACCCATGGCACAGGATATCAAAATTGGCATTATCGGCGGCAGCGGCCTCTACAAGATGGATGCGCTCAAGGATGTGGAAGAAGTCACGGTGGAAACTCCCTTCGGGGCACCCTCCGATGCCTTGATCGTGGGCACCTTGGAAGGCACCCGCGTGGCATTCCTGGCTCGCCATGGTCGCAACCATACACTTCTGCCGACGGAACTCCCCTTCCGCGCCAACATCTACGCCCTGAAAAGCCTCGGTGTGGAATACATCATTTCAGCATCGGCGGTGGGTTCCCTCAAGGAAGCCGCGAAACCCTTGGACATGGTGATTCCCGATCAATTTATCGATCGCACCCGTAACCGCGTGTCTACCTTCTTCGGGGAAGGCATTGTCGCCCACATCACCTTTGGCGATCCCGTTTGTCCTAAATTGGCGAACCTCGTGGCGGATGCAGCGGAAAGCCTCACGATCGAAGGCATCGACATCCATCGGGGCGGCACCTACGTCTGCATGGAAGGCCCTGCGTTTTCGACCAAGGCGGAGTCGAACCTGTACCGCAGTTGGGGCGCAACGATTATCGGCATGACCAATTTGCAGGAAGCCAAGCTAGCGCGGGAAGCCGAGATGGCCTACGCCACCCTAGCCTTGGTGACGGACTACGACTGCTGGCACCCCGACCATGACAGCGTGACGGTGGATATGGTGGTAGCCAATTTGCATAAAAATGCCACCAACGCCCAAGCGGTGATCAAAGAAGTGGTGCGGCGCTTGAGTGCTGATTTATTTGAATCGGAGGCCCATTCCGCCTTGAAATATGCAGTGCTGACCCCCATGGATAAAGTCCCTGCTGCAACCAAGGAAAAGTTAGCGTTGCTGCTGAAAAAATACGCCTAGCCCACCGATTTTTACCGATCGGTTGAGTTCGCTTAATTCCTGCCAAAATCTCTATCCCCCGATTGACCCTAGATGTTTTCACGAGAGATTTAGGGGTGGGTTAAGACTCTGGTAGGATCAAAGCTTGCAATGAGTTGAAATCCCTAGAGAACCCATGGCCAAGTATCACCGTCCAGACAGCATTGCTCCCCACGGTGGGGAACTGATTAACCGCATCGCAACGCCAGCCCAAAAGGAAGAATTCCTCAGCAAAGCAGACTTTCTGCCCCGTGTGGCCTTGGATGAGCGGGCGGTTTCCGATTTGCACATGATTGCGATCGGGGGCTTTAGCCCATTGACCGGATTTATGAACCAACAGGACTATGACAGTGTAGTGGTGGATATGCACCTCACCAATGGTCTGCCTTGGTCGATTCCGATTACGCTGTCTGTGACGGAAGAAGTGGCTGCGCCTTTGGAAGAAGGTAGCTACGTGCGCCTGGATGACTCCACCGGACGTTACATCGGGGTGCTGCAACTGACGGAAAAATATACCTACGACAAGCAGAAGGAAGCCATCAACGTCTATCGCACCGATGATGAAAAGCATCCCGGTGTGGCGGTGGTGTATCAACAGGGCAACGTCAACCTGGCTGGCCCCATTTGGTTACTGGAACGGGATCCCCATCCCCTCTTCCCGAAATACCAGTTGGATCCCGCTGTCTCTCGTCAAGCGTTTTTGGATAAGGGCTGGCATACGATCGTCGGCTTCCAAACCCGCAACCCCGTGCACCGCGCCCATGAGTACATTCAGAAGTGCGCCATGGAAATCGTGGATGGGTTGTTCCTGCATCCGCTCGTAGGAGCTACGAAGGAAGATGACATCCCGGCAGATATCCGGATGCGCTGCTATGAAATCCTGATCGAAAATTACTATCCTCAGGATCGGGTCATTTTGGGGATTAACCCCTCAGCGATGCGCTATGCGGGGCCTCGTGAAGCGATTTTCCACGCACTCATCCGGAAAAACTACGGTTGCACCCACTTCATCGTTGGTCGTGACCACGCGGGTGTGGGCGACTACTACGGCACCTTCGATGCTCAATACATTTTTGACGAGTTCGATCCCGCGTTGATCGGCATTGTGCCGCTGAAGTTTGAGCACGCTTTCTACTGCACGGTGACAAACACCATGGCCACGGTGAAAACCAGCCCCAGCACCCCAGAGCAACGGGTTCACCTATCAGGTACTAAGGTGCGGGAAATGCTACGTCGTGGGGAACTGCCCCCGCCAGAATTCTCCCGTCCCCTCGTTGCCGCAGAATTGGCTAAGGCGATGAAGGTACAAGAATAGTGCCGATCGCTTCACGATCGACAGGCACGATCGACGTCATCGAATGACTCACGATCGAGCCATCCAGTAATTCAACTCAGTAATTCAACTGTAGAAAAAGGGAGCAGCTAGCCTGTTCCCTTTTTTGCATCGAGGCAAATGGGATGTTATTGCATCAATTCTGCCAATTGAATCAGCAACAGTTCAGCGAGCGAGAATCGATCACTAAGCATTCACCGACGCCATCCCTCGATCGATGCTACGACTAAGCCCTAACCGCGAATTTCGCTGCCGATTGAGTCATCTGTTCCCGGTAGTGGGAATTGATCCAACAGGTCGGGAGTGCTTCACCGGATGGGAAAACCATTTCTGCCTTCAAAAACGGTAACGGATCTTGCATCTCTTCCCCCGCATGCCGTTGCCCGGTAATTTCCGTTTGAAATGGATCGAAGAGGTCGGGAAGGGTCAGCACTTCAACAAGCGTACCTGTCGGTTTATGCATCAAAAACATAGGAACCTCCGAGGTTTACACATTATCTACTTACATCCTAAAACACCCACCACGAGCCAACCTAGTCCGCAATAGATCGCAATGTTCCAAGCTAGTCTGGAGGTATGATCGGGTCGGCAATCCCATTCTTGAATCAATCGGTGAATGAATCAACCAATGATTTCATCTATAAAACAGATTAAAGGATAACTATTCAAAATCAACAATAAAATTGTCTATCTGAGAATTTTACTGGATTGTTAGAGTGAATCACTCAGAAAGCGATAATACATCACTCAGAAAGCACGAACCAAGCCCGAAGCACTTCCGCCACTGTCCAAGCTTGGGCAAAGCAACCCCGTGGCGTCATTGGCGCATCCCCATCAAAAATTTCGCTGAGACTGCCGACCCCGTGATCCAATAGATGGTGTGCCATCGGCTGCAAAAATTGCAGCGCCGCCGCATCCCCATACACCCGAAAATGCCCGATCGCGAATACCCCCAACAGCCAGCCCCAAACCGTACCCTGGTGATAGGCTCCATCCCGTTGCAACTGCGTGCCGCCATAGTGCCCTTGGTATTGAGGATGACCGAGATTGAGCGATCGCAGGCCGTGGGACGTGAGCAAATGTTGTGCACAGTGATCGATCACAGCCTTTTGTTGAGCCAGGGTAAACAGCGCAGGATAATCAGCGGAACCGAAAGCTGGTAGAGCGATCGCGAACAATTGATTCGGTCGCAACGTTGGATCTGCCCCCTCCGGCCCATCCAACACGTCATAACAGTACCCCAATTCAGTATTCCAGAACTTGGCGAAATGAGTTTGAATCCGATCGGCAAGGGCGTCGTAGTCTTGGTGTGGTTGCTGGAGTTGCCGCGCAAATTTTGCCAGCGATCGCACAGCGTTATACCAGAGGGCATTAATTTCGATCGGTTTGCCAATCCGGGGCGTCACCACCCAATCGCCCACTTTTGCATCCATCCAAGTTAATTGCACCCCCGGCTCTCCCGCATAGAGTAAACAATCGTCGGCATCGACGTGAATGTTATATCGAGTTCCCCGACAATGCCAATCAATAATTTCCTGCATGACTGGGAACAATTGCTTGAGCAAATCCTGATCCCCAGTTTGCTGATAGTAAGCCCGAATGGCTTCGATATACCAAAGGGTTGCATCAACGGTGTTATATTCAGGAATTTCTCCTGCATCGGGAAAGCGATTGGGAATCATACCCCGATCGACGTACTTAGAAAACGTGAGTAGAATCGATCGGGCAATGTCTAGACGCCCTGTACAGAGCGTGAGTCCCGGCAGACTAATCATCGTATCCCTTCCCCAGTCACTAAACCAGGGATAGCCTGCAATGATTGTTTTACCCATGGGAAAATCGGGAGTCGGTCGATCGACAATAAACTGATCAGCCGCTAAGATCAACTGCTCTATCCAATCAGGAGCTGGCTGGGTCTTGTTCTTAGAAATTGCGGCTTGCAGCAAAGCCTGTTCATGGTGCTGGCGCTGCTGTCGGGCAGAATCACGAGCGATCGAGGTATGAAGCTCAGTACTCGCGACAATGGTTACTGATTCTCCAGGATTTAACGTAATCTGAAACGTGGCAGCATGGAGATGGTTTTCCCGATCGCTTAATCCTCGATACCGCTCTACCGCTAAATCAAAATTGTAGTACCAGTTATGGGTAGGGGTAACTGTTGCCCGATCGCTGAGTAGATAAATTGGTGCAGCGTCGGGGAATGCTTGAATTTTCATCCCCTGGATTTGAGGATGACCCTGAATCGATCGGATATCCATTGACCAAATCGTTTGTGTATCACCATGATAATCTCGGTAATTCACTAAAGCGTTGACTCGGAGTGTTAACGGCTGTGTTGCTCGTAATGCTCGATAGGTTGTGTAAGTTGTATTTTTACCCTGCTGCATCCAGATTTTTTTCTCCAGCAGTGCATCGGCGCAGGCATAGTGCCAAGTGGGAATACTGCCTTCTAAGGAGAATTGCTCTAGGTATTGGTAGCCCTGGGGGTACACCGAACCGTCACTCCAGACATTCGTCGCCAGTTCATAGGTACGATCGCCGTAGTCAATGATTTCCTCCAACTTACTAACCAATAGCGTCCGCCCCAAAGGGGGTTGGAGGGCCGCGATCAAAACCCCATGGTAGCGCCGAGTCAGCATCCCCGCGATCGTCCCTGCTGCATAGCCTCCAATCCCATTCGTAACTAGCCATTCTCGGGTCTTTGCCACATCCAATCTACCGCAACTCTCCCGACCCATCCCAATTTCCATTACCTTGTCCCAAAATTGATGATGTTTAGCATCCAAGATTTTAAGGAGAGGCGTGTGAGAATAAGCTGAAGATTTACTAAAGCTAAAGTTATTTTTTAGAAATATAAAAAACTATTAAATCGTCCCTTGAGAAAAGACGCAAGGAATACGGATGATCATATTTATTGCCAAAGTGGCAGTTCGACTCTCAAGTACTTGATTAAACTATCAATGGATCAATCCTGTATCGCTAAAACATGCGTCGCCAAGTCCACGTCGCTAAAAGGGCGATCGGCTGAATGATCGACAAAGTTAACGATTAGTAAAGAACCTTGCGTTCTTCACTCTATGATCTTACTAGGATTCCTTTCGGAAGAATCATCAACTAAACATTCATCCGATTATTTGTGTCTTATTAATATCCAGGTGTTCTATTAATATCTAGTTTGAAGAACCGAACCATCTCCGAGCAATACACCCTTTAGCCTAGGAGGATTAGATGATTATGGTGTTACAGGATTTAGACCACGTAGAACTACTCACAACAGAAGCCATAATAGAGGGAGGACAAGAAGCTAACGACTTACTTTCAATTTTCCTTTCTGGGAATGGCTTACTCAAACTGAAACGAGGTAACCAAGACTTATTCAGCACTGTTCTTCCTAATCCAACCCCAGGAATTACAATTACCTTAGAAAATGTTCCTAGCTACACGATCTCTGGAACCAGTACCAGCTCGGATGGAGCAATTCAGTCAGTATTCAGCACCAGCGGTATTGGAACACAAAATCATAGCGCCATCTCATTTACATTTAACTCATCAGCAGTAATCTATCCAAGGCTATCCAGCTTTTAATTTAATATTTCGATGTTAAAACTCGCGTTTTAACCTGTCAGCAATAAAAGCTTGTTAGGCTTCAGTACTCTAAGGCTTAGCAGGTTTTTATTGTTAGATGTATTTCAAACTTAATGAACTAGAAAAATTTCAAATATCCAAATCAGTAAACCTCTAAAGTCTCCTGCCAAAATGGCAACCCAACCAAGCTCAATTCGTTATTGTATTAAATAACAGCTCGAAATGAGTTGCATGATGAATAAAGATTCTCACTCCACTAATCACTCTGTAGTTCTCAAGGAGAAAACCAATGATTATTTCTGATCTGAATTACCTGGAATCTGTTGAGACTCAAATTGAAGGGGGAACTTACAGTTTCTACGAAAGCGACTATGTAAGCATCAACTTCAACACAACTAACAACTTTGCTACCAACGTGAACTCACCTAAAACCTATAGCAATAGCGCTGCTGCGGGTGCAAAGGGTGTTGCCAATAACAACACATGGTTTCCTACTTACTCCTATACCAAGGCTGATACGTTGGCTGTTGCAGACTTCCTGGGTGGTTCCTTCTCTGGCAGCACCTCTGTAGCAGTGATTAATGGCGCATGCTGCTAAGTCATTTACAAAACTCAAGATGTGAGATCACTTGAATCCCTGCTATGACAGCAATAAGCTGTGATACCAACAAAAAATGAGTTCTTTCAAGGAGAAAACCAATGATTATTTCTGATCTGAATTACCTCGAGTCCGTTGAAGCTCAAATTGAAGGGGGGACATACGGATTCTCCGAAACTGATACAGTTAGTATCAACTTCAACACAACCAATAACTTTGCTACTAACGTGAACTCACCCTATACGCTGAGCAATAGCGCTGCTGCAGGCGCAAAGGGTGTTGCTAACAACTACACCTATCTCCCCACCTATTCCTACACCAAAGCTGATACGTTGGCTGTTGCAGACTTCTTAGGTGGTTCTTTCTCTGGTAGTACCTCTGTGGCAGTTATCAATAAAGCTTGCGGATATTGCTAATCTGGAATTTCAGTTGAATCTACTCACAAGGTTCCGTAACTGATGCAGAGATCACTGAATGCCTTGACTAATTCTATGCATTCAGCGATCTCTTTCAAGTTTGTCATTAAGAAATTTGTGATAAGTCATGGTCATTCAAGATTTAGACTATTTAGCATCTATTTCGTGTTCTTCTAACTTAATGGGATCTGCCTATGCAACGGCTGGAGGGTACACAGCTGCAAGCTATGGTACAGGATCTGCTGGAGTCTATGCCCTTGGAGTAGGAACTATTACTAACACCTTGGGTAATACAAGTGTAAATGCAAGTCTGTATCCAACCTATGCAAAAACAACTTCGATCGGTACTGCCTCTGCCTTAGCGATCGACTCCTACAGTACCGCCCGAGCTAGCTACTACAGCAATATGACCTATACCGCTTCCATGGGGGGCTCAATGACTGTTGGATTCACCACAACGACTTCTAGTTATCGAACCTATTAAATCGGCAATCATTCTAAGAATCGATCGTGCATCCTAAAAATTTGTTCAACAATCTTCTAAATCTGCCAAAATGGCACCCTTTCTCAAGATCTCAACTCTAGATTAAAAGAACTCAAACCCATGTTAGTTGAAGTTGTTGAATACTATTATGGTCATGCACCCAGAAGTTTTAACACCCAAAATTTTAGAAACTGCCTTACAACATCATCAGGCAGGAAGAGAAAATGAGGCGATCGTAACCTATCAACAATTCTTACAAAGCTCGCCGGAACAACCCCTTGCAGCCTTTGCTTGTAATCAATTAGGCAATCTTTTTGAGCAGCAGGGAAAAATAGATGCAGCGCTCCAGTTTTATCGTCAAGCCTTACAAATTAATCCAGCCTACGCTGAAGTTCATAATAATTTAGGCAATCTCTTTGCACAACAGGGCAAACTCAAAGATGCCGAACAATGTTATCGCTTTGCTTTGCAGTTCAATCCAGACTTTTTTGAACCCCACAAAAATCTCGCCAACCTTTTAGGACAACAGGGACAACTGGATGCTGCCATTCAGCTTTGCCAGCGTGCCTTACAACTCAGACCGGATGACGCTCAAGCTCATTATGACTTGGGCAACTTTTTTAAGCAGCAGGATCAACGAGAGGCCGCGATCGTAGCTTACCAACAAGCTTTGCAATTCGACCCCAACTATGCAGAAGCACGCTTTGCGCTTTGTACGATCCAGTTGCCGATCATTTATCAAAAACAAGAAGAAATTGCAATTCGACGACAACAATACACTCAGAAATTACAGGAATTAATTACGTTTTATCAGACTGCTAGCCCAGAAGAACAGGCTCACGCAGCAACCGCGATCGGGTCTTCTCAGCCTTTTTATTTAGCGTACCAAGGGTTATGCGATCGGCCTCTTCAGCAGGCTTACGGTCAACTCATCTGCCAACTGATGGCCACCCGATTTCCTCAATGGAGCCAGCCGCTACCTTTGCCCCAGCTCTCTAGGGGCGAAAAAGTACGAGTGGGTATTGTTTCTGGCCATTTTCGCAATCATTCTGTTTGGAAAATTCCCGTCAAAGGATGGGTGGACAACCTCGATCGTAGCGAATTTGAACTCTTTGGGTACTACACCGATATCCGACGAGACGCTGAAACCCTAAAAGCTGCAACGGCATTTGACAAGTTTATTCAAGGGCCACTGACGATCGAGCAATGGGGGGAGATTATTCAGAACGATCGGTTGCATGTACTCATGTTTCCAGAATTTGGGATGGACGCTACAACGGTACAGCTGGGTTGCCTAAGATTTGCACCGCTCCAAATAACCAGTTGGGGCCATCCCGAAACCAGTGGAATGCCCACGATCGATTACTATTTAAGCAGCAAGCTGATGGAGCCAGACTCAGCAGCCAACCACTATACAGAAACGTTGGTTGAACTCCCCCATCTATCCATCTATTACACGCCACCCAACAGTCAATCGGAAGTCATAAATCGTCGTGACCTGAGTGTTAATGAAGATGATATTCTCTTCTGGTGCGGCCAATCGCTCTTTAAATACTTACCCGCTGACGATGATATTTTTCCCACAATTGCACAGAAGGTAGAGAACGCAAGATTTCTCTTTATCGATGAGCCAACTGCTGCAATTACTCAAATGTTTCAACAGCGGTTACAGCAGGCATTTATCAAATTAGGACTCCACTATCAAGACTATTGTCGGTTTATCCCCCGCATGACGCCTACTCAGTTTTCTGACATGGTGTCGATCGCAGATATTGTTCTAGATAGTATTGGTTGGTCTGGTTGTAACTCAACACTGGAAGTGATCGAACACAATTTACCGATCGTCACTCTACCCGGAGACTTGATGCGGGGGCGACACAGCTACGCAATCCTCAAGCTGATGGGGATTGAAACCACGATCGCTCAGGATAAAGATGACTATATCAACCTTGCGATCCGCTTAGGACACGATCGGGCATTCCGCCAGCACATAGCCCAGCAGGTAGCAGCCCAAAAGCACTTGCTCTACAACGACTTAACCCCCATTAAGGCTCTAGAGAATTTTCTGCTGACAACGCTTCAGAAGCCAAGAAACACACAATCTTCAGTCATCTCCGACTTTCTACGACAAGCCTTACAGTTCCACCGTAATCACCAATTAGAACAAGCTGAGCACCTTTATTTGCAAATTCTGGCGTTAGATTCTGCTCAACCGGAAACTTTGTACGGACTGGGGCAATTAGCACAACAACGCCATGAATTCTCGACCGCACAGCAAATGTTCCAAGCGGTTGTCCAAGTTCAACCCCACTCAGCTAAGGCTTGGTTTAGCTTAGGGAATGTGTATCAGATGACTGGGCAATTGATCGAAGCAACGGACGCATATTGGCAAGCCGTCGCGTTGCGATCGGATTCTGCCGCCCTTTATAACAACCTAGGCTACACATTGCAACAATTAGAACAATGGCAGGAAGCCATTTTTTGCTACCAAAAGGCATTAGAACTACAACCCGGATCGATCGAAATAGATGTCAACCTTGCCAATGCATTACAGACATTAGGCAAGCTACCGACAGAACACCAAAAGCACTATGCAGCACTGAATCTCAGGATGGGAATGGGAAGACAACAGGCCGGAGATTTCCAGACCGCACGGCTCTATTATCAGTACGCGATCGCGCTTCAGCCGAATTTAGAAGCAGCCCATCACGCCTTGCATACATTAGAGAATTCAGTAGATTTAGCAGATTCAGAAGATTATTTACAACAAAATAAAACTCATTTAGTGAATCATTCAGGCAATTCGTTAGCAGCAAAAAGAGAAACAACATCGACTAGTACGCAGAATACAACACAGTTCGTGGAGAATTCAGCCCCTTTAACCCAAGAAAAGTCGGATCTCGAATTACTGCAAAAAGTTTCTGGAGCGATCTGGAACTGGGCCAAGACAGGCTTTTCCACCGTAGATGAAGCAACGTTTGAAAAACGCTATCAGACCTGTTTGCAATGTCCCAACCTGACCAATGCCCCCAAAAAGTTTATCTATAAGGCGATCGCACTCAATCACACACCCGACAAAATTTGTAGCCTCTGTGGATGTGTTGTATTTAGAAAAGCCCATATGACTTCAGAGTCTTGCCCCGATCGTCATCCCAGTCAACCCGGTTGGAACCGTTGGGAAGAACCATACTCCACCCCCCCCATTCCAAATAACTGAGCATTCAAAAACCCTCTCCCAACATGGAAGAGGGTTTAAGGGTGAGGACACCATGCTAGGGGCCTCACGAGTCATCCAAAGCTGCTAGATTAGGCAGATAGGGTTGAAAACGCGCGATTTAGAAACCATTTTGTTCCCACACAGACCCTGAGGCTGGAGCAGCAGAACTAAAGGATGGGGCAGTCGCCGTTTCTAACGGGGCTACTGCGTGCTCTACTGTCAGCGCTTCTGATGCAGGCGAAACAGATTCCGTTCCCTGTTCATCCAGTTGCTCAGGTTGCTCAGGTTGCTCAGCTACAGGTTCAGCGACCACTTCAGCTACAGGTTCAACAGACGGATTCACCTGCGATTCGATCGAGGGTTCGATCGTGGATTCAGATAGTGTTTCCGTTCCACTCTCAGTTGTGCTGGCCAATTCGCTCGGGGTGTTGTCGGCAACCGCCTCAGAGGTTTGATCCTGAGTTTGCTCTTCAGTCAGATAGGCTTGAGTTTGGCTGAGGTATTGATCGATAATTTCCGTCGCCAGTTCCGTCATGGAAACCCCCTTGGCGGCAGCAGCATCCTGCAAACGCAGATAGACCTCATCCCGCACTGTTACCCGTTTCCGGTGATCCAATGCTTTGCCTTCCCGCCGCGCTGCATAGGTTACTGCAAACTGGCGTAGCGCTTCAAAGCCGACTCGATGGCAGAAATCCCCGAAACTTTCCGCCTTTTTCCGCCGCTTTTTGAACAAGGCAAAGACAGGTTCCAACGTCTTTTCCAAGTCATCGAGATGCATTTTCTCGACATAGACCTCGGACAAACGGGTTTGGTTCGGCGCAGCCCCCAGCCACAGTTGGTACTGATTGGGGCCATTCCCCACAAGACCTAATTCCGCCAGGTAGGGACGGGCACAGCCGTTGGGGCAGCCCGTAATACGGGTAATGAAATGCTCTTCCGGCAAGCCGACTTTGGTTAACACCGCGCGCACCCGAGTCAGCATGTCCGGCAAAATCCGCTCAGCCTCAGTATTGGCCAAACCGCACAGCGGTAGCGCGGGACAGGCCATGGAGTAACGCACCAGCGTATCAATTTCGTCTTCCCGTTTGATGCCGTGATCCGCCAAAATTTGCCCGATCGCCGCCTTATCTTCCGGACGAATATCGTACAGAATCGCGTTCTGGCTCGGGGTCAACAGCATCGGTAGCTGATAGGTAGACACCAAGGTTTTCAGCGCAGACTTGAGGCGCAATTCCCCCGCATCTTTGACCCGACCGTTTTCGATCGAAATCCCGACAAACCACTTGCCATCGCCCTGCTCATGCCAGCCTAGGAAATCTTCATACTGCCAAGTGGGAAGTTTAACCAACGGCTGCAAGGCTTTCCCGAAATACTCTTCCACCTTGGCTTTGAAGGTGTCAACGCCCCATTCATGGATCAAGTATTTCAAGCGAGCATGGCGACGATCGGTGCGATCGCCGTAATCCCGCTGGGTCGCCACGATCGCCTTAACTGCTTCGTAAATATCCGCCGCCTCGACATAGCCGATCGGATCAGCAATCCGGGCAAAGGTTTCTTCCTTGCCGTGGGTACGGCCTAGACCGCCCCCTGCGTAGATATTAAAGCCTTGGAGCTGACCTGCATTATTACAAATCACTACCAGCGACAGGTCTTGGGAAAACAGATCAACGGAGTTATCCCCCGGCACCGTGACGCAAATTTTGAACTTGCGGGGCATGTAGTGGGTGCCATAGATGGGTTCTACGGAATCGGGGAAAGTTGAGCCATTTTGATGGTTCTGCCGTGCTGCGATGACATCGGGATGCTCTTCGCCGGACACCACTTTTTCCCCATCCAGCCAAATCTCGTAATAGGCTCCGGTTTGGGGCGTCAGTAAGTCCGCAATCCGATTGGCATATTCCCGCGCCAATTCATATTCTGGACGATTGCGGAAGGGCGCAGGCGGAGCCATCACATTACGATTCACATCGCCGCAGGCCGCCAAGGTTGACCCCATGCTGTGGGCGATCGCCGCGATCGTGGCCTTTAAATTCTTTTTGAGCACACCATGGAGTTGGAACCCTTGGCGCGTCGTCGCTCGCAGGGTGTGGTTACCGTACTCATCGGAGAGCCGATCGAGGGTGAGATACAACTGCGGTGGGATGAAGCCTCCGGGACTGCGCGTCCGCAGCATCATTTGATAGTCTTTTTCCTGACCCTTAACGCGATTTTCGCGATTATCTTGCTGATAGGAACCATGGAATTTGAGGAGTTGAATCGCATCCTCAGAAAAATAATTGAGATCATTCTGCAACTCGCTGGCGAGGGGCTCCCGCAGAAAGTTACTTCTTTCCTTGATGCCTTCTACCTTAGAAGGTTTTTTCTCAAGGGCTGGTGTATCAGGTGTCATGACCATGGCTGTGATGCAAGGGGGACATCCCCGGTAAGTCTATCGGAATTATGATGAATCCGATTCTACCATTACGGATCCACTGATCGCCATAAATTACAGAATCTTTTGCAATTCCCTTAAAGTTTGCAGGGGCGGATGAGTTGCGATCGCAGAGCCTGAACCTTCCGCAAAATTACCCCGATCATTATCACCCCCTAACAGCATTCTTTGTACATTCAGCAGCAAATCTTCAATGGCAAAACTTGCAGAGGAATCTATGAGGGAAGTATTGAAAAGAAGTCGATCGTCATCAAGCTAATTTCGATCGACCCACTATTTTTTTAGCAGTATGGCTCCAGAGCCGGATTCTAGGACAACAATGCCTAAAGGAAAACAATGCAGATTTAAGCAATCCGGCACAGCAAATTCGATCGCCGCAGGGCTTGCAAGTCTGGACTCCCTGTACAAAACAACGCCGTTGCAATTTCTGCAAATAAAATATCGACTAATTCATGGAGTGCAGCTTCTGAATCATTAGCTGCCTGCAAAAAGGGGAGAGCCAAGCCACCCAGATCCGCCCCCAGGGCGATCGTTTTAGCCACATCCAACCCTGTCCGCAAGCCCCCAGAGGCAATCAAGGGAATCTCTGCATCCACCCCGCGCACCTGCACCACACAATCCGCCGTCGGCAAGCCCCAATCGGCAAAGGTAGCCCCCAAACGCCGTTGTTTAGCATCGGCAGCCCGTCCCGCTTCCACCTTGGCCCAAGAGGTACCGCCCGCCCCGGCCACATCGATCGCGCTAACGCCCGCCTGGATCAATTGTTTCGCCATGGCCGCAGAAATGCCATTGCCCACTTCCTTGGCAATCACGGGAACGGGCAATTGATCGCATAACAGCGCAATTTTTTCCAACAGCCCCGCAAAGTTACGATCGCCCCGCGTTTGCACTGCCTCTTGCAAGGGATTCAGGTGCAGGATTAAGGCGTCGGCTTCCAACAGGTCGATCGCCTTGCGGCATTGCTCCAGCCCATAGTGGTAATTCAGTTGTACAGCTCCAATATTGGCCAACAGCAGCGCATCCGGTGCCAGTTTACGGATTTGGAAACTATCGGCCACCTCCGGTTTTTCGATCGCCACCCGCTGGGAACCCACCCCCATGGCCAAGCGATATTCCTGGGCGATCGTCGCCAAGCGATAGTTAATCAATTTCGCCAGTTCCGTGCCGCCCGTCATGGAGGAAATCAAAATGGGCGCATTCAACCGTTTGCCTAGAAACTGGGTAGATAGGTCAATATCGTCATAGTTCAATTCCGGCAGACAGGCATGGGTAAAGCGATAGTATTCTAACCCGCTGGTGGTTTCCCGGCATTGCACATCCTCTTCGAGGCAAACGCGCAGGTGATCGGCTTTACGATTTTGCGTTTCTTGGGAAGACATGGATTAACCTGTACTGATTGGAACAAACTTGACAGCGCCATCATCGGAACTTTTAGCAGCCTTCCCAATTAGACCACAAGAGTTTCAGCCTTTGCTAGAGCAGAAGATTACAGGAGCCGAATAAACCCTTCCTGCTCGAAATGTCGATCGGTTGTTAATGCATGGAAAATTTTTCTTTGACGCATTAGAACGAAACTAACTGAATCACACAGCAAATCAGTTTTATCTTACCTCCTGTGCAATAGTTCGATCGCGGCTCGATTTAATGTCTCATTTACCCAAATAACTTCTATATCAGGGTTATTTAGTAAATCACAAATCAAATCTAAAACCAATGGACGGAGAAACCTCCTTGCATTTGCCAGCGCGACATATTCTGCAATCACATAACTATGGGTTAGACACTGTTGGGTCTGTTGATAGGCGACACAAGCTTGGGTATGTAAAGGTTCTGCTGGATAATGAAGGCACAGTAAACCAGAAGTATCCAAAAGCATTACAGGTCTCCGTGAGGATTAGAGTATTCTTGAGCTAAATCCTCATCAATACTTTCATTATCTAAAGATATGGCAGAACCGAGATGTAATCTCCCAAAATGGCGTTCAAAGTTTGCTTTGGCACGACTTTTTCCCATACCTGTCAGATCCTGCTGAGGCATGGGTGGAAACTGCTGCGCCAATAAACTAGCAGCAAATTCTTCCAGGGGGATTCCCAGATTTTCGGCTTGTTGTTGAATCACTGCAAAAACACGATCGTCCAATTGGAGGATTAAGGTTTGCTGCATGATGACCTACCTGGCTAGACGACGACCTGTCTATCAAAAAAGGCTGCTTGGTTGAATTTTTTAGACCTTCAGTAACTCAACACCTTCGCGCCCATCAATTTCTTGAAGATAAACTTTTACAACTTCTTCCTTGGACGTGGGCAAAACTTTCCCGACAAAATCGGGTTGAATCGGCACTTCCCGGTGGCCCCGATCGATCATCACCGCCAGCCGAATAATCCCCGGGCGACCATAGTCGTTAATGGCATCCAAGGCCGCGCGAATCGTCCGCCCTTTAAAAATCACATCATCCACCAGCACCACGGTTTTACCCGTCAAATCAAAGGGAATTTCCGTTTTTTCCGGTGTCCGCACACCAATGCGATCGAGATCATCCCGGTAGAAGGTGATATCGAGGAATCCCAACGGTACCTCAACCTGTTCCAGGGCGGCAATTTGCTCCGCCAACACCTTGGCTAAGGGAACCCCCCGAGTCCAAATTCCCAACAGCACTAAATTGGACAAATCGCCAGATTTTTCAACAATTTGTGAGGCGAGACGAGTTAAGGTTCGCCGGACTTCTTGGGCAGAAAGAATTTCGATCGCGTCAACGGTCATGGGTTGGGTGCCAGTTCAAAATAGACAATTCAAAATAGACGATGGAAAATAAAGCATGCAAAGGGTAGGGCTTAATTCTCTATGGTGCCACAACCGTTGATCATTGATTGTGATCCAGGCGTCGATGATGCGATCGCACTGCTGCTAGCATTTGCATCGCCGGAATTGCAAATCCTGGGAATTACCACCGTTGCAGGCAATGTGCCCTTGCATCACACCCAGACCAATGCCCGGAAAATCTGCGAATTAGCAGGTATGCGCCAAATTCCCATTTTTGCCGGTTGTCCTCGGGCCATGCTGCGATCGACGCTGGAAACGGCGGAATATGTCCACGGTGCGACCGGACTGGGCCAAATTACGCTGCCAGAACCCCAAATTTCCCTCCAAGAACAGCACGGCGTAGATTTCCTGATTGAAACCTTGTTGGCCGCCCCAGAACCCATCGCGATCGCCACCCTTGGCCCCTTGACCAATCTCGCGATCGCGCTAATTAAGGAGCCCAGAATTATCTCCCAGATTCATGAGGTGGTCATGATGGGCGGAGCTATCACCCATGGCAACGTGACCCCATCGGCGGAATTTAACATCTACACCGATCCCCATGCGGCTGCGGTCGTTTTGACTGCGGGACTCAATCTGACCTTAATCAGCCTCGATATCACCCACCAGGCGATCGCCACACCAGAACGGCTGAGCAAAATTCGTGCACTTGGCGATCCGATCGGTTCTACCGTCGCCACCTTGCTGACCCAGTACAGCAGCCACGACATGGGACAATACGGCTTCGCTGGAGCGCCCCTACACGATCCCTGTGTGATTGCTTATTTGCTGCGACCCGATTTGTTCACGGCTCGGCCCTGTTTTGTCGAAATTGAAACAAAGAGTGAGGAGAGTTTAGGCCGAACGATCGTTGATTGGTATGGCGTTTCGGGCAAAGCAGTTAATGTGAATGTAGTAGAGACGATCGACAGTGACGGATTTTATCAATTATTAACAGAACGATTGGCCCAATTGTCCTAGGCCAGTCTGGCCCCAGGGACAGTCAGCACAAGATTTTGCATTAGCGGGATAGCTGCTTCAGTTCAACCTGATCCACTGTTGGATTAACCAGGTCTGATTGAGCCAACAATTCTGAACTGATGAGTTCAGCCGTCTCTAAACTCTCAGCCGTCTGTGTACTGAAAGCAGGTTCCTGGATCAAAGATTGCCGCGAAGGAATAGAAATGATAAATTCCGTTCCCTGCCCTAACTTAGACAAACATTCCAACCGACCATTGTGTTTTTCAGTCACAATCTGATAACTGATCGACAAGCCCAAGCCCGTGCCTTTGCCCACGGGCTTCGTTGTAAAAAAGGGATCGAACAACTGCGGAATCACATCCGGCGGAATGCCAGGGCCATTATCTTGAAAACAAATTTGTACTTCCTGATTTTCTTCTAGCAATTCTGTCTTAATCGTCAAGACAAGGGGGGGAGATGGACAATGGTTTGGGCCTTTCTGGATCTCCACAAAATACTCTTCCAAGGCATCGATCGCATTGCTCATGATGTTCATAAACACCTGATTGAGCTGCCCCGCATAGCATTCGATTTCTGGGATTTCACCATACTCCCGAATTACTTGAATTCTTGGACGATGGGGCTGAGGTTTCAGACGATGTTCCAAAATCGTCAACGTGCTGTCTAACCCATCATGGAGGTTAACCGCCTTCACTTCTGATTCATCCATCCGAGAAAACGTCCGCAACGATAGAACGATTTCTTTGATCCGCTCTGCCCCCATTTTCATGGAATTCATCACGTTGGGCATATCAGATTTCATGAATTCAAGATCGATCGATTCAATGAAATCTTGGATTGCAGACTTCGGATCAGGATAGTTTTTTTGATACAGATCCACTAGATGTAGCAGATCCTGTGCATACTGGTTGGCATAATCCAGATTGCCGTAAATAAAGCCCACGGGATTATTAATTTCATGGGCAACACCCGCCACCAACACCCCTAATGCTGACATCTTTTCAGTCATCAGCATTCGAGTTTGCATCCCTTGCAAATCGTGGAGGGCCTGTTCGAGGGCTTGGCTACGTTCTTCCAACATATTTTGGGAGTCCCGTAGTTCCTTAATCGTCGCACTTAAAACGGCTTCCGCACGCCGCCGACTTTCTTCTATCTGCAAACGACCTTGCTGAGCTCGATCGAGTTTTTTTTGAAGAACACGGTTCGCTTTCTCCAACTCTTGAATTCGTTGCGCCGCCTCAGAATCATTCACCGCTAATTACTCCACACCCAGTAGCAATGTTACTAAGGTTTCTTGGTGATAGAAAGCTTCTCCCCCCGGTGCGAGAGGACTAATTTCACCGTAGGTATAAAAGCCGATCGTCGGTATGTCCTCTCCGATCGATTGTTGCCCTAACTCATATTCTTCGCAAGTTCTTGTTCCCAATAAACGTCGTCGTGCTGCACAGGAAAAGAGAAAAATGGCGGCAGGCTGTTCACCGGGATAGTGGCTCCGGGCTTTTTCGATCGAGGTTTTGGTGGCGGCAATAATGTCGTCACAGGTGGTGTGGGTAATTTGCACCGTGGCTCCTTCTGGCACATCCCCCATGAACAGAATCGTGCCTTGCTCCCGATCCCAGGCATTGGAAGCCCGCAGATAAAATTCATCACTCGCTTGGTCAAACACCGCCAGCGGATATTCCCCCGATACAGTTAAGCCGTTTAAATAATGGTCATAAAACTCAACGGCAGGCCGATCATCGATTTCGTAGACCAATGCGCCCTTGGCCTTAGTCACTACAGCCTTACGGCTCATGGGGTACCAACCACTAGACACCCCATGGGAAAACTTGAGATCGCCGGAGAACAGCAAGATCACGATCGCATCGCTGAGCACCTGATCACCGAAGAACTGATAGGTTTGACGAAAGTTCCACTGGTCACCCGACGTACCGCCGACGATCGCCACCTCTGGCCCTAGGGCTTGCTTGAGTCCTGCGATCGCCGCCACGCCACTGACCGTCAAGCCATCCGGCACCGTAATGCAGAGTTTGGGATCGAACGGGAGATCGCCCACAGCTTGATCAACTGCTTGATCAACTGCTGCCTGAGTCGCTGCCGCCACATCCTGGGAAACCCCTAGGCCCACCCCAGCCCGAATTTGTACCGTATCGGAACAAAACAGCATCAGCGTGATGGAATCTTCTTCAAATCCCAGCACCGATGACATTTCGCCATCGGTCGTCCCCCCAATCAATTGCAGATCGGGAAAAGTTTCATGCAGACGGGCTAGGAGGAGGGTATGGTCAAAGTCAAGGGCCGCCAGCAAAAGTCCTGCTTGGGGTTGAACCCCTTCTAGATCCCCAAGACACTGGTCGATCACTTCCTGAATCGCACTGGGAGAATCTGGATCATTACTGTGTGCGACGACAACTTTAAACATAGGGGCAGTCCCGCGTCAGTGAAAGAACTTGTAAGGCTTGACTTTCCAGTCGATAGCTACCACTAGATTGCCCTCAACGGGGAAAAATTCGACAGCCCTACCGTTAGAACTATTAGAACTATAGTTTTAGCCGTTGTTGTACCGTAAAAAGTGCTTGGCGCACCTGTTCAAATCCAGTTCCACCAAAGCTATTGCGGGCTGCGACAACCTGTTTGGGCGCGATCGCGTCATAGATATCCATTTCAAAGGCGGGGTGGAGTTCTTGCCATTCCGCTAGGGTTAGATCTTTGAGTAACTTATTGGCTCCAAGGCAGGTTCGCACGACTTTCCCCACCAGGTTATAGGCTTCCCGGAAAGGCACCCCTTTGGTGGCGAGGTAATCGGCCACATCCGTTGCGTTGGAAAAGTCTTCTGCTACGGCGGCAGCTAAGCGCTGGGGCTTAAACACTAAGCCTTCCTCAAACAAAATGGTCATCGCCTCCAGACAAGCCTGCACGGTTTTCACCGCATCGAACAAGCCTTCTTTGTCCTCTTGAAAATCCTTGTTATAGGCCAGGGGTAACCCCTTAATCACCACCAACATGGCTTGCAAGTGACCAAACACCCGCCCCGTTTTTCCCCGCACCAGTTCGGGCACATCGGGGTTTTTCTTTTGGGGCATGATGCTGGATCCCGTGGCGCAGGCATCGGTGAGGCTAATGAAGCCAAATTCCTGGGAGGCCCAGAAAATCACTTCTTCTGAAAGGCGGCTGAGGTGGGCCATGATTAAGCTGGCAGCAGCGAGAAACTCCACCACAAAATCCCGATCGCTGACGGCATCCAAACTATTGCTATAAACGCCCGCAAAGCCTAGTAATTCCGCGCTGTAGTGGCGATCGATGGGAAAGGTGGTTCCCGCCAAGGCTCCGGCCCCCAACGGACAGAGGTTCACCCGTTTGAGCACATCCTCTAAGCGCTGGCGATCGCGATCGGCCATGTCAATGTAAGCCAGCAGGTGGTGCGCCAGACTGATGGGCTGTGCCCGTTGGAGATGGGTATAACCGGGGATCAGGGTTTCGACATGCTGTTCCGCATGGGACAGTAGAGCCCGTTGATAGGTCGCAAGTTGCTGCTGAATTTGTTGAATTTGGTCGCGCAGATAGAGGCGTGTGTCCGTTCCTACTTGGTCATTGCGCGATCGAGCGGTATGTAGCTTTTTCCCCACATCACCCACCAGAGCCGTCAGTCGCCGTTCTACCGCGAAGTGCACGTCTTCATCTTCGATCCCCGGTTGGAACTGGCCAGCGCGGTATTCCTGACGAATTTGTTCCAGCCCCTGCACGAGTTGCTCAGCTTCCGTGAAGGAGATAATGCCTTGTTTTGCCAGCATCTTGGCATGGGCTTGGGAGCCGGTCAGATCGTATTCAATCAGTTCAATATCAAATCCAATACTGGCATTGAATTTTGCGATAGCGGGATGAAGCGTCCCCTCAAATCGCTGACTCCAAGTTTGCGAGGAAGACTTAGCAAAAGACTGGTCAGGAGAATTTGACTGCACGGTGGGAAGGCTGGACTAACAACAGCCGTTGATTATCCCGAAAAGAGGGGGCAAGGAGCAAGCTACTCAGGCAAGGGAAACCCAAAAAGAGAGCGAGAGAAGGAACAGATTCTCTCAACTCTCTGACATACCTCCTGTGAAATTTAAACCTCCACGAAGTTGAATTCTTGTCAAGGCTTCACCGCTTTAAGATGGCCTCCTTCACGGCTTAACCAATGTCAGACCTAACCAAAACTCGTGAAGGTTTTAATTAAGTAACCAAAGATAATTCCAATCAAGAAGGCCCATACCTGACCTGTTTTGACAAAGCGGCCCCAAGCTTTGCTGACATCGCCTGCAAAGTCAGGTTCCTTGAACTGCTGGGCCACCCCCGTCCAGTCATCGGGCAGCGCGGGTAAGTGCAGGTGCAGGGATTGGATGCTGTCCCCTAGGTGGGAGATGGTGAAGTGAGAAGGGTTGAAATGTGAAAGATCTAGGGTCGCCAGATCAGCACTGTAATGGGTTAAGGTTTGCACCACATCAACCATCATGTTTGGAATCTCCTCGATCGCGACAAGCCTACAAGTCAGTGATTTGCAATTTTGCTACCAGTCTACAGCGAGCCGAGAAATTCGGCGCACTTCAAAGTCAAATTAGTCACAATCGCGAGAACGATCGAGATCCCTACCTCCATGGATATTACCTGACCAGAACAATGGATATTACCTGACCAGAACAATGGGGGAGTGCGGTTGCTACACCTAGTATTTCGGTTGTTACGACCCTTCTGGGATTGGCGATCGTGACAGGATTCGGCAACTTCCACCATTTTCGTTACGGTTGTCCTCAATACTCCTTCCAGTGATGTCGTTTAGATTAGTTACATCAACAACGAAGCAACCAATAACTGAAATTTTCAACCGGATTTTCAGCTATGTCATGGTTCTGGGAGCAGCGGAGTTGATACCTAAACATTGAAATAAGCGAAGGCCGAAAGGTCTACCTAATTGACTCTCTCTTTCAAGGTGTGTGTGATGTATCGATTGGTTTCTCCTCGCTATATTCAACGGTCTATTCAAAATCCTTCTGGAGGTAACACCATGTCTTTAATGCGTTGGCAACCCTGGCAAGAACTGGAAACCGTTCGTCGTCAACTGGATCAACTCTTTGACGAAATGGCACCCCTCAGCCGGGAAGGTTTGATGACTACTGTGAATCGGGCGGTGCGGGTTCCCGCGATCGAACTGAAAGCGACGGATACGGAAGTAATTTTGAAGGCAGAAATTCCAGGCATTGAAGGTAAGGATCTGGATATTCAAGTCACCCGTGATGCCGTTGCCATCAAAGGCGAATATCAAACAGAAGAAAAATCTGAGGGTCATCAAATCTATCGATCGGAATTTCGCTATGGCAGTTTCCATCGGGTGATTCCCTTGCCTGTGGAAGTCGATAACGAACAGGCCAAGGCAGACTTTACCAATGGCGTGCTGACCTTGACCCTGCCCAAGTTGACCGCCGATCGGCACAAAGTTGTTAAAGTCGCGATCGGCACTGCGCCCTCAGAAACGCTAGGGGCTGAAAGCACTGAAGGTTAACTAGCATTGCCAGGACTGTTCGCAAAATCATCGACCAGTCCTGGCGGTATCTCCGGAACCGCCCTCGGTCAGGTTCGGTAAATACCCCTTCATCAAATCCCCCAACCCGCACACCATATTAGGGTGAGGGGATACATTGCCCGAGTACTTCGAGTTTATTTCGATAGTGCAGGGTAGCCCTGGTGCGAATCTTCCCACGCGACGCACCCCAGATAGGTTTCTTAACCCCCTAATCAACGTAACGGACAGTTTTCAATTGGAGTCGAACTTAGCCCTATGGGAAAAGTAGTTGGAATTGACTTAGGTACTACAAACTCTTGCGTCGCTGTGATGGAAGGTGGCAAGCCCACCGTAATTGCGAACGCAGAGGGTTTTCGCACCACCCCCTCGGTAGTGGGTTTTGCTAAGAACGGCGATCGCTTGGTGGGCCAAATTGCCAAGCGCCAAGCCGTGATGAATCCTGAAAATACGTTCTACTCGGTCAAGCGTTTCATTGGTCGTCGCTACGATGAAGTGACCCACGAAACCACCGAAGTTCCTTACAAAGTGCTGAACAATGGTGGGAATGTCCGTTTGGACTGCCCCTCCCAAGGTAAGCAATTTGCACCGGAAGAAATCTCTGCTCAAGTCCTGCGTAAGCTGAAGGAAGACGCCAGCAAGTATCTGGGACAGGAAGTAACCCAAGCGGTGATCACCGTTCCGGCTTACTTCAACGACTCCCAGCGCCAAGCCACCAAGGACGCTGGTAAGATCGCTGGTCTTGATGTCCTGCGGATCATCAACGAACCGACTGCTGCGTCCCTCGCCTACGGTCTGGACAAGAAAGCTAACGAAATCATTCTGGTCTTTGACTTGGGCGGCGGTACCTTCGACGTTTCCATTCTGGAAATTGGCGACGGTGTGTTTGAAGTGATGGCCACCTCTGGGGATTCCCACCTGGGGGGTGACGACTTCGACAAGAAGATCGTGGACTACATGGCCGCTGAGTTCCAAAAGGCAGAAGGCATTGACCTGCGTAAGGACAAGCAAGCCCTGCAACGTCTGACGGAAGCTGCAGAAAAGGCCAAGATTGAATTGTCCAGCGTCACCCAAGCGGACATCAACCTGCCCTTCATCACCGCGACCCAGGACGGCCCCAAGCACCTGGAACTGACCCTGACCCGTGGCAAGTTTGAGGAACTGTGTGCGGATCTGATCGATCGCTGCCGCATTCCCGTGGAAAAAGCACTATCCGACGCCAAGTTGACGAAGGATCGGATTGATGAAGTCGTTCTCGTGGGTGGTTCCATCCGGATCCCTGCGGTGAAGCAACTGGTGAAGACGGTTCTGGGCAAAGAACCCAATGAAAGCGTAAACCCGGATGAAGTGGTCGCCATGGGTGCGGCCATTCAAGGGGGCGTGCTGTCCGGTGAAGCAGGTACCGAAGGATTGCTGCTGCTGGATGTCACCCCGCTGTCCCTGGGTGTGGAAACCCTGGGTGGCGTCATGACCAAAATCATTTCACGCAACACCACCATTCCCACCAAGAAGTCGGAAGTCTTCTCCACCGCTGTGGATGGTCAATCCAACGTGGAAATCCACGTCCTGCAAGGGGAACGGGAAATGGCCAACGACAACAAGAGCTTGGGAACCTTCCGGTTGGATGGCATTCCTCCGGCTCCCCGTGGCGTGCCTCAGATCGAAGTGACCTTCGACATCGATGCTAACGGAATCCTCAGCGTAACGGCTAAGGATAAGGGAACTGGCAAGGAACAAACCATCAGCATTACGGGTGCTTCCACCTTAGATAAGGGTGAAGTTGAGAAGATGGTGCGCGATGCTGAAGTCAATGCATCAGCGGATAAAGAAAAACGCGATCGCATCGATCTGAAGAACCAAGCGGATTCGCTGGCTTACCAAGCTGAGAAGCAAATGAGCGATCTGGGCGATAAGGTGCCTGCGGCGGATAAGTCGAAGATCGAAGGGTTGGTCAAGGAACTGCGGGATGCCATCCAAGCCGAAAACTTTGACACCATTCAGTCGAAGAAGAACGAGCTGGAGCAAGCGCTGTATCAAGTTAGCTCTAACATCTATCAGCAAGCTGGTGGTGACGCTGGGGCTGCGGGCGGTGAGGCTCCTGGCGGTGACGGTTCTGCACCGAGTGGAGATGACGTGATTGACGCTGACTTCACGGAATCTAAATAGAGTGATGTCGTAGCAACGCAATTCTTTGTGATCGCGACGGGTCACAGATGATTCAGCTAGCGCAATCAACTAATTCGTGAATCTAGGTATCAGTTGAGGGTGGGTTGTATAACTCACCCTTTTTCATTTGAGAGCAAGTTAATGGTGTATTTTGGGGCGATCGATTCGATCGTCCATCTTGGTTAATCCTTTCGGTTCACCCCATCATCCTAGGGGGCTGCTGTTACTTGTGATAGTTGCCGTTGGTCGCGATCGAAATGGCACGATAAATTTGCTCAATTAATAATAACCGTGCCATGTCATGGGTAAAGGTCATGGGTGAAAGGGCAAGGGTGTAATCTGCCGCTTTCTCTAATTCAGGAGTAATGCCATCGGAGGAGCCAATCACAAACACTAACGATCGATCGATCGTTTGCTGTTGGATAAACTGGGCAAAGGCGATCGAATCCAGCAACTTGCCCCGTTCAGTCAGCACAATTAACTGATCTTGGGCTTTCAAATAGGGCTGAATTTCAGGTAACGTTGTGCGTTGATTCGAGTCTTTAATTTCAGTGATATTCAAACCCGGTAAGCGTTTGAGATATTCCTGCATCCCCGCCTCAATCCAACGATATTTGACTTTACCGACCGCCACGATTTTTAATTTACGCTGCAACACGCGATCGTATCCTTTTCCAATTCAACTTCCAATTCAACTCAACCTTTTAGATTAGAGCAAAGTCTGGATTAGACACCGTCTAGATTAGAGCAAAGTGAAGGCTGGATTAAAGACTAGATTTCAAGACTAATGACCTTTACCAGACACTTCACCCTTAGCGATTTCTGGTTGTTTTTGGGCCGTAAAACTGACCGATGGGGTTGGCGTTGGACAGGTCAGTTGGCCTTGAACGATCGTTGGAGATGGGGCTGCCTCGATCGTTAACGTCAGGGTGGTTGCAATCTGCCCCTGTTGACGAGTAAACTCGGGCGCACTGTCCGTCGAGGCACAAGCAGCAGCAGAGGTTGTCCCGGACAGAACCCAGAGGGCACCTTGTTTGGAACCACTGAGACTATACACCTTGGGCATTTGGCGATCGTCCTGGGCAATCGTTGCAGCATACAGGCCACCATTGAGGTAAATCCCAGACTGATCTAACTCCAGTACTTGACCGTTTAAAGTTTTGCTAGAACTCGTCGCGATCGTATATTTGCCCGCAATTTTCTTCTCAGCTTTTAAATTAGCTTCACCATACCGCGTCACAATCATAAATAAAGTAACCACCAATGTAATTGCACTGGCATAGAAAATTAGAGAAGTCTTGTTTAAAAAGTGCATTCTAGACCTCAGTTGTACGATCGAGGACAGCCTCTAGGTGATGGGACGTCACCCGATTGAAACGACGGGTGATGAGTAAGGACGATCGACAACGAACCGCTAGTTCATCAGTATATCGCCCCAAGGTTTGACGTTCTAACCCCCATTCACGACTAGCCCCCACGATCGTGAGATCCGCTGTTTGGGAAGCATCAATTACCGTATTAATCAGAGAGTTTGTTTGAATCACAGGCGTCAAAATTCGATCGCGCACCGTGGGCGGCAACTGTTCAAACAATTGATTCCACTCGTAGCTAAATTCAATCGGTTGTCCCTCTTGAAACACTCGTAGCAACGTTAATTGGCGATCGGAATGATTTAACAACAACCGGAGTGCTAATTGAATCCCAAGTTCCGTATGAATGTTCGGGCTATAGGGAATCAATAACCGATTCAGGCGTTGAGGTTGACGATCGATAAACACTGCAACATCCACGGGGGCAGTACTCAGAATTTGGCCAACACGCCCTCCTAAACGATTACTACTGAAAGCAGGACGATGCCATCCCAGCAAAATTAAATTCATCTGTTCTCGCACGGCAATGTCTGCCGTTGTTTTAGCAACATTATTTGACACCTGAACGATATTTGAAACTTCCACGGGCTCGGAGTCCAGTTGAGCCACAATGGCCCGGAGTTTTTCTTGCTGGGCTTGAATTAATCGATCGGCCTCCGTTGGCAAACTTTCAAACACATAGTCCTGTTCTAACTGAATCAAACTGAGGGGATGAACTGAAGTGGGTTGTTGTTGGGAACGAGCAATTTCGATCGCGAGTCGAATCAAGCCCTGTTGGCTGTTGGGATTCGCAACGGGGACTAAAATCTTATATTGAGCTGCTTCTGTCGTTTCGGGTTGGGGCTCGAGAACCTCCATGCGCATCATTTTTTTCGGATAAGTCCACTCCAATAGTGGCGAAGTCATAAATGTGGTGACCAATGCCATAATCACCAGCATGGTGAACAGTAACGGCGTAATTACCCCTAAACTTAAGCCGATGTTTAAAACAATGAGTTCCGTTAAGCCGCGTGTATTCATCAACCAACCCAAGGCCGAAGCATCTCGGTTAGAGAGGCCAGACACCTTAGCCGCCGCAAAGGTTCCTACATACTTACCAACGATAGCCACCAGCACCACCGAGGCACATAACCCCCATAGGGGTGGACTGTTGAGTAGCCCAATTTGGGTGCGTAGACCACTGTAGGCAAAGAAAATGGGCAACAGACAGGTCAAAACAAAGTCTTCGGTTTTTTGCGCCAATTCTCTCACTAAGCCTTCATGTTTGGGCATAACAGCGCCCAACAAAAAAGCGCCAAAAATTAAATGAATTCCGATCGTCTCGGTAATCAGTGCAGAAATAACAACACAGATATAAATAACCGCTAACATCGATTGGGTCAACTTGCCTGTACGTCGATAGAAAACCGCAAATTGCCGGAGTAAAGGTCTACCCACCCCAATCATCAATCCAATGTACAGTCCCGCTTCTAAAATGTTAGGAATTGCGCCAACCATACTGTTAGTGCGGGTCACCGCGATCGCTACCAACAGCAAGCACCAAGCCGTTACATCATCCACAGCCGCACAGGTTAAAGCTAACGACCCTATCCGACTATTTTGTAAATTATTTTCAGTAATGATACGCGCCAGCACCGGGAAAGCGGTAATTGACATCGCCGCCCCTAGAAATAAGGCAAATGCTGTGAAAGAAACGCCCGCATTGGAGACCAATGGAAACAGTAGCAATGAGAGAAGAATTCCCAGGGAGAATGGGACTAAGATACTGACATGGGAAATTAAAATCGCTAAGTCAACACCACCCTTGAGATATTTCGGATCAAGTTCCAGCCCAATCAGAAACATGAAAAAAATTAAACCGATTTGGGATAACACCCCTAGGATAGAAATACTCTCCGGTGGAAAGAGAGTACTCGCCACCATGGGGGCAATGGCTCCCAGCAGGGACGGCCCCAACATAATCCCCGCCACAATTTCGCCAATCACTAAAGGCTGCTTAATGCGACGAAAGGCAAGTCCAACCAGTCGGGACAGCGCTATCACGAGAACAATCTGGATCAAGACTAAAACGATCGAGTCAAGATGCATTATCAAAATCCAACACGAGGGATCTACAGCCGCCAACACAACGCCAATCGGGCAGTCCTGCTAACTTATAGTGCAGTGTAATGCACTGTACTGGCTTCTCAAAGCAAGTGAAAAGTCTTATCCATAACAGTTTAGATATCGTTAAATTAACAACTCGTTAAATTATCCAATCAGCAAATTAGAGAGAGCAGACGCTGCATTGAAGCTCCCTCCAGAAGTAATACCAAATCAACTTGTGACTGCAACAGATAACGATCCCCCTAAATCCCCCTTAATAAGGGGGACTTTGAAACAATTTGGCTGAATTCCCCTTTTATTAAGGGGGCTAGGGGGGCTCGGATGTGTAGCATTAATAAATCAATTTGGTATAAGGTGGATTATTTCCCCTGGATCTGTAACGGTCGGCCTCGCCAAGTCCAGCCCCAGCCCGTTTCCGTTTTAATCAGCGAGGCGATCGGAATCCAAAAGACGATCCAACTCCCCAGCCAGCCTAGCCACCAGTAGCGGGTTGGAATCCCAAAATTCGCCTGGGTTCGCTGCCGCAGGTCGTATTGACTATAGAGCAAGAACACCGCGATCGCGCCATTGAGAACAGCGATGCTGAACGGTAACCAGTCTTCGATCATCGGTAGCCCCCCAGTAGCCCACGCCATGGCTTGCTGACCCAGGCTCCCTAAGGCAGCCAAACTCGCCCACCAGGGCAACACAAATACCATTCCCACTACGTAGGTGGAATAGAGCGTCGATCGCCAATTACGCTCCGATCCCAGATGCCAATTTTTTGTCCAGCCTTCCCACAAGGCCCCGAGGCTGCGGTACATGCGCAATTCCCCGAGGGCTGCCCCTGTCCCAAACCACAGCTTCCAGCCTTGGCGTTTGATCCGTTTCCCCAATTCCACGTCTTCCACCACCTCCGCCGCGACGGCTCGGTGGCCCCCGATCGCATCATAGGCCGATCGGCGAAACAACATAAACGGCCCAACGGCAAATACCGCATCTTGGCTGGGATCATTCACTTCATTCTGTTTGAAGCCCACCGCAAACAACTGAGCAATGATGGGCTGAGCCAGCCATTCCCCCCAGCAATCGCAAACCAACGTCAGCCAACAGGTTAATAGGTCTGCCTGTCGATCGAGGGCATGAACCAGCGCAGCTTCGATCGCCCCCCGTCGCAATCGCACATCCGCATCCAAAAATAACAAATACTCTCCCTTGGCCCGCTGAGCGGCTTGGGCACAGGCCCAATTTTTTCCCATCCAGACTTCTCCCATTGGACGGGGTTGTCCTACTAGAAGGTGCAAACGGGGATCTTGTAACCCGTCCTGTAATTGCTGGACGATCGACAGCGTCTGATCCGTTGATTGATCGTCCACAATCCAGACTTCTAGCTGCCCATCGGGTCGCTCAGAACTTTCCAAAATCGACAGTAAACAGCCCTCAATATTGACCGCCTCATTATAGGCAGGCACAATCACTGACACCGAAGGCAAAGTCGAAATCTCCGCCCCTTGTCGTCCGGATGCATGACCAATCAAGGGGATTTGGAGTGCGCTACTTGCCTGGAGAGCCGGGTAAAATTGCTGCCGAAACGCTGCCATGGCAAACCCACTGATCAGCAGCAGACAAAAAATCACTAGACAAAAAATCAACAAATCCCTGACCTCAAGGAATGGCGTAGATAAGCTAGAAACTTAATTCATCAAGTTAGAAAATTTAACATTTTTTTATGATTTTCTGAAGTGAAACCGTGTAGTGCATCACTGACAGACGGGCTATGAGTTTCTATAATTAAAAAACCTTAAAGATATAAAAATTTACACGAAGAAAGTTGGATACTCAGTAGCAAATCAAAATAGAAAATCCAAGAAACATGAATCATTGCGTATAATTTGAGCATAATCTTCATAACTTTCTTAGTGGTTAATCCCTTAACAGTCAACCTTAGTAATTAATTTTGCTTCATTCATCAACCTCTTTAGGACAGCTGTTTTAACGATGCCTCGGATACTTGTGATTGATGACGACCCTGCGATCGCTGAACTAGTAGCGGTCAATCTCGAAATGGCAGGGTATGAAGTGAGTCAAGCGCCTGATGGAATTAAGGGCCAAGCCATGGCTCTCCAGATGCAGCCGGACTTAATCATGCTCGATCTCATGCTGCCGAGGGTTGATGGATTTACGGTTTGCCAGCGTCTTCGTCGCGACGATCGCACCGCTGATATTCCGGTCTTGATGCTGACGGCCTTGGGGCAAACCCAGGATAAGGTGGAAGGCTTTAATGCAGGAGCCGATGACTACCTGACCAAACCCTTTGAAGTAGAAGAATTGTTGGCGCGGGTGCGGGCTTTGCTGCGGCGAACCGATCGCATTCCCCAAGCGGCTAAGCATGCGGAAATTTTGAATTATGGCCCCTTGACCCTTGTGCCAGAGCGCTTTGAGGCTGTTTGGTTCGGCAAAACGGTCAAGTTGACGCACTTAGAATTTGAGCTTTTGCACTGTCTATTGCAGCGCCATGGTCAAACCGTTTCGCCCAGCGAAATTTTGCGGGAAGTCTGGGGTTACGATCCCGATGATGACATTGAAACCATTCGTGTCCATGTTCGTCACCTGCGCACTAAGCTGGAGCCAGAACCCCGCCATCCCCAGTACATCAAGACGGTTTACGGCGCAGGCTATTGTCTAGAATTGCCGAACACGACCATTGAAGATGTGGCGACTTCTTCGATCGCGGGTTAGGGCTCGCTAGAACAAACTCATTAGATTGGCAATCCAAATCAATTACGCTGGATCAAGGAAGAGGCAAGGAGTGTAAATTATTCATTTCTTGCCTTTTCGCTGTCTCATTTGTTTTTCTACAAAACTGCCCAAAAAGCAGAAAGGAGAGGCCATAGCAGGCGCTCTCCTTTCGGTAATCCGTAGAGTAGATGATTAACCAAGACCGATCGCCAGGTTAATCAGTGTGGCCAGCGATGCTTAGGGAGCCAAGGCATTGCCCCGCAGGAGGCTACCAATCGTCTTCGCCGTAATCTTGAGCTGAGTCAGCGGGTTAGCAGGTGTAACCGTTTTGTACAGATAGCTGTCAAAGGTCAGCTTCTGCACATCGATATCAGCACACATTTCAACGAAGGCTTCCCGAGTGGCATCGGAGCGGTAGAACACGCGCTGTAGAATATCCAGCACCAAATAGGTTGCGCCGTACATCTTATCCCAACGCTTGATGTAGACCTTGAGATCCGCTTCCGTCGGAATCCGTTGACCCTTTTCGGAAAACTCTACGATCGTTTCCGCACACATCCGTGCCGACTTCGCCGCAAAGTAGATCCCTTCTCCAGAGGATTTCGTTACGGTACCCGCTGCATCTCCAACGAGGGCCACGCGACCTACCACTCGACGGGGTCTGGGATGCTCAGGAATCGGGTGAGCTTCTACGCGGATGATTTTGCCGCCGCGCAGCTTAGCCGCTGCCCGAGCCCGGATCCCTGCTTGCAATTCTTTAATGCGGGCTTGGTTGGGCTTCATGGTGCCTGTTCCCACCGCAACGTGGTTGTATTTCGGGAAAACCCAAGCGTAGAAGTCTGGGGAAACATCATCACCGACGTACATTTCCGCCAAATCTTCGTAGTAAGCCATCTTGTCTTCGGGGAGCATGATCCGCTCTTGGAACGCGATCGCGTAGTTATAATCCCCCGCATCGATCGCCTTAGCGACCCGAGAGTTAGCTCCATCGGCCCCAATCACCAAATCGACTTCCAGGGTCTTATCTTCTCCCTCGATTCCGTTGGAGTGATCAGCATAGTGCAGCTTGTAACTGCCATTCTGAGTCGTCGGCAACTCCAGTTTGTACATCGTGCCGTTAATCAACTGGGCACCCAGAGATGCCGCCCGATTGCGCAGGAAAGAGTCAAACACTTCCCGACGCACCATGCCAATGTATTCGTTATCTTTGAGGGTCTGACCGATGTCCACCACCACATTGGAGGGGGAAATCATCTTCATTCGCCGGACTTTACGATCGATAATGTCTTCCGGCAGATCAAACTCTTTCACCATGCAGAGCGGAATTGCGCCACCACAGGGTTTAACGTTGTCTAACTTGCGCTCGATCAAATAGGTTTCAATACCAGCTTTTGCCAAGACCTCCGCCGCACAAGCTCCGGCGGGACCTCCACCTACAACAGCAACCCGTAGTGCCAAAGCTCTATCTCCAAACGTTTAAAAGCTACGTATGGCATCCTATCACGGACATTTCCTGCCCTTGGAGGTCTCGTTCTGAAGTTGCAACAGAGCTTAACACCAGAAATTAACAAATGTTAATGAATTGGTTGAACTTCTAGCCAATTTGCGCTTTTGAGCGATGGGATCAATCAATCTGAGTCTATTTATCAGGCATAAGAACTCACTTTATAAATGCTGGCTGAGACAATATTCATATTTCTACAACTACTCGAATTCATATTTCTACAACTATCTGGGGAGCCTAGCGTTCTTTGCAAAGCCCCTAGCCTTTCATCCATCCTTAAAATTCATTCCACCGTTCCTCCCTAGAAACCCTCTCAGGTAGGAACAATCCCAGGTTGGATTCAAATGCTATATCAATCAAATGCTATGGATATTTAGCCCAGCCCTATTTCAGGAAATCTTTCACTATAGTTGAGCAACTCCTACAAGGGAAATCCGAGCAATTACGATCGTTGATGCGCGATCGAGAAAATTTATCCCTACTTTTACGGATTGCCTCTTGTAGATCAGAAGCTACAGTTATGCATTCAATCCGGGTGTTCTACATTTCTTCTCTACCTTATGGTATACGCCACAAGTTTAAAAACCGTAATTCCCACTATCTTTCCAGCAGTTATTCATTTTCTAGATAAAGCATCGGTCAACCGTTTGACTGCTTGCCCCTTTGTACCGATTGTCTCCCTTCCACTTGGAAATAGGCATGGAATCACAGATATTCCAAGCCATCCGTTTGAAATGGCAAGCGATGACCAGAAGCAACGCTCGATCGTACTGACGTTGCGATCGCAAGGTCGTTTGCAATTGCAAGCATTGGAAGATAGGGATCCGTGATGTAAGAGTTTGCGTTACATCGGACTTAAGATTTATAGAACTAATAATCAGACGAATCAGAGATCTGTCAGAGTCCTACCTAACTCTCCCATGGACATCCCCACTTTCGCCTACCAGTCCCATGAGCGATGCAACGTTAGCAGACGCTTATCTCAAAACGCTGTGCCATCCCTTAAGTCAATTCATTCAACATTAGACTCGTCAGTGCTTTTAGGAAGACAATCATCGCCTTTTCTACGGCAAAGAATATGTCTAATTAGTGAGTGGGTTCCTCGGACTTGAAGTTTAGACTGAATTTCACAGGTAGCGCTTTCCAAAAAGGTTCAGTCACGCAAACAACGATTGACAGCGTAAGGCTGGATTGAATTTCAGCTTTAGCTAGAAGGTTCGGTTTTTGTAAGTTATTTGTAGATTCCTGAAGAAAATTTCTGGGTGAATCTATCTCATACGCATAGGAAGTAAGCCACAGTCAGGGGCTCGACTACGATGAATTCTCTTCTGAAAATTGTCCTTATTACGATCACAGCCGCTAGTAGTGCTATTGTTCTGTCAGGAAGTGAGCTGGCATCCTCAGGCAGAGGGGTTCTCCATCTACACGGAGCAAGCTCTAGTCCAACTCGCGATTCGCGCAATCTACCTCAGGATGATTACGGGGAGTTTATCCCCTCTCCCAATCAGCCTCCCATCCTGACTCAGGGCTCAGGAACACGATAACTACAGGGGCCTCATTCTTACTGAGCGTAAGTCCGCCAAGCTCCTTTCTTCCCTAGGGAGCTTTACGGGATGAATTCTTAAGCCATATCCACAATCCCCTCTAAAATCTTCAATAATGAGAGACCGTTCGTAAATAAGCCTCCTTGAGCAGGAATGGCAAGGTTACGCATTTTTCTACAAGCGCATGGGGGAAGGGTGTGGTATTAGACTATAGTTCAATTGATCTGGCACCTTTAATGGATCATTCATTACTGAGTCCGATCGCGACACCAGAAATGGTGACTCAATGGTGTGACGAGGCCGATCGCTTCGGTTTTGCTGCCGTTTGTATTTCACCCTGCTACGTCCCCCACGCAGTCAAGTTGCTCCATGGCAAATCTCCTGCCGTTTGTACTGTGATTGGCTTTCCCACAGGTTCCCACACGTCCGCCGTCAAATTGTACGAAGCCCAAACCGCGACGGAACAGGGAGCTACAGAATTAGATCTGGTCATTAACCTTGGCTGGCTAAAGGCAGGGCGACATGATGACGTTCATCGCGAGATTGCGGAAATTTGTGAAGCAACGGGGCAAACGGTCAAGGTGATTTTGGAAATGGCCTACTTGACCCTAGAGGAAAAGCAAATCGCCGCAGAAATTGCTATGGATGCGGGGGCTGCCTTTCTGAAAACCAGCACTGGCTGGAATGGGGGCGCAACGGTGGAAGATATTCGTCTACTCAAGCAAGTTTCCCGCGATCGGGTGGGTATCAAAGCCTCGGGGGGCATTCGTACCGCTGAGCAAGCCATGGAACTGGTGATGGCTGGAGCCACTCGCCTAGGCACCTCATGGGGTGTTGATATCATAAAACAGGCTAGTCAGCAGACTTGAAGGGCTGTCCAAGATTCGTTAGGGCTATCCAAGATTCACTAGGGTTTACAACTCAGCAGGGTTTACCAAGACTCACCAAACCTCACCAAACCTCACCAGGACTTAACTTTCAGGACTTAACTTTAATGTCGCGGACCTATAAAGTCACGGGAATTAATTTGAAAAGCAAACCGATTGGAGAAGCCGATCGGATCCTGACGATTTTGACGAAAGAGCAAGGATTGCTGCGAGTAATTGCACCGAGTGCCCGCAAACAAAAGTCTCGGCTGTCCGGTCGGAGTGCGCTCTTTGTGGTCAATGATCTGCTGATCGCCAAGGGCAAGTCCATGGATAAAGTTCTGCAAGCCGAGTCGATCGAATCCTTTCCCAAATTAGCACTCGACATCAAAAAACTGACCGCAGGGCAATACCTTGTAGAGTTGGCATTGCAGCAAGCCGTAATTGATTTGGTGCAAGAGGGCTTGTTTTATTTACTGATTGAGCATCTAGGACGAGTGGAACAAGCTAGCCCGCCAGACATCCTCCCCTGCCTGACCCACGGCATTTTCCAACTCCTAGCCTACGCGGGAATCGCTCCCCAGATGTATCAATGTTGCCTGAGCGGAGACCCGGTGGAACCGGAATTAGACAACCCAAATTGGCGAGTAGCCTTTAGTATCGAAGCAGGAGGAGCCGTTACCCTAGAAGCACTCAACCAATTTGAGGCGGAGCAGCAATGGGCAAAGGCGGATCCTAAAGGTGAGGAAGTCATCCTTTCGGAATCTAGCTGTGGCTTGGTGCGCGTGGCAGAACGACCTACTCAGATCTACTCTGCAAAACGAGTTATTCGGCCTCTGCATTTGGGAGCCATTCAGGTAACTGTGATGCAGCAGTTAGCAGACGCATCTTGCCCTGAGATCGATCCGGATCGGTTACCTCAAGGCATGTCTACGGATATGGCATGGCTATCTATTGAACGGCTTTTGCGTCGATGCACGGCGTATCATTTCGATCGATCCCTCCGATCGGCCAAGTTAATTGATCACCTATTTGGGGCAGAGGATTCCCATTCGACCTAGCAGACTGCTTCCCCTACAAAATCTCCTCGCGATCGCGCCCAAACTCCACTGTTACAAGTGGTAAACTTTGGGATAACGGATCATCTAGCTCTCCCGGTATTCACTAGCCTCCAGGTAATCCATAGTCGGTATGCACCAACCTGTGTCGTCAGAACCTCCCCGTAAGACCCATGCACCGACCTCTGGGAAATCTTTTCCCCGAAGTAACTTGAATAGTGGCTCTACAGAATCCAAGATTGTGCCCTTCGAAAAGCCTGCATTAGAGAAGCCAGTATTAGATAAACCAGTATTAGAGAAGCCAGCATTAGATAAACCGTTAGAGAACCTCTATAGAACGTCTGATACCCCTCCAGTGGCGATTGAATCTCCTTCTTCCTCCTCTCAATCTGCCCTGCCACAATCGGAAAGTGAACAGGGATTCGTTCCCGTTTTAAAGAATCGTAATTTTTTAACGCTGTGGGGTGGACAGGTTTTTTCGCAGTTAGCGGATAAGGTGTATCTGGTCTTGATGATTGCGTTGATTGCCAGCCGCTTTCAGGCTGATGATCAGCCGATTAGTGGCTGGGTCTCTTCCACCATGGTGGCCTTTACCATTCCAGCCATTCTGTTTGGCTCGATCGCAGGGGTCTATGTCGATCGCTGGTCGAAAAAGGGCGTTTTGGTCGTCACCAATCTCCTACGAGGATTATTGGTGGTAGCCCTTCCCCCCCTCCTTTGGTTCGTTAAAGATTGGGGTAACTGGGGCACAACGCCTGTCGGATTTGTTTTGTTGTTGGGCGTCACTTTTTTAGTCTCAACCCTGACTCAGTTTTTTGCACCCGCCGAGCAATCTGTCATTCCGTTGATTGTTGAAAAGCGCCACTTGCTCTCTGCCAACTCCCTCTACACCACGACCATGATGGCTTCGGTGATCGTTGGCTTTGCGGTGGGAGAACCGTTGTTGGCCTTGGCTGATCAATTGGTAGCGGGATTCGGGATTTCCGATTTGGGAAAGGAAATTGTTGTAGGCGGCGGCTATGCCTTAGCAGGCATGATTTTACTGCTGTTAAAAACTGGCGAACAAAAATCCGATTCTCCTGTTGAACAACCCCATGTTTTTCAAGACATCAAGGATGGGCTGAAATACTTAAGTGTACAAGCTCACGTCCGGGCGGCTTTACTTCAGTTAGTCATTTTATTCTCAATCTTTGCTGCACTCTCCGTATTAGCAGTGCGGCTGGCGGAAGTGATGCCAGAAATTAAGTCCTCTCAGTTTGGCTTCCTCTTAGCAGCAGGCGGTGTGGGGATGGCGATCGGGGCGGCTCTTCTGGGCAACTTCGGTCAGAAAATTTCTCATAATCGCTTTGGGGTATATGGATCCTTGGGTATGGCTGCTTCCTTGGTGGGGTTGGCCTTCACCTACCATCACCTCTGGTTATCCCTACTGGCGATCGCCTTGACAGGATTCTTTGCCGCTGCGATCGGAATTCCTATGCAAACGACGATCCAACAGGAAACCCCAGAAGATATGCGGGGCAAAGTGTTCGGCTTGCAGAATAATGCAGTCAACGTGGCTCTCAGTCTGCCCCTGGTCCTGGCGGGGGTAGGAGAGTCCCTACTGGGATTGAAAGTGGTCTTTCTGATTCTGGCGGGCGCAGCTCTAGCGGGCGGTGGATTGACTTGGTACATCTCTCGGGATCAAAATTCCTAAGGAGTTTCTGCCTAACCGTTTCCCTTTGCCCTGGCTGGTGGCGCAATCCTTCATTCCATTCCCTGCTGCAATCACCTATTGGGTTGTGGGTTCATTGGCGGATTAGTAACAGCAATCCTAAATTTCGTTCCTCACTCCGCAGCCTCACAGGAGCCGTTACAACGGTATCCATCACTATTGCAGCATCCCCAAGATTCGGTCATTGCGACTCGCTTTTCTGGGGTTTGCTTTGCATACTCAAATCAACCCTATGGTGACGGAGTAGTCTTTATGCACATCGCTTGGTTGGGAAAAAAATCACCCTTTTGTGGCAACGTAACCTACGGTCGCGAGGTGACCAATGCGTTGCTCGATCGGGGCCACCGCGTCAGCTTCTTCCATTTTTCCCAAGCAGATCGGGAAGATGAAGTACCGGACAATGTTCCCAATTTCCAAGAGGTGACGATTCCGTTTTTGTTTAAGTCGCAAATTTACACCTTGCCTAAGCTGCGATCGAGCAAGGTACTGTTGCGATCATTAAAAAAACTTAAACCCGATGTCGTTCATGCTTCTTTAACCCTTTCCCCATTAGACTTTCGGCTGCCAGAACTGTGCGAAGAGTTAGGGGTTCCCCTCGTGGCCACCTTCCACCCTGCCTTTGATAATCAACTGCGCAATTGGGCCTCAGGCACACAGTATTTGATGTACCAGCTCTATGCCCCAGCCCTCGCCAACTACGATCGGGTGATTGTCTTTTCCTACTTGCAAAAAGATTTACTGGTCAAGTTAGGGGTTCCGGCAGAGCGAGTCGCAGTAATTCCCAACGGCGTCGATGTTGATAAATACTGTCCTGGGGAGTCGAGATATCGGGGGCGCTGGCGGGGCGATCGGGTTTTTGTCTACCAAGGCCGCATTGCTCCAGAAAAAAATGTGGAAGCACTACTGAAGGCTTGGAAAGCATCCAACATGGGGGCGAATAGCAAGTTACTCATGGTAGGGAGTGGGCCATTACTAGCACCGCTCAAATCTCAGTATGGCGAAGAAATTGGCGTGAAATGGTTAGGGTTTGTGGCGGAAGAAGCCAAGCGCATTGAAATTTTGCGCAGTGCGGATGTGTTTATTCTGCCATCATTGGTGGAAGGACTGTCCCTTTCCTTACTAGAGGCGATGTCCTGTGGCTTAGCCTGCATTGCAACGGATGCCGGAGCCGATGGAGAAGTGTTGGAAGACGGAGCAGGCGTGATTATGCGCACGACTCAATCGGTGGCAACCCAGTTACAGACCTTGCTGCCTCTTTTCCGCGATCATTCAGAACTGACTAAGCTGTTAGGTCAAAAGTCCAGACAACGGGTTTTAGATCGCTATACCTTGAGCAACAATATTACTCGGGTTGAAGAATTGTACAAATCGATTTGGGGAGCACCCCGGGTACCCCTGAATTTGAGTTCGCCAATCTAATTGGCCATCATTCATTGGCCGTCCATTGGTCCGCAGCCTCTCGTCGAATCACATTAAAACCGATCGAAACAGCCTGCTCCCACCGAGAGAACAGGCTGTTTCTAACTGACCTTACTAGCTACTCAGCCTTGGACAATATTCAATCAACTATCTTCGATCGCCCGCTCAAGCTGCTTCCGCTCCGGCAGCCCCAGCATATCGGCATTCGTCTTACCAGGAGCCACCATGGGATAGCAGTTCTCATCCCGCCGCACATGCACATCCATCAGCACCGGGCCATCGTGGGCTAACATTTCCGCTACGGCGTTGGGCAAATCATTGCGATCGTGAACCACAATGCCCTTAACCCCGTAGGCTTCCGCCAACTTCGCAAAGTCTGGCATCGAAGGCTGCATGTTGGAAGAAGAATAGCGCTCGCCGTGGAAGGCCTGCTGCCACTGCCGCACCATGCCTTGCCAGCCGTTATTGACAATCACCGTCTTCACCGCAATGCCATACTGCATCAGCGTACCCAACTCCTGAATATTCATCTGGATGCTGGCATCACCACTAATACAAATCACCTGCTCATCGGGCACTGCGACCTTCGCCCCCATCGCAGCAGGCATCCCAAAGCCCATCGTCCCCAGCCCTGCACTGGAAATCCACCGACGGGGGCCATTCTTCAGGAACTGAGCTGACCACATTTGGTGCTGACCCACATCCGTAGTGTAGTAAGCGTGGGGGGCTTGCCGACCCACTTCCACAATCACCTCTTGGGGCGACAGCATATCAGGATAGCTAGGCACTTGCAGCGGATAATCTTCCTTCCAACGGGCAATCCGACCCAGCCAAGCATCAGTCTGACCAGGATTTTGGGGATCGGCTTCCGCTCGGCTGCGTTCCAGTAAGTCTTGCAGCACAACCTTCACGTCACCCACGATCGGGACATCGGGTTGACGAACTTTGGCCACTTCCGCCGGATCAATGTCAATGTGAATCACCTTGGCATGGGGGGCAAAGCCATCTAGCTTACCCGTCACCCGATCGTCAAACCGTGCCCCGACCGCAATTAACAGATCGCATTCCGTCACCGCAAAGTTAGCATAGGCAGTCCCATGCATCCCCAACATCCCGAGGGCCAAGGGATGGTGCTCATCAAAAGACCCAATGCCCATCAAGGTGGTGGTCACGGGCAATTGAAAGCGTTCTGCCAATTGCTTAACTTCGTCCTGGGCACCGGAAACGATCGCGCCCCCACCTACATATAGCAGAGGACGATTGGCTTGGCGCATCAGCTTTAACGCTTGACCAATTTGGCGCGGATTGCCCTTTACCGTCGGTTTATACCCCGCCAGTCGCACATTTCCTGGCTCAACGGGCACATAATCAAAGACTTCTAGCCCCACATCCTTGGGCACATCCACCAACACCGGCCCCGGACGCCCCGTACTGGCAATGTGGAACGCTTCCGCCACCACCCGTGACATCTCTCGCGGATCCCGCACTACGTAGGAATGCTTAACGATCGGCAGAGTGATGCCCCAGATGTCAGTTTCCTGGAAGCCGTCGGTTCCAATCATGTGGCGCGGAACTTGCCCTGTAATGACCACCAGGGGAATAGAATCCATATGGGCCGTGGCAATCCCCGTTACCAAATTCGTTGCCCCTGGGCCAGAGGTCGCAAAACATACGCCCACCTTGCCCGTCGCCCGTGCATAACCATCGGCAGCATGGGCAGCCCCCTGTTCATGACGAACCAGAATATGTTGCAGGTCACCCCGCTCTTCAAACTTATAAAGTTCGTCGTAGATGGGTAGAATAGCACCGCCTGGATAGCCAAAAATATGCTGCACACCATGGCGTTTAAGGCTATCGAGCAGCGCGTAAGCACCTGTTACCCGTTGGACTGCTACCGATTGCTGCAATTGCACTGGGGAACCTCACCAAAAGCGTCTAGATGGATGGAAGTAAAGTTTCCTGAAAAGAGAATTAGCCTCAGGATACCCAAAATAGAGGGACTGGCTGAGCCGATCGTGCATAGCTAAGTCAAAAAAGCTGCACTGGTATATAGACCGGCTGTACCGACTATATAGATCGACTGGAAGCAAAGTATCTAGATCCAGAAGGAATTTCTTTTTGGAATTTTAAAATCAGTTCTGTAACGACTGATGCAATTCTATAAGACCTAAGTCTAGAGGCGATTTTGTTCTCTGTCGAGGTCAGCAAGCTTAAAATTTTAGGCTGATTTGGCTGGAAGCTTGATGTTATCGGCTATACAGCCGATAAGACTCGTCAACAGCTGATGACATCATTACAACCTGTCGTTACAACCTATCGTGACAAGTCCCAGAGGCTAATCCGAAAGACGAGGAGTGCGCAACCTAGCTCATCCTCCTGAAGAGGTAAAGTAGAACGGATTATCCAGAAAATTCCACTGGCTGATGGCTGAGCTTATAGGACATCCTGTCTAAGGAAGCGTTGACAGGACATCTTAGTTCATAGAATATCTTGAAAAACCTGACGGCTTCTGCGCCAAGTCCAAACCCCGATCGCGGCCACAATCACGCTAATCCCTAGTAAAACGTACCCTGGATCACGAGGAGAATTGGGATTGGTGGGATCTAAGGGGGGAGACAATTTGACGAAAAACTCTGTCAGGACTAGGGGCAGGGAAATGGCGATGTTGATCACGTTATTTTGGAAGCCGAAGACCTTGCCCCGCATTGAAGCTGGCGTTTGCTGCTGAATCAACGTTTGCATAGGGACTACGATCAGGACAGAACCCAACCCCAAAAAGGCACTCAACACTAACGCGATCGCCAATTGATGGATGAACGCAAAGCAAAACAAAGCAAAACTGACGCTCAGAAAGCCAATCAGGGGGAGAGGTTTGTGGTGGAAACGATCTCCCATTACGTTCAGCAGCGTTGCGCCCAAAATCATACCAACTCCCGCCGCCGCAATCAAAAAGCCAAATTGGTCAGCCTGAAGTTTTTGGCCGGGACTAATTTGAATTTTGCTCGTCAGGGCGATCGACAGCACCGTTAACGAAGCAAACACTGAGTAGATAATCATCAGCTGTACGATCGCATTACTCACTAAGCGATCTTTACGCAGATAAGCCAAGCCCGCTTTGAAGTCTTGCCAAGGGTGCAAAGTTTCTTCAGCCCGTTGGCGGGTTTCCCGCATGGGCAAACGAGCCAAAATCATCGCTCCTACCAAGTACAGCGACCCTACCGTGAATTCCTTGCCAAACTCAAAGGGAATATTCCCAAGCCCCTGGCTGAGGTGCTCCACAAGATCGAAAATCGGGGACGCAACCGCATGACCCACCACGATCGAGCCAATCATCGTCGTGGCAAACAGGGAATTAGCCGCGATTAAATTTTCCCGAGCCACCAAAAAGGGTAATGCACTTTGTTCCGCTGGGGCAAAGAACTGGGTCAATACCGACTCAGCAAACACAATCACCACCAACAGCGGAAAGCCACCGGGAATGAACGGTAGCAGCAGCAGCATAATGGCCCGCCAGAGATTGCAATGAAACAGGACAGATTTCTTGCGCCGCCGATCGACAAAAATTCCCGCAGCTGAGCCAAACAGAATCGCCGGAATGGTGGAGGCAATGAACAAAATTAGCAGCCGTGAGTCTGGATCCAAGGCCCATTGAATTGCGCCGAGGTTCATTTCAAACGTTTGATAACGTAGGTTCTCTGTCAGGAGAGAAACTTGAAGGGTAAGAAAGATTTTGTCTGCGAGTTGGGAAACAATTTGGCCAATCCAAAGCTGCATAAACGCGCGATCGCGCAGGAGGGCCGAAAAACCAGTGGATTGAGGTTGCTGACTCACGGGATGCATACAGTCATGGGGAAGAAGGGTGGCTTAACACGCAGTGACTTGGGAACAGTGGACTGAGAAAAGGTGAACTGAGGTAAGCCGTCCCCTAGTGTGCAGTCTAGAGGGCGATTCTGGCTAGTCTTGAAAAAAAATGTCTCAGCACTTTACACAAAGTGGGATCCCCCATCCGTACAGTTACTCAGGATAGTTATCTGTTCAGGGTGCCCAGGAGTACTCTTACAGGCGTCCCAATGGAGGGCACAAAATCACAAATCAAAGTTGTAGCGACTTTGACTTAGCTTATGGTAGAACAGAGTAGGTAAGAGTGCATAACTTGGGTTTCTAATCAAAAATTAGATCGGAATTTGGATTTGAATCTAGGGGGCAAAACCTATTGACTAAAGTCAATTAGCGAGACGTTTAATCAGATGGTTAGTCAGATAATCAGATGGTTAGTCAGACGATTCACCCGAAGCCTTGCACCAGCAGTCATGCCACTGCAACCATGACTTCGCCGCAGCAGTGATTTCATCACAATGATTTCATCACAAAGTGTGCTCCGTCGTGGAATTAACAAATTAGTCATGAAGTGGCTATCAAAGTGAGATGAGGGACTCAAACTTGCCTACTTTAGCGACTGCACGGTTGGATCTGGTCTGTCCCAAATGCCAGTTTTCAGCTTGGCTCAATTTCTGAGCTGAGCTGCCTACTGAAAGAGTTGACTAGGGATGATCCCATGAGGTTATCAGTTTAGTAGAGAGTAGGTCAGTTGCCATGGTGGACTAATTAGATTAGTTGGGGGCATTGGTGGACTAATCGGACTAATTGATTGGGCTCCTAAGCTCTACTCGCTCTATGCAGATTTCCATTGTTGTTAAATAACCGCAATGAAAATTCCTCAAAACCTCACGATTTCTAGTCAGTCCGTTCATTAAATTCCTTTTAACCTGGCTAGAATTGAAAATAATTTGAAAAGATCAGCATCAATCTCGGTTTATCGCTCTTTTTCGCTTTTACTCTGAACCTAGATTAAGAATCAAAATCTATGCAAACTCACGGGGCAACACTGAAACCAATTCGCTCATTAGAAGATGCAGTGGAACGCTGTCAACTCTTAGGTATGCGCTTAAGCCGACAGCGACGCTACATCCTGGAATTGCTGTGGCAGGATCAGGAACATTTATCTGCACGGGAAATTTACGATCGGCTCAACTGCCAAGGCAAAGAGATCGGCCACACTTCGGTGTATCAGAACCTGGAAGCCCTTTCGGAGCAAGGAGTCATTGAGTGTATTGAGCGAGCCGATGGCCGACTGTATGGCAATATCAGTGATGCCCATAGCCATGTCAACTGTCTAGATACTCAGCAAATCATCGATGTGCATGTGGATCTGCCGCTGGAGCTGATTCAGCAGATTGAAGCTCACACAGGGGTCAAGATTACGGAATATCGCATTGATTTCTACGGCTATCGCCAAGCCTCTGCGGAACCCATCAACGGATGATTGACTTGTCAGTTCTAGTCGTGGTTAAGCTTCTAGTCAGGTAGTACATCCACCCTTTACTAAATTGCTCCGCCCCAACGGTGGATTAGCGAACGTCGATTAGCGAACTTGGATCAAAAGTGAACTTAGATAAATATTGTGTTCCTCTCTTGCGGGGGACGGTTCAGATCTGAAAATTCGTGTTTCAATAGGCGTACCTTTCAGTTGCTCCATTGACTCGGCCCATGCGTCATGGTTAGGAAACCCCTTGTACAGTCTTGGTTGCAGGCGTTTGTCAAACCCTCCTCCCAAGGCCAATCTGTCCTCCCCCGGAACCGTTTGACTCAAGAACTCCCTTCGATTCACAGTGAATTTGTAGTGGAGTCAGAGTCAGTTGTTCGTGTGCCTGAACAACCTATGCAGCTAGACTTGGATGCTGCGGTAGAGTTAGACAGCCCTCCAGTTGTTTTAGAGAGTGTAGGCGAATCTGAACGTGCTTCGGTTCAACTGCCGCCTACGCCGAAATTTGAAGAAGTCAGTACTCCTGAGCATGCGGCCAGGACGTTCCTGCCGCCCGAGTTTTCAGACAATTTAACCCTAACCGATGCTCTCAACGGGAATCTGAGCGATGCTGAATTCAGACCTGTCGCCTTTGATCCCTGGGAAGACGCGATCGGGGATTCACCCTTCAGCGAGATTGAGGTTGATGTAGAGGCTGAGGATGATCAGGCTGTTAATCCCGCTATCACCCCTGAGGATTCGACCTCAGAAGAGGTGCAGGGATCAAGACGGGCTAAAAGGAAACAAAATCGAGGATTCCAGACATCTCGACCTCGATCGCGGAAAGCATCCCAAGCCTTCCAATCTGTATCCACTTCCACCCGTTCCCGTCGATCCGTCACCCAACAAGCCAAACGGCAACTCCAGCGGGCGGGGCAAGCCAGTCTGAACCAAGTCAAGCGAGGATCTGTCTGGGTGGGCCAGACGACTAAAGCGCAGGCACAAATTGCCTATACCCAGGTCACACGGACGATCGTACAGCATCGTTGGACTGTGATAGTTATCACCATTTTTGTATTAGTGGCGGGGACAGGTACGGCAGCTATCTGGTGGCTCTCCCGCATTCCCCCGGTGCCTGAGTGTAGCAAGATTTCCAGTTGGTCAGCGGATGCTGAACGGCTATATTGTGCTCAAGTGGTCGCCCAATCCGGCAAACCAGAAGACATTCGGCAGGGGATTAATTTAGTTAAAAATTGGTCGTCGGATCATCCGCTGTATACCCAGGGGCAGCGATCGTTGGAGCAGTGGTCTAACGCCTTGCTAGGGTTGGCGCGGGAAAAACTTAACCAAGGGGATTTAGACGGGGCCATTCGCGTCGCCCAGGAAATCCCAGAATCTAGTCCCCTTTATAGCGACGTCAAAGACTCAATCCAGCGATGGCAGTCGGAGCGGAACCGAGGCCAAAAACTTTACGATCGCATTCTAGTGGCGTTAAAACAGCAATCTTGGAACGAGTCATCGGATTTGCTAGCCAAGCTAACCTTAGTGGATGATCCTAAATGGCAAAACCGTTTGTCAGATATTCGGAAACAAATTGATGACGAAAAACTGGCGGGTTACTACCTCAAGCAAGCCCAAGCTTTTGTCAAGGGTCATCCCGTTGAAAATTGGGGGCAGGCGATCGCCCTGACTGATCCGATTAATCGCAAAACCTTTGTCTGGCAGGCAGCATTGAAGGAAATCCGAGGCTGGCGAGATCAGGTCTTGAAGTTAGCTGCACAAAAATTGTTACAGAAAGAGATTGCCACAGCGAGTCGTTTAATCCAGTCCATTCCCCAGAATATTGAACTGACGCCTGCCCATCAAGATTTAGTGGCACTGGTTCATGCCTCGGAATTGGATGGGACTGCGATTCACCGACAGCCTTTGCTGCAACAATTGGGACGGATCACCTTGGCAAACTTTGCCTTGCAGCGGATCGATCGGAAAAGTCCGTTTTCTGCTCAAGCTGGAGCATTACGACCGCGCCTAGAAATGCAAGCGGAAGATGCGTTTCAAGTCACTTTGGCGCAAAGTCTGGCAAACATTGGTCAAGTGCCGATGTTGCAAGCGGCGATCGGTCAGATCCAACAGATTGATCCTAAACGCCCCCGCCGCGTTGAAGCCCAAACCTACTTGGCTCAGTGGCGCAGGGAGGTGGAACGGTTGGAGGATCGACCCATTTTAGTGCAGGCACAGCAGTTAGCTCAGGCGGGCACCGTGGAACAGTTGCGACAGGCGGTTCTGTTAGCTGCCCAAATTTTGCCTAAACGTGCCTTGAGAGCTGAAGCACAGACACAAATCAGCAACTGGAACACACAAATTCAAACCCTGGAAGATCGACCTATCTTGGTGCAAGCCCGTGCCCAGGCCCAATCTGGCCAGCTCGGTCAGGCGATCAAAACAGCCAGTCGCATTGTCCCCAAGCGAGCACTTTATCCAGAAGCCCAACAGGAGATTGCGAATTGGGCGGATCAGTTGCAAGCGATCGGCGATCGCGCCACGCTGGATCGAGCAATGGGTTTAGCGGCTGAGGGCTATCTAAGTCGCGCGATCGAATTGGCGTCTCAAGTGTCCAGTCGATCGGTTGCGCCGGAAGCGCAAGGTGCGATTCAGCAATGGTCACGGGAACGGGCTGAGATTCGTCGTCGCCAAGAGGCAAAGCCTGCAGAATCGGCGGACTCCTCTGTCCCAACAGATGCTCCGTCCCCTGGCTCCTCCAATTTTGACGAATCTGCCCAATCCGGCGATGATGCAGAAAGCGCTGAGTCATGGCCTAGTAATGACTCAACCGATCCCTCTCCTCCTTCTTCTCCTTAAGCGTCCATGAATGCCCCGTTGGCTGAATTGATAGCGCCCATTTTTTGCATGGTTGTGGAAGCAAACCCTGCGGTGCGACGGGAGTTAAGCTTCTATTTGCAACAACCTCCTTGGCAGATTATTGCGGAAGTGGCAACAACTGATCTGGCTTGGGAGCGTTTGGTGACGTTGCGCAATACCCCCCAAGCAATTCAGTGGGTTGTGATGGGATTGCCCTTGACGGGACGGGGCCATGGCGATCGATCAGGGCTGGCCCTGTGCCAAGTTTTAAAAGCAACCGATCCTACTATTAAAATTATCTTGTTAGCGGATTTACGAGATCCAGCTCTGGTTGAAGCCCGCAAATTGGGGATTGAGGGTTGTTTTGCCCGAGAAACGCCGATCTCAACTCTTCTCGCGGGATTCAATCAGATTTTGCAAGGGGAGATCATTTGGTCACCATCCCTGACCACGATCGGAGAACGGTCAGCCGAAGACCGATCAGCCGGGGAACCGTTAGCCAGTTCAAAGCCGATGGGCAAACGCCGACCAGCCGGGATACAGCAAATTGATACGCTGTTGATTCAACTGGAAACTGCCCTGAGGACGGAGACGCTACCATGGTTCGATCGACTGGTGATCCAAGGCCGATGTCGCGAGTTACGGGCTGCCCGCTGGATTCTAACCCAGCTAGCCCCACTGCCTCCTTCCTCGCTCCCAAGTTCACCCGCTGCCTCGATGCCTGAATGGGGTTCGTCGGCTGTTCCCTCAAGATCGTCATCCCTACCGTCGTCGGAGAGAACCGCCCCTAGAATTTTTTCATCCCCTTTGCCCTCTTCATCGCTGGAGTCACGCTCCAAGCTTGTTCCTCCATCATCAAGATCGCCCTTAGTGCCGCAGCCACAGGCCATGCCTCCCAAAAAGGTTCAAGACCTTATTTTTGAGCGACTGGCGAGTAAACTGCGCTTTGAACTGAACAACGCGGAGCCCATTCCCCTAGAAATTGATATTCTGCGATGCGATCGCAAGCAAGAACTCCTTTATATTGTTCTGCGTAAGGTGGAAACGTTGCTAGCAGAACTGGACCTTGCCCAGGTGGAACCGCAGCAGTTACAGGTCAAACGGAACGAACTTTTGACGGATCTCTGGGAAGCCTCCATCATTGATTTTTTAGGGAAGTACTATACCTTGCGCGACGGCATTCAAACCATTGAAGTCGTGCCTGCGGTGCTCCATAGTTATGCGATTGTGCAGCGGGATATTTTGTCTAAGATTCCGTTGGTGCCGGAGTTATTTGCCTATTTACTGTTTCAAATTCCGCTGGTTCCAGCGTTTGCTGTAGAGAGTCCTCGTCCTTCATCGGTGTCTCCAGAACAGGTCGATCGGGCCTTAGTGATTTTAGAAAATTTGGTCATTCAAATCGCCAATGGCGTGATTCAGCCGTTGTTAAACCAATTTGCTGATTGGGAGCCGATTAAGCAAAATTTCTACGATCGACGACATATGACCAGCCGGGAAATTGAACGGTTTCGCAATGATCTGTCTTGGCGGTATCGTCGCGATCGTTGGTTTGAGACGCCGACCCATATTTTTGAAAGTCAATATCGTCTTTGGATCTTGAGCGATCGGGGAATTCGTCGCATTGCCATTTATGCACCCCGTCGTCAGGAGCTAGAAACGCTGTCTGGGATTCCCCTGGCGGTGACGATCGCCCTTGAGGCTAGAGACGCCCTATCTCCTCGGTTGCGGGCGGCCTTTTCGTTATTGGGATCTGGGGTCGTATACGTGCTGACGGAAGTGGTGGGACGGGGATTAGGGTTGATTGGTCGAGGGATTGCCAAGGGAATTGGGGATGCGTGGCAGGATCGGCGGTCTTAAGTTCGGTGCTCTTAGGTTCAGGGCCCGTCGGTGAGGAGACAACTTCACGAATCGGAGGGATAATGGAGCTAAGGATCACAACTCCAAGTTACCGCTAAAAATTACCGCTAAAAACTTTTGCAAGACTGTGTCATTTTTGGGTAAAGCGACTACACTGAAGCTGCAAGATGTCGTCACAATTTCGGCTACTGGAAACTTCGGAATTCACACAACACATCACAATCCATCACAACTATGTTTGAGTCTTTGCTGGGTGCGATCGCACTGATGTTTGCGGGTTATATTATCGGCTCTGTGCGGATCGTTGAAGAAGGTGATGAAGCCCTAGTTCAGCGTTTGGGAGAGTATAAGCGCACTCTTCGGCCTGGACTTAACTTTGTTGTACCTGTTGTGGACTCGGTGTTGGTGGAGACGGTGCGTGAGCAGTTGTTGGACATTGAACCTCAAAAGGCCATCACTAAGGATTCTGTGCCTGTGACGGTAGATGCGATCGTCTACTGGAAGATTGTTGATCTGTACCGAGCCTATTACAAGGTAGATGATCTAGAGGAATCGTTGAAAGAACTGGTACTCAGTTCTCTGCGCGCGGAAATTGGTAAATTTGAATTGCAGCAAGCGATCGCATCTACGCGGGGAATCAGTGATGCCCTACGACGGGACATTGAAGAGAAGTTGCGGGAATCCGATGAAGAGGTGGCGCGGCAACGCTTGCAGCACGAACAAATTTATCCTGATGCAGAAACTCGTCCTCCATTCAAGCCGTTGAATACCTGGGGGATTGAACTAATGCGGGTGGAGGTTCAGGACATCAGTATTTCCGATGAGATGCGGCAGTCCCTGGAAAAACAACGGGCAGCTCGGGCTCAAGGGGAAGCGACGCTGGAAATTACCCGGGCTACGGTTGAGTCGATTCGTCAGCTTTCGGAAGCGCTGGAGAATTCGGACAATCCCCAGGCGGTGTTGCAGTATTTGATTGCTCAAGACTTTGTTAAAGCCAATGCTGAAATTGGTAAGAGTGAGAACTCTAAGATTTTGTTTATGAATCCTGGTGCGCTCAATGAAGCACTCAGTGATCTGTTGGTTCACCCGATGCCTAAAGACGGCCATCATCCTGGTAATGGAGCCGCTTAGTTAGACTGATTATTAGTTGAGATAGATATTCGTCGAAATTGACATCTGTGAATATTCCCCTTCAACCTCTCTAGCGAACGATCGTCTGGAGAGGTTTGTTTTTAAGGCTGTTTTGGAAGCATCGACAACGATCAGAGTGGAGCGACGGTTTTCCCACACTGTAGAACCCGATCGATGAACACGAGCATTGGTGAAACTCTCTACAAACTTTACAGAAAAGATATTGTAGAAATAACAGGGCTTCAAATAAGAAGTAAAAACGAAACTGACTGTGGACAACAACAGCCTACAAAATACACTTCATCACGTAATGCTATCTGGCGCAGGCTCTAACCTTGCTTACAATACATTATTGAACGATTACATTAAGTATCATGCTGTGTTCTTTATCGAGGGAAGTATTTTCACGATCTTGCTTGCAGTCCTCAGCGTACATTTTTGGTGGCGGTTTAAAAAACTGCGAGACATTGAAGCTCGCAATTGGACGTTTGAGAAAAAAGTATATTTTTGTTTTGGTCTGCTCAGTACTATCGTTGCCCTAGGGATGCTCGTGATTGTGTTAGCCAATCTAAGTAGTTTATTCAACCCTCAAGAAGGCTTTGCTCAGTTGATTCCGGATCTCAGTACCCAAAAAGTAGGGATCCAAAAAGCGGTGCTTTACCAAGCAGTCAACACTTGGGTGCAGTCAGGCAGCGCTCCTATTCCGACTGTGCTACAAAACGAGGTGCAAAATCGTCTCCTATGGCAGAGACCGAAAGCAATCGTCTGTAGCCTCTTCCTTGCGATATTCGCGATGTTCACTGCATATTTATGGCAAGAACTGATCAGTCTACGAGCGAGTAATTCTATATGGAGGCTCAAAGAAAAAGCACTCCTGACAATGGGAATAATCGCCCTTCCTGTTACTCTATTGCTAATGGTAATGGCTTTGGCAAATACGCAAGCATCATTCGCACCGATCACTTTGACGCTATTATTTAGCTAGCAAAGGGTAGATGTTGCTTGTGCCGAGGTCTAACGCAGCACCTGAGACGAATGGAATAGAGAGGATTGGCAAGAGTTCGAGATTACTTGCCGCCGTAAGCTTTACCGTTACACTGATTACCCATCGAGAAAATAGAATATTTCTCATTTCTATTCTTAGAGTATTTCAGTTTGCGTTTTAAGATTGTAGCTATTGTTGTCTCTTTACCGATCGCTTTGTTATTTTCATTCCAGGCTCAGCATAGATTTAGATCTAGGTTGTACTAGAGGGATATTAACCCGGCATCATAAGTTTTCGAATCAGCTAAAATTGCATAAATCTCCAAAACTGGCTTCCAGAGCTCCAATCGAAAGATGAGATAAATTGAAAAATGCACTATCAAATAGTGCCGGTTTAATAGGTCAAGTATTAATTTTGACACTACAGTGATTAATTTTCTTGGAGAACTAAATCTTGAGCAGATTTATGGATGCTTCCATCTCACCTCAGAACCTGATTTTCTGCTTTGCCTTGGATCGGTGATTGGCGCAATTCATTCTTAAACAATTTATCAGACGAAAATTTTGTTGGTGTACCCGATCGATCTCCCTACAAGACCTTGTACCTTCAAGCATCCCCCTTAATAGGCGATCGGATTCACCATATCTATAGACGTAACTAGCTGAAATTCCCCTTATCTTACTGATTATGCGTCTCTGCGATCTCATCTAATTGCTAACCCTATAGATACTTCTGGGAGAAATCCTATGCCAAAAGTTACAGCCCAAGGAAAAACCTTTGATGTCCCCTACGAAGCAAATTTAAGAGAAGCACTATTAGAACAGGATATTGACCTGTATAACGGTGCAGCTAAAGTGCTTAATTGCCACGGCCATAGCAGTTGCGGTAGCTGCTTAGTTAAAGTTGAGGGAATGGTTTCAGAACCTACTGATTTTGAAAAACTAAGAATGGCGATTCCGCCCCATTCTCAACACCACGATCGACGTCTGGCTTGCCAAACCAAGGTACTGGGCGACGTAAACGTTACAAAATTTGATGGTCACTTTGGAACAGGAGATGATGTCGTTTGGACTCCCGAACAAGATCTTGTGGCAGAAGCAGTTGCCAGTAAAAGCTAACAGTCGCGGGTGATCAGTTAACTCGCTCTAGAATGTTTTTGCTTCAGCAGGTTGCCTGTAAACGGTTTGCGATTAAAGTCAATGTTGTTTGGTTCACAGCCTAGTTGTTTGGTTCACAGCCTACAACGTTAGTTCAACCTCACTCACCCCGTAGGCTTCACCCAAGATGGGCATTTAGGTCAGACTATTGCTCGTTTTTGGTGAAGCTTTTCTTGGGAAATCCTAGCCAAAAAACTTCCTCACTTATTGCTCAGCTGACTCCTGGGATAATTGAGTACTTGCGAACAAAGTATCTGTTGCAGATTGGTTAGATTGTGGTTGAACTTCATGGAAATAGCGATAGTCTAGGTAGCGATCGCCCGTTTGAGAAAGGTAGAAAATGTCCATAAAGCGATGATCCCACATGACTTCATGGTTACCATAGATGTTGCGAGCATGAATAGTTTCTGTAACAGTTTCATCAATTCCAATTAATGAAATAATCAACTGTGTATTAGATGCTGCAAGTGACTCTGGCGTCTCACCATAAAGAGGACTTGTCTCATGGATAGGATGCATGATGTTCCAGGTTAGTGTGAAACTAGGCGTGCGCGATCGCAGCAATGGCAACTCGTGAAACCGCCGAATAAACTCCCCTTCTAGTGTATATTCATCCCGAATGAGATAGAGCCGCGCCTCAGCTTCCACAATTTGATTACGCCGTTGGTTGGCCGATCTCAGGATCAATGTGGGCACCCCATTGTGGGGCATCACGACGGCACGCTTGCTAAATATAATGCGTGCAGTTGGACGAGAAAAACGAGCGAACGCCAATCCTGTTACAACCGCAATCATCAATAGGCTCATAATGGCCTCAAGGGTCACGATCGTATTGGCATAGGTTGTCTTAGGGGCAATCACCCCATAACCGATCGAGCCAAGGGTATGTACACTAAAAAAGAATGCATCTTCAAAGGAACCTGGACGAGCCCCTGTCAAGGCATCTGGCTCCAGAAGATATAATCCTCCAAACACAGCATTAATCAAAAGATAAATGCTAGAAATAATGCTAAAGAATCCCCACCAAGGAATGGTTAGCATCAAATGATAGGGATCTCGCCAGTAGCGATACCAAACGTTTAATCCATCAACCTGCAGCTTCCCATCCCGACTGGCAATGCGAATCATACCCCGTCGTCCCTCGATTATCGATCGTCGGAATGATAGCCGTAAAGGATGTTTCATAGGTATACCCACCCTAACCACAGGTCTATTGTAAAGGAGGGTTGGGGGACGTATTCAGAGGATTAACTTTAGCTTGACTAACTGACAAGGAAGAAATCATTCAAGGATTAACAAGTCCTTTCAGCCAAGAGTGTTAGCTAAATTGTCCACAGGTTTCGATTTGCCAGTTAGGATCCAGAGATTTCAGAGGGCGGTTGGCCACCAAGTTAAAATCGTCCATGGCTCCAAAGCCCACATTGCCAGTCAAACGGTTACGCCAGAGAATATCGACAGTCCCGTCATTGTTGAAATCGCCTGTATCCTGAATCAGCCAGTTAGGATCCATCCGCTGGGAAATGCTGTATCCTGCCTTCACGGTCGTGCTGTCCATTTCCCAGATGACAGTTACGCTGGCTATGGCATGTTCCCAAATAATATCCAGCTTGCCATCGTGATTCATATCTGCAATCCCTTTGACTGACCAATTTGGGTCTGCGACAGTCGTTAAAGTGGTTGTACTGGTAACTTGGCCATGATCCAAGTGCCACACAACGTTGTATCCTTGCTGATGCCGCCAGAATAAATCAACTTGTTTATCCCCATTAAAATCCCCTAGAGCGACAATGTTCCAGGCTGTATCTACAGCACCCAAACTTGCTGTACTAGCGATTGAAAACCCATTCAAATACCAAATCGCTAAATCTCCCGTGCGGCTATGTCTCCACAGAAGATCAGTTTTTTGATCTTGATTAAAATCCGCTACACCAGCAACTTGCCAGCTGAGATCCTGCATGACGCCAAGGTAGATCGACGCTTCATAGGTACAACCCGCTAACTTCCAAAAAGCTAGTACACCCGTTTGATTGTTGTACCAGAGTAAATCCTGATCCCCATCGCGATCGAAATCCCCTCGGGCTGCAACTTGCCACGCCGGATCAGCGACGGTTAGCAAATCATGGGTCACGATCGATTGATCGGGTTTAATTTCCCACAGTTGGGTTTGTCCGGTCTTAATATTGCGAAAGAAAAGTTCAGTATTACTACTAGCTGCAGTGGGTGCCGTAGCTCCAGGCAGGGATGTATTCAGCGGCTGGGTTGAGTTGAAGGCATTAGGGGCTTGAATCGCTAAAGGTGCGGGAGTTTCCCAGCTTAAAGCACTACTAAAAGACATAAACTTTGCTTGACTTCTTCAAATGACAAACGCAAACAAACTGAGTATCTGAGTGTTAGAAAACAGATCAGGTTCTGGAAGACTAGCAATGAATCTGCCAGAAGTTCTTCGGTTGTAGTTGATTTGCTGGGAGCTTGCCGTCCGAAGAACTGCGCAGGGTCTTACCGCTTTTGTCAAAGGTTAATAAACTCCTAGGGAAGGTACGGAGATGCAGCTTGGCAACAGTTAAAGGGGCTGCAATTCAAGGATCTGAAGCGGTCAATTGAACGCCTTGGAATAGGAGTTTTGACAGGAGTTTTGCGCTCGATCGTTGCAACGATTAAAACAAGCCGTAATCCATCGGTCTGTAGGAGATGAGAGCGGTATAATTGGCTCAACTTTCGGCATGCAGCACGAGTATTCTGTCCCAGACTGGCTAATGCTGACCGAGAGCGTCTGTTACTGCTGGTTTCATCAATTTTTCGTTTAAGCTATCTGCTGTATTTGGTGTTAGATCGCAATGCTGAAAAAGGGTTCTTCCGCGAAGCAGGTGCCATTGGCATTTGCATTAGTCATCGCCACAATGCCCTCCGTGCTGATGACTTCTATGACTTCTGCACCAATCACGTTGGCACAGACAGCTAATCCTCCATCGCTCCCCCCATCCCTTCCCCAAGGATCGATCGTGCGGATTGATGGATCGGGAAGTTTAGCTGCTGTTAACCAAGCGCTGAAGCAGAGCTTTGAACGGAAATATGGGGGCAGCAAGGTTGATCTTGCCAATCGTGGAACCGATCCAGGCTTGCAGGCTTTGGCAGCGGGGCAGGTCGATTTGGCGGCGATCGGGCGATCGCTAACCAGTGCGGAAAAAGCCCAAGGTTTAGTCGCCATTCCCATCAAGCGCGAAAAGATTGCGATGGTGGTGGGGGAAAATAATCCCTTCAGCAAAAGTCTGACCATTCAGCAATTTGCCAAAATTTTTCGGGGAGAACTAACGGATTGGTCGCAGGTCGGCGGGCAAGCCGGTTCCATCCGCGTCGTGGATTTGCCCGATGCCAGTGATACCCGCAAAGCGTTTCCCAATTATCCGGTATTTCAAACTGCCCCGTTTCAAGCAGTGGCGACGGCTACGAAATTGACCGATGAGCAGCCGGAGACGATCGCGCAACAGTTGGGAGCCGATGGGATCGGCTATGTCACCGCCGATGAGGTTAGCAATCTCAAAGGGGTGAAGGTGCTGGCCATGCATGATGTTCTGCCCACCGATCCCCGCTATCCCTTTTCCCAGTCTCTGGCCTACGTCTATAAAAAAGGTAAAGTCACCCCAGCCACCCAAGCCTTCCTAGCCTCCGTGGCCGATCCGACTGGGCGGCAGGCCATTCAATCAGTCAGTTCAGCCGGAGCCGAGATCCCGAATGTCAATGCCGACGTGTCAGCGGCGATCGCGGTGGGAACAACGGCTCTGACCGCCGGAACAACAACCGCCTCTTCTCCAACAACGGGTGCTACTGCCAGCCCCGCAGCACCAGCACCCTCCGTAGTAACCCCCAGTGCAGCGGCAACAGCTAGCTCGGTTGCTCCCACCAATGGATCACAAGCCCAAGCTCCCGCTGGCTCGACCACGGGTGCAACTCCCGATGCCAACAGTACCAATCGCATTGGCGCGGTTGAGGCGGGCTTACCAGATTGGCTATGGTTCCTTCTACCGCTGGGGGCCGCAGGCTTACTGTGGTGGAGCCTTAAAGGACGCAAAGCGAGTCCTGGAGACTCGATCGAAGCGGTAACGCCAGTGGAGACCCCCACCCCAGATTTAGCGACCGATTTGGGAGCCGTACCTCCGGTGATGCCCGTAGCCGAGGCAGCGGCTGTGTCAGGGGTTGTGCCTCTTCCAGTCGTTCCCCCGGTTACAGAAGGTGAGGCTGGTGCAGATGCTGCATCCATGTCTGCGGCGGAATCCGAAATCCCGGTAGAACTGAATTCTCGTTGTGCGGAAACCTCGGCAATTCCCCTCACCGCAGCGGAAATGACTGCCCCTACCGCGATCGATGCCGATGGAGATGGCATACCTGACGGCATTGCAGAAACTGCGCCGCGATCGATCGATGGCAATGCCATGGGCTTACTGTTTCCTGGCTTAGCAGCGGGGGCAGCGGGCTTAACGGCAGCAAGCTTAGCAGCAAAGGCGACTGAACCAGATCAGTTGGCTGCTCCTACTGATCCGACGCTCACCTCCGAGCCAGTTCCAGCGCCTGAACCAATCACTCAACTGCCGCCTCAGGTTCAACCCTCGCCGGAGGAGCAGTTCGCAGAAGTCGGTTTGGACGCTAACTTAGCCAATTTGACCGCAGGATCGCTGCCTCAGCCTTCTGCCCCGTTCAGTACCCCATCGGATGCAGGAATGATGACTTCTCAGCCCCCAGACTCCCAACCTGAAGATTCTCAACCTGAAAATTTCCAACCTCCCAATGTTGCGGTCAATCCCTTGGCCGCCGGAGCCGCGATCGTAGGAGGAGCCGCAGCCATGGGGGCTACCTTTGCGATGACTGCCGATGACCCCACACAGACCAATGTGGAAGCGACCAAATTTGATGTTGGACAAACTGACCTCAGCAGTGAAGCCTTAGCTACTGTGGATGAAGGATTGCCTGAGTTACCCGATGGCTACGGTGAGAGCCGAATTGTCTTGATGCCACGGGATCCGCAATGGGCCTACACCTACTGGGATGTGCCCAATGATCAGCGGGACAGCTTGCGGCGACAAGGGGGCCAACAACTAGCTCTGCGTCTCTATGATGTAACCGATGTCGATTTGAGCGACCAAAACCCCCACAGTATGCAGCAGTATGCCTGTGATGAAATGTCGCGGGATTGGTATCTCCCAGTGCCGGTTAGCGATCGGGATTACGTGGCGGAAATTGGCTATGTCACCGGGGATGGGCGTTGGCTCATGCTGGCCCGATCGAACGTCGTGCGGATTCCGCCGGTCTATCCGTCCGATTGGTTTGATGAGCAGTTCATTACAGTCGATTGGGAGGAAGATCTGCAAGGCAAGACTTTCCTGGAATTGGTGCCACCGGGAACAGCCCAGGGCGATCGATCTATGTTCCCACCGATCTTTGGACTATCCCAAGATGCCGAAGCCATGCGGATTGCGGGTTCGCTGTTTGGCTCGATGCATCAGTTGCCCTCCTCAGCCATCAGTTCTTTTATCTTCCCGTCGGGAATGGGCATGTGGAGTTTGCCAACACCATCCGGGATGGGGATGTCGGGTATTACAGGGATGTCGGGCGTAGGGTTCTCTGCCTCGATGCCGCCAGAACGATCGCGGAAGTTCTGGATGGTGGCCGATGCGGAGTTGATTGTCTACGGTGCAACAGAACCGGATGCCACGGTGACGATCGGCGGGGTTCCCATCAAACTCAATTCCGATGGGACGTTCCGCTTCCATCTTTCCTTCCAGGATGGGGTGTTGGATTATCCCATCATGGCGGTGGCTGCCGATGGCGAACAGATGCGGCAAATCCGGATGCGCTTTATGCGAGAAACGCCGCTACGGAATACCAATACGAAGGATGAAGCCACGGAGGAGCGATTCTAGTACTGGTCGGCCCGGGCTAATCAACCCTGCTAATAACACTTGCTAATAGTTAAGGGCGATCGTGGAGCTACCCGATCGCCCTTAACTAG
>MUGG01000112.1 GCA_002148405.1 Alkalinema sp. CACIAM 70d | reverse complement strand
CGGTTGAGCTTCGGCTTGATTTTCGCCCGCTTCATGACAAGCGTTAGATTCCAGAAATTAGGTTCCAGACGTCCAAGAGTTGATGTACGACAGTTGATCTTCGGTCAAGGCATCGATCGAGAAGCCCATCGCTTGCAGCTTCAACCGAGCAATTTCCTGATCCAAATCCGTCGGCACAGGATACACACCGGGCGTCAGTTGACCTTGGTTTTTCACCAGGTATTCCGCACCCAGAGCTTGGTTGGCAAAGCTCATGTCCATGACTGCACTGGGGTGGCCTTCCGCTGCGGCCAAGTTAACCAGACGACCTTCACCAATGACCACTACAGACTTGCCGCTCTTCAGTTGGTATTCTTCGGTGAAGTTGCGCACGGTCTTGACTTCAGTAGAACGATCCTTCAGCGCTTCCAAGTCAATTTCGATATCGAAGTGACCGGAGTTGCAAACGATCGCGCCGTCTTTCATGACATCGAAGTGCTCACCGCGAATCACATGCTTATTACCCGTGACGGTAATGAAGATGTCGCCGTACTGAGCCGCTTCAGACATCGGCATGACACGGAAACCATCCATCACCGCTTCGATCGCGCACACCGGATTAATTTCCGTCACGATCACGTTGGCACCCAAGCCACGCGCCCGCATTGCCGTGCCCTTACCGCACCAGCCGTAGCCTGCCACGACGATGGTTTTGCCAGCCAGCAGGATATTAGTTGCACGGATAATGCCGTCCAAGGTGGATTGGCCCGTACCGTAGCGGTTGTCAAAGAAGTGCTTGGTTTCCGCGTCGTTAACGTTGATCGCAGGGAAGGTCAGCACGCCATCTTTGAACATTGCGTTCAGACGCACAACTCCAGTGGTGGTTTCTTCGGTACTGCCGATCAGTTCTTTCACCTGCTCGGGCCGCTCTTTCACCAGCGTTGCCACCACGTCGCAACCATCATCGATGATCAGTTGGGGACGGTGATCCAGCGCGATTTGTACGTGCTTGTGGTAGGTGGCGTTGTCTTCGCCCTTGATGGCGTATACCGGAATGCCGTAGTCAGCCACCAAGCTAGCCGCCACATCATCCTGGGTGGACAGGGGGTTGGACGCGATCAGAATCGCATCGGCACCACCCGCTTTCAGAGCGATCGCCAGGTTAGCAGTTTCCGTGGTGACGTGGCAGCAAGCGGAAATTCGGACACCCGCAAAGGGCTTCTCTTGGGCAAAGCGATCGCGGATTTGCTTCAGCACAGGCATTTCCCGGCCAGCCCACTCAATGCGCTGCTTCCCGGACGGAGCCAAACCAATATCCTTGATGTCGTACTTCAGTTGTACGGGGGTTGCAATCATGTTTCAATCCTTAGAGTTTGCTTCCTGCGGGACATCCGGGCACTCTAGCGCTCCAAAACAGCTTGAAGCAGAACCCTCGACACAATGCCCCCTGAACAGGGTAGCGGATAAACCTTCTCCGCGCCACGTACCTGCCGAACCCATGGAACAATCTATTTCCCTGCTCTTGTCGATAGAAGTCGATGCGGGGGAGGCAAACTAGCCTAGAGATTGAAGCTCTGGGTGTACCAAGTGGCGCGTAGTCCCAACAGCGGGAGCGGCTACCTCCATAAACGATACTCCCCTGAAGGGGTGTTTGGTCAAGCTGTATTTTTTTATTTTTAAAATTTAAAGATCCATGCCTCAAGAATCCACAGAAGCCGATAATTTATGAAGAGTTATAATCTAGTTGACAGACTAAACGTCAATGATTTATTTCGTCACTGTAGAGCTCATGTAGAGATCATGCTGACAACTTTAGGGCGACCCTCCTCACTGATTCATGAAATTTGCATTGAGAAAGTCGATAACTGGAATTTATTCAAATTTAGTGAGTCTTTGCAATTACGGATGGAGAGTCTCCTAGAAAAGAAGAAGTTAGACCAACTCACGCCAGAAGAGATGATAGATCTAGAGGCGATCGGAGAGCTAGATCGAATTTTTACTCACATCAATGCAATGGTGGCTGCTCAGGATGGCAATCAATGACGCAGCTAAAAAACTTGTTCGACAACGAGCAAATTACTTGTGTGAGTACTGTCATTCTCCAGAACGTTTAAGCGCTAATCGATTTACAGTTGATCATGTCAGGCCTAAGTCATTAGGTGGTTCTGACGAGATTGATAACCTAGCTCTAGCTTGTCGGCGTTGTAATGAAAGACGCTACAACTTTGTTGCTGGTATCGATCCAGAAACCCAGGCAATTGTGCCGATCTTTAACCCACGGCAACAAAAATGGGGAGATCACTTCGTTTGGACAGAAAACGGTACTGTCATTCAGGGAGTGACTCCGACAGGCAGAGCCACCTGCATCCGCCTCGATCTCAATGACACTCGTTATGCAACAGAGGACTCTATTCGAGGAACACGGCAATTTTGGAGGAGGACTAGGCTACATCCTCCCTCTCAAGATCCATCGTTATGAACTAAGGTCGATCGAGGTTAAGGGCGATCGACCTCCTGGGGATGTCCACACTCTTTGCAGTAGGGTAGATATTGATAGGTGGGTTGGTGGCAGTTGGGACACTCCACGAATTGATAGAAACCACAATGGGGACAGTGGCTATCCTGATGCCGAATTTTGCGACCGCAGCTAATGCAACGGGATTTCTGGACTCGATTGGCCGCTTGCAGTTTCTGGTTAAAAACAAAGCGTTGAAAGAATTTGATAATGCCGAACCCTAGTAAAGGAATCAGCAAGATGTAGACGTAGCTAACAAGGAAGAGTAACCCACCGAATAAGGCAGAAATGACATCAAAAACAAACTCAAACACCACACCCACTTGCAGAAACTCAAACGCTTTCAGCAGAAGTGGAATGCAGAAAATAACTAGTAAATGCCAGCTAATCAGAGCAATCAAGCCATAGCCCCGGCGATTCGCTAACCGATGCACCCAGAGGGCAAGGCCAATTAACGGGATTAAAAATAAAGCCTGAAACAGAAATTGAATGCTGGGATACCAAAACGTTGCTTGACGATACCCTTGCTCAACGGTATTAAATTGTCCACCATCTGCTAGGAATCCTAAGAACTGTGTAATTTCTGGTTTGGCTAGAAGCTGTTGTTTGAGGTCGGTAATTTCTTGCTTCAGGGTTGCGATCGACTGGTTATTCTTATCCAGTTCCTGTTTAGCTTTTTCAGCGCTGACTTCGTTAATCGACTGATTCTTGGGTTGACCTGCTAGTTTTTCCAGCAATGTCGAGTCATATTGCGATCGAATCTTGGTATTGGCCTGTTCTAGGGAACGAATTTTTGTTTGGCGTTGATCGATCGTTTGCAGCGTTTTGCGATTATCTGATGTGTTAGCTTGGTCTTGGTATTCAGCAGATTTTAAACAAATCGGCGAAACGGTACCAAGATGATCGGTTTGCATTCGTTGATAGCGTTGCTGCACCGATTCCTGGGTTACGTTTCCGATCGAGCGTTGAATCAAAGCAAAGTCACGATCGGCGGGTTTATCAGGTTTTGCTTCGCGATAGTCTGACCAAGCGCTATAGCAGGGGTAAGCATCAGACGGATTGAGATACCACTGGCTAATGTCATTCAAGCCCATGAACACATTGGTGAGGATAAACAAATCCACGACCAAAATCACGATTAAACTCACCTTGTTTAAGGGCTCGTTATTCACCGTGCGGGCATTGCGATAAAACCGATTAAACCAGCGACTCAATCTAGCAAACATGATTTACTCTTAGCAGCAGGAGACAAATCTGCTTTTCTGCTTTGATTGTAGACAAGGAGACTCCGATCGCTGCCAAAAAATTTCACCAGGGATCTGAAGATTCGTAAAGCTTGCCAAAATAAACGGGGCAACCGATCGTGACCCATTACTAGCAGCACGATCGGTTACCCCAACTTAATCTCAGCCCAGCGGAGAAACTTAGTTCTACCTCCAGCCCTGCGATCGCTACCGTAAAATTTCCGGAGCGGCGACCTGTTGACTGATAGAAGTCTTCGTTTTGGCCGTTTTGGCGTCCGATTTAGATTGGATGGGCTCAGCGGACTGTTGCGGGAACGATTCATCAATTTGGATGGGAGCCACATTCGCCTTGGGAGCCGCCTGTTGCGAGAGCCAGAACACCCCGCCGGCCATGACTGCACCATAGGTCAGGTATAAATGCAGGGGATGAACGCTTAAACCATTGCCCTTCTTCGGATTGGCTTCCGTTTGGCTGTGGTACCAAGTCGGCACGGCTTGGGCGGGTTGTGGATTGGGGAACCCGTCGGTTAAAGACCCAAGCGCCAGACCAAAGGTTTGCTCTAGCCGCCGCACAAACCCCCGCAGGTAGATATCCTCCGGCAGGTGCTCGATATTGCATTGCTCGATCGCTTGCAAATGATAGAGCGGAATAAACGTCCGGGCATGGATTTGAGCCAGCGAAAATCCTCGACTTTGACGCTCATGCTTGATACGCGCACAGAGACGACGTAACCGCACTGCCCGCTCATCGGCAGCCTTTTGAGCCTGTTCCGCAGGGGTGAGCTTGCGTTCCCGAGGTTTGGGCTGGAAGACGGTCAAGGCGTGGTCGGGTTTGGTTTGGAGAACTTGCTCGATCGCCTTAAAGGTCGCAGCATCTTCTTGGTCTTCCAATTCCGTGCGGGTGAGGGAGGCTGGCTTTTGCGTCTCTCCTGCTCCCTCTCCCTTGTGTTTAGCGGCTGGCTTGATTTCTGGTTGAACGTCTGACTGAACCTCAGCGCAGTCCATTTCATCCGTGGTTTCTGCGGAAGGCGTTTGGGAGGCTTCAGGGGAAAGCTGCGCGATCGCCTCCCCAGGGTGAGTCACGCACCGCACTGCCAGTCGAATCGTTTCTCGAATGACCGACTTCAGCATGAATTGGGTACTGGTGCCATTTTCCACCGCTAGCTGTTGGAGTTGATCGAGCGCTTGTCGATAGACATCGCTGCGGCAGAGGGCTGTTTCTACTTGGGCGATAATTTGTCGGCAGTGATCCGCCGCTTCGGCACCGGGCACTGTGTTATGTAAGCTTTGAAAAGCGCTATCCTGTGCGAGCATCCCTACATTCCTCATGAAATCAATCTTGATCCATCCCAGGCAGGTGCTGTGGGTGAATTTTCCTGCGGCAGTCCCCCTTGGACATACCTAGCCTTTCAATGACTTGGGGGAATTTCCGGAGAAGTTTATAAGAATCACAAGGGATACAGGGGGCAATAGGCAAGCTTTTGGCGATCGAGACAGTCGATACAATGGAAGATAAGTGGCCACCTATTGGACAAGCTCTATCCAACGATCTCTATGGAAACACTAACGATCGATGTTTCTGCGGCTGGACTGACGGATGATCAGTTTTATAGCATCTGTCGGCAAAATGAAGTGTTGCGCTTTGAAATGACGGCGCAGGGAGATTTGATTGTTATGTCCCCGGTGGGTGGTGTGAGCGGCGATCGGGAAATGTGGCTGGGTGCTCAGGTGTGGAACTGGAATAATGCAACCAAGTTAGGCAAAGTCTTTAGTTCTTCTACAATTTTCCGATTACCCAATGGTGCAAAACGATCGCCGGATGTCGCTTGGATTGCCCAGGATCGTTGGAACGAGCTACCTGCGGAGGAACAGGAAAAATTTCCGCCCCTGGCCCCTGATTTTGTCATTGAACTGCGATCGCGCACTGACGATTTAGCTATCCTACAGGCCAAAATGCAGGAATATTTAGACAATGGCGTCCGGCTAGGCTGGTTGTTCGATCCCCAAAACCAACAGGTGGAAATTTATCAACCGGGGCAGGAAGTTGAAGTGCGATCGCTTCCTACCCAGTTATCTGGTCAAGACATTCTGCCAGGATTGATCCTTGATGTACCTCCGTTTTAGAAGCGCTGTCATCAACCATTTCTCATTGAGAGCCCCAGATCAAATCACACTGACAACAACATTGAGTAGTATCTATGGCTTAGTTTCCGTAGCCTTGAACTCAACTAGCGTAGTTTCTCCAGTGAAATATAGATTGAGAGATTTAGAATGCTAGTCCGGTCTCTTTTAGCCACAAGTGCCCTCCTGCTGGCATTGCCTGCGACTGCTTCCGCTGCGGGTTACAGAACCTCCACTGGACAAACTCGCTTTATTTTTAATCCTCCTCACATCGAGTACACAACTCGAATCCAAGGCAGAATTTGGATGGGTAACGCAACAGTCTCCGGCGTGCCTGTTCCCTTCAGTGGTGTCTCCCAATGGAAAGGAACCTTTCGAGATTTTCGGACAGGGAGTGGCGCAGAACAAACTTGTACAGGCGAGATTGATATTATTGAAGACCTGCCTGGGCAGTCATTTTCTGCCACTTGGAAAGTTACAGGCGGCAAAGCTTGTCCGGCGATCGGAGCAACGACAACTTTATCGTTGGTAGACGCATTGCCCCGTCCCAATGCCCGTGGAGATTTTACGCCAGAGATTGTCAACCAGTGGAATGGCGGAACCCAATCGAGTACTTGGAAAGGATGGCAAGTCGTTTCCGCTGATGGTTCTTTAAATTGTCGAACAAGTCCGAATGGGCTAATCAAACTGACTTATCAGAAGGGGCAAGGGATTCAAGCCCTCATCGATCGATCGGGCCTCGCAATCACAATGCTCAATGGTGCACCGTGGTTGAAAACGACAGATAACTGTTTTGTCCGGGCCAATTCCCAATTCATTCAGCCGACGAATGGTTTCTAACAATCGTTTCTAGCAAGAGTCTCTAGTAATGGTTTCTAGCAATGGCTTCTAACGTGAGTGGGCGATCGTAGCCTTAATTTTGGCTACGTCGCCCACTGATTGGATAGGTCAGATGCAGAGAACGGGAAAGTTTTAACTGACGTAGATAAAGGGCTGCCAAACGTAGGGGACAAATTTAGCAGAATGGTTTCTAGGTTCGTGACCTGAAGCTTACCCAAATCTGGGTGAGCAGGATCTCACAAACCATGCCAAGATCTAAAAACCCGCTAGATGTAGGATTCGTCAACAACCAAGGCCATGCCGAACTCGTCGATCTCGATTGCCCAGTATTACCATGAACGGACGAAGTACAGCCCAGAGATTTTGCAACAAGGGAGCGAGATCGATTGGGACAAGCAACCTGTGCCATTCAAGGAATATCCGATCGGTGTCGCCTTCGACCTCAAGCCCTACCTGCAGGAATCTACGATCGCGGACTATCTCCATGATCCCAATGAGTTATTTTGGTACCGCCTGTCTCGCCTTTTTGTTTGTAGCTATGGGTTGACCGGGATGATTCCCAACAACGGGGAACCCTACTATCTACGGGCAGCTCCCTCGGCGGGGGGGCTCTATCCCGCAGAAATGTATTTGATTTCGCGGGGCACGCCTCAACTGCCAGCGGGCTTGTACAACTACCAAGCCAAAACCCATAGCCTGCTGCACTTCTGGGAAAGTGAACTGTGGACGGCTTTGCAATCAGCTTGTTTTTGGCATCCGGCTCTAGAAGGGACGCAACTGGCTTTGGTGATTACGGATGTGTTTTATCGATCGGCGTGGCGTTATCAAGACCGGGCCTATCGCCGCATTTGCCTGGATACCGGGCATTTACTCGGCAACCTAGAATTGGCGGGTTCCGTGACCGATTTTCGGCCTCACTTGATTGGGGGCTTTGCCGATCAAGCTATGAATGACCTGCTCTATCTTGCCCCAGAACAGGAAGGCACCATGGCAGTGGTGGCTTTGGCCGATCGCCGCTTAGTCAATCAAAATTTACCCCTGAGTAAAACTGCGCTCCCCAGCCATACCCAAGCCGACTATCCCCGCAAAATGCCCAATGGGCTCCTCCTCCGTTATCTCCATCAAGCCACGGAAATTGAAATGTCTGAGGCTAAAGTAGACTGGAAAATTCCGACTGCCGAAACCGATCGTGTGGATAAATATAACTTTCCCTTCTGCCTAAAGGTGCCCATGGCCACGACACCCATTCTCTGGGGGCCAGAGTTGACGGGATTGGAAGATACGCTGTTGAATCGTCGATCGACCCGAGACTATAGCGGTGAACCGATTACGTTGACGGATCTTCAAGCCATCCTCAGTTTTACTTACCAGCCCCAGCAATATATTGATCAACAGTTGGATCGATCGCCGGATTATTTTGATTTGAATTTGGTCGAGACATTTATTGCAGTTTCTGGTGTGACCGGTTTAGAAGAAGGCTGTTATTACTACGCGCCAAAGGCTCAGGAACTGCGGCAAATCCGGTTTAAAAACTTTCGCCAAGAACTCCATTACCTCTGTTTGGGGCAAACCTTAGGACGGGATGCAGCTGCGGTGATTTTTCATACGGCTGACTTATCCGCTGCGATCGAACAGTATGGCGATCGGGCTTACCGCTATTTGCATTTGGATGCGGGCCATTTGGGGCAACGCCTCAATCTTGCAGCGATTCGCCTCGGCTTGGGGGTGAGTGGCATAGGCGGCTTTTTTGACGATCAGGTCAATGAAGTACTAGGCATTCCTGCGGATGAAGCTGTTCTCTATATCACGACCCTGGGCCAGCCCTGGCAAAATCCTCGGACACAGCAACCTTGAAGGAGCCATCTTGAGTAATCCCGGAGATATGCGTACTTTTTTGTAGAGGAATTACAGATCCTCTGGGATTGCTACGTTGTTTTGCAATTTCCGGATCCCAACCCTAGGACTCTCTTAGAATAGGGCTATCCAAAAACGCTACATCTTGGAAAAACACTTCAGGGAGAATAAATCATGCAAAATCCCAATCAAGCTACTCATCATGATGAAACCGTTAGTAATCTTCTAATTGTTTCGTTGATTCTCTTTACGATGTTTACATCAGTGTTATTGATTGGCTTGTTTTAGTCGTTAATCGATAGGTTTTTGATAACTTGTGTTTAGTTATCAGTATTCTTTTGAGTTGCATCAACGACGATGGATTATTTTTGGCAAAACTCCTCTGCTGGCCTTGACTGAATGAGTCAGGGCCTTTTGCTGTGTCTCTATTTCCGCTGTGTTGACAGTCATGATTTTAGGTTTACTTGCGAGTTTGATCGCGTAGGAAAAATCCCAGATGATTGGCAACGGGACGTTCAGTCATGGGGATTTTATTATGAATGGGGGCATTGAGCAGCCTAGGGGTAGGGAATGCTGCGACCACCATCGTCGTGGAACCCCCACCGTCTAAATTTAAGGCGGTGTCCGCGCCCAACCGCTGGGCAACTTCTGCCGATTCTTGCAGGGTTGAACCCTGGCTGTAACCGGGTTGTTTGCCATCGGATAGAATCAGCCAGAGGGTGCCCCCCGATCGATCCAATGCCGCCAATAGTCGAGGATAACGCTGCTGATCCTGGTAGGCCATGGGTAGAACGTAGCCTGATTGCAGCAGGAGGAAATTTCCGGCAACGGCGTTCCAAGTTCCGGCAGGACAGGTATGGGTTCCCGGGATTTGACCACGATGGTGTCGATCGAAACAAATCACCTGACGATCGGGGACAGGTGGGGCATATTCATGACCATTGGAAATGGCTTGGCCGGATGTAATCACCCGATCGCCCGCCTTAGGAAAGTAGTCCCAGGGGGCCTCTTCGCGAAAGGGATAGAAAAAGTTGGCATTCACTGCCAATTGCAACTGAAACTCCTGCAAAAACGCTGAAGTGGTACGGGCTTGGGTTTTCTGGGGGCCGGTTCCGGGTAGGCTGGGTGTCACCAATACGCCGATCGCGCCGGATTGTAAATCGATTCGGGCAATGTGAAAAACAACGGGTTGAGCAGCGTTCAAAAATAATCGTTGATAGGTGATGCCGGGAGCGATCGAACTTGTGGTCGATGCGCGATCGGGGCGCTGAAAATAGCCCCAGTTATGCCATCCCATGGGAATTAGCAATAGGCTAACGATGAAGCTTCCCAGACCCCATTGCCAACGGGGATTCGCTAAAATTTCCAAGGAAAGGGGCCATTTCATACTGCGGAGTTCTAATGCGAAAATTCAATTCTAGATCAGCCTCCTCATTTCCCTTGCGTCGTCTTCTCAGTGGCCTCTTGACTGGCGCGATCGCGATCGTTTTTGGGGATGGCTTGTTTCGCATGATTTATGGGGCCTTGGGGCGCTCCGTTGGCGATCCCGCTTGGAGCTATATTCAAGTGTTGTATGGCGTCCTTGGCGTTGGGAGTTTAGCGGTGGGCATCGGGCAGGGCAGGGCTTCCCGGCAAGCCTTGCCAGCCCCGCGATCGTGGGGCTGGTGGATTACTCAAGGCATAGCGGTCATGGCCGCAGGGGCACTGTTTGGATTTGCTAACTTGGGACGCGGTCTAGCCTTGGTCTACTCTGGCCTAAACCAGCCGGAACTTGCGGCGCACTGGGAAAAAGATGCTAAAGTTGCGATCGTGGGGGCCTGTTTAGGGGCAGTCCTGGCTGGGGGACTACTCTGGGGCAGTCAACGCTGGGATCGCCAACTTCGATTGCAGGTCGTATTCGCGGTGATGACCTATGGCGCTGCCTTTTTGTGCAGTGCGATCGCTGGCAATTTCCTGAGTCTACAGCAGAGTTTATTGGGGGGGAGCTTACTGATGTTGGCAATCCTGTACTTTTTTTGTACGATCGTTGCGCTTCGAACCTGCTTCCAACTGATTTACGGTCAACTGATTCAAAGGAACTTTCCAGATTCCCAACGGAGGCAATCTTCCTAGCGTTTGATAACTGCTCTTTTATCTAGCTGTCGGCTTGATCAAAAACTATGAATCTTATCCTGTTAGTGACTGTCCTCGTCATTTCGTTTCTAGTTTTCACCATCCTAATTAAGATTGTTCAAACTACGATTAAAACTGCGATTACGATCGCTCTCATTGTCCTAGCGGTGCAATTTATCTTTGGTATTGGCCCCAATGGATTTCTCCAAGTTGCCTTCCAAGCTATACAAAATATTTTTCAACAGAGTCCCAGCGGCCAGTAGCCAGTACTGGAGATTTTTCGCTAGAGAGTTTTGCTACCCATTCTCGATTAGGCAGGTCGTTTGGTCAGAATGGACTTGACGGCAGGAGGCAATCTCCGCATAATTTTTCCATTTTCCCGATCGACGGCCACTAGCGTCACATTGGCAGTGACATGCAAAGTTGTGCGATCGAGGGATTGCAATTCGTATACCCAGTTAATTCTCACGCCTTGCATATCCACTAACCGCGTCCGAATTAAAATCTCTTCACCCATGCGAACCCCACGATGGTAGCGCATGGACAGATCCACCACTAAGAGTTCACAGCCCATGTTGACAATTTCTGAATATTCAATACCCAAGGCGCGTAACGCTTCTACCCGTGCCTCCTCCATCCAGGTTAAATAGGTACCATGCCAGACTACGCCACCGTAGTCGGTGTGGTGGGGATGCACCTTGACGGGGTATTCAAACCAGTCGTTGACCGACAGATGGAGGGCCTCTTGGGTTAGGTTGCTGGTGGGTAATGCAGGTTGAGAATTTGCCATGGAGAATGACTGAGATAGCAGATTAGTGTGCAATTAGGTTTGTATAGAAAAGTATTTTATAGAAAGTTTTGTTACAGTTAGTCAGTACAAGCCATCGAACGTTAGTTGATCGCTAGTCGATTACAAAAAGCGTTACATTTTAGAACACTAAACATCAAGAATTATATCGTGCTTGTCTCAGCGAATCCGAGAAAATTCTGAGAATCCTGACAGCCAAATTGAGAATAGGAGGGAAATCTCCTTAAGATTTGCACATAATCACGACTGAAATCCCCGAAAAATGTTAAGACCTGTTGCAAGCTCTATCTTGATTGTTGATAGTTCTTTATGTCCTGGGACGGTCTTTCGGTCAAGTTGCGCGTTACACTCAAAAACTGTGGGCGATGGGGATTCGATCGCTCAGCGAATTCATTACAATTCGTTTTGATGATTGATCGATCTCCACAATGTACGGTCTATCCTAAGTATTAAGAGGGTCGCGTGGTTCAGGCTTGAACTCCTGTTGTGTTTGATGATTGGTTGTCTGGTTATTCTCTAGTGATTCCCTAGTGATAACCTGGCAATTGATTGAGGATACTTGGAATTCAATAAATGTAACGAGATGTAATGCCTCTTTACCAGCACTCAACATTGATGTGAGTCAGGACTCACGGGCCTTTTGGATGTTTGCTGATAAGGAAGTCCACTCTCTCACAACTGTTGTCTTCACAATCTTTGTCATAAGTTCTGAACTGCTTGCGCGTATCAGTGAGGTCATAAAAACCATGATTGAAAGAATTTTACTGGCTGACTCGGGAACGGGGCACTCCGAAGAAATGCTCAAAGCGCTGCTGGCGATTCCATCGGTTCAGCGGGCCTCCGTGACAATTTTGCATGTGGTGCCCCAGGAGCGATCGGCGGAGGCAATGGAAACGAAGCGCCAGGAAGGCGAAGCGCTCATCGCCACTGTGGCTGAACGGTTGAAACTTGATCCCACCAAAGTCACGATCATGCTTCGTATGGGAGATCCTAAGACCGTCGTTTGCCAAGTGGCGGAAGAAGTGAATACGGATCTGATCATCATGGGATCTCGGGGGCTAAAACGGCTGACCTCGATTCTCAGCAACTCCGTTAGTCAATACGTGTTCCAACTTTCGTCCCGTCCAATGCTGTTGGTACGAGATGACCTGTATGTCCGTCCCATCCAGCGCGTCATGGTGGCGATCGACAAATCGGATACGGCTAAAAGATGCCTAGATCTTGCGATCTTTCTACTGCGGGATATTCCCGGTGGGCGTTTGCACTTAGTCCATGCCGATGCCAATGCTAAGGAAGATTTAAGTGGGGCCGCTGCGGAGAAAGACGCCATTCTGGCAGCAGCCCTGGCGCAGGCCAAACGCTATGACATTGAAACCCGTTGCTGGGTCGCTGCGGGTTCAGCGGGTCAAGCCATTTGTCGGACTGCCGAGGATGTACGGGCGGATCTGCTGTTGCTGGGTTCTCCGGATCGTCGGCCTTCGATCGCCAAGAGCCTACCGGATCTCGATCGGCTGTTGGGTAGCTCCCTGTCAGACTATGTGCGGGTTCATGCTAACTGTCCTGTGCTGATGGCGAGAACCGCAGGCTAGCCCCATGCACGCTTGACGGCTGGTGATTGAATTTGTAAACCTCTCAACCTCAATTTTTTTAGGCAGATAGAAGGATTTCGGTATGCGGAATCTCATTCTCTCTGCCTTTTTTGATGGGAATTTGATCGGCTCGTGGGAGCGCGATCGAAGAGAACGCTGCAACTGGTTTTTCGGGGTGATTAGAAGCGCGTTTCAAACTCAACAACCGCGCGGTTATCTCCAGAGAAATCCGTTGAACCGCGCAGCAGTAACTGTTCATTAATCCGGTAGCGCAGGCCAAACTGAGTCGGTTGATTGCCAGAGGTCAAAATCCGCAAGACTGAGGCGGAAACTACGGGTGTTCCATCGGACGTTCGGAACAGATCAATCCCAGCTTCGGCAGCCAGTCCCAGGGTTGTGGATTTTTGCCGCTCATCCCCGGTGACTAAAGTGGGGAACAGGCGAAACTCACTGAAACCAAGGGCATTCCCGATCGCCCCCTGAATATTCGTCAGCAGGGCCGACCCCGCCAGGTTGGCAATACCCAAGGGACTGTCTCCCCGACCCAGGGTGTTGATAAATCCACCCCCCAGAAGGGCGACAATTTCCGTCGGACTGCGGCTAGGGCTACTGGTGAGCTGGAGGTTTTCCGACAGTTGGCTGGCGGGGCCAAGCACGCGGGCCTGAATGCGAATCGTTTGCAAGCCACCTAAATTGGTCGCGATCGTGGGTGCGTCATTAATTTCTGAGGTGATGTTATTGGTGGGGATGCGGTTGCGGGTCACTTCTGGGACGGAGGCAATCAACCGCACATCCAGGGCCGGATCCAGTCCTTTGCCGGGACTAAATTCAGCGCGATTTTTATAGCCACGGGCAAGGACAAATTGCGTGGTGAATAAGTTCACTTGCCCCGCTTGCAGATCAATCCGTCCATCGGGTTGCAGGTCATTTAACGGGCCATTGAGCAATAAATTTCCCGTCGCCACAAAGTTGAGAATCGGCGCTTTGACAATGCGAATATTATTGCCGAGGGCGAGTTTTAAATTACTAAATTCAAAGGATTGTTGGGGTTGTGCTGTGGGATCCGTCGCACCGTCAGTGGTGCCAGTGGTAGCCACAGCCTCATCAGAAAGTAAAACTTGTCCATCCGCCAACCGAATTTCCCCACCAATTTTAGGGGCGAGGGCGCTGCCACCTAGAACAATGCGTCCATTCACGCCCCCTTGGTACAGTCCTTTTAGGCTAATGGCGATACGACTGAGATCGATCGTCAGGGGCGGTTGGCCATTGGTGGCACGAACCTCTTGGTTGAGATCTGGATCGGGCAGGGGGTTGAAAATAGGCAATGTCCCCTTCGCCACCACTTGGCCTCGGCTGAATTGACCCGTGAGGCCCTCCACATCAATGTGATCTAGGTCAAACTTAATACGACCTGTTACATCCGTGAGTGGTTCCGGTAATGCCTGAGCTTGAATCTTGGCTCCATTTAAAACAATTTCGCCCACGGCCTTCGGTTGGAACAGCGTCCCGCTAACCGTTAGATTAACCTGACCTTTGCCCCCGGCCCAACTGACGGGTTGTCCCAATAGATTCAGCAACGCTAATCCATCATCTTTCACCCGAACTTTGAGATCAATCTCAGAAGAACTAGGCATGACCTGAGCAAAGGGCAAATTTAATGGAATGGGAACGTTTCCGGAAATCAGAAGGGGTTCGTCTGAGTTCGTCAGAATGGTATTGCTAAAGTTAAGGCGACCATCAATGTAACTGAAGTTCCCTTTTGCAGTTTGAATTGGATTATTATTCAACTGGCCTTCCGCTAGATTGAGCGATCCAATTAAGTTGGGATTGCCCTTGGTTCCGGATAGCGAAACCACCGCATTTAACTTGCCCTGGATGCCTAAGGGTTGTCCCCCGATCGTGAGGGGTGTGGGAATAAAGTTTTGGATTTCCTCAACCGGTAGATTTTCAATTCTCAACTGACCCGTTTGTTCTTCGCCCCCGAATTGCACAGAAGACAGGGTAATGCGTGTGTCGCCCGATCGAATTTGGAAGGGGCGTAGGCCAATCACACCGTTATCAAACTCCCCTTGCAGAATCACCTCATCGGCCACCAGCTTACGATTTTCGATCGTCTCCAATTGTCCTTTACGATTAACGGCAAGGTATGTGGGATAGGGATGCCATTCTACATTCTTTGCCTTCAGGTCAAATTCCGCTTTGACGCCCGATTTGAGGGAAGCCGACACTTTGATCGTGCCACCGAATAAACCCCGCACATCCGCCAACTCCGGCAGCACCAAATTTTCCCGTTCAATCCCCAGTTGCTTCAGCCATTGATTAATTTCCGCAAAGCGCTTGAGTTGGTTTTTGACAGAATCATCCGGTAAGCCCACGGAGGTCAATTGCAGGTCGGTGGCTTTGCTGTAGTTTGGGGGTTGCAGTCCTCGCCCTAAGTCGCTCAGTTGGAAGATTTGCGCCGTGCCCAGAACATCTTGGAGCCGTCCATCGGCAATTTCGATTTCGCCTTCAAATTTGGGATCCGATCGCCAATCCGCTGTGCCTTTAACCGCGTATTGACTGGTGCCAATGCGTTGTTTATTTGCATCTAACAACGGTAACGACAATACACTTTTCTCTAGAACTAAACGGTTATTAGCAATGAAAAAGGGTGCAGATAACTTATCGCCCACCAATGCGCCGACCTTGGGATTAATAGCAATAATTTCTCCCCGTTGACCGTTGATGGGATCGCCTGCACCCAGTTGAGCCGTGAATTGATCCGCCCGGAAAGTGCCCGCTTGCAATTGGGTTGCTTGCACGGTTCCGCCATTAATGCGGCCTTGGGCTAAGTTAACCGCCCCAAAATTTGCCTTCACATCCGCCGCTGCAAATACATTCCCTAGCTTGGGCTGGGCGATCGTCACGGTTCCACTGCCCACCGTTTGCCGGGTTAAATCCACCCCTTGCAACGTAGCGGTCAACTGTTGACCTTGGAAATTGCCCAAACGGGGCTGGGCGATCGCGATCGTTCCCGCTTCCAACGTCTGCCGCTGTAAATTTAAGGCGACATTGCCGGATAGCAGGCCACCCAGTTGCAAATTGCCCAATTGCGGCTTCAGTGCAGCCAGGGAAGATTCCAGCCCTAGGTTACGCAACTCGGCCAAGGGCACCTGTTGCATGGCCACTTGGAAGAGCGAACCCGATTTACGCCCTTCTATTTCCATCGTCCCCCGTTTTACGGAAGCGGTGAGTGGTTGGAATTGCCCATCTAGTAAAAGTGCCACCCGATCGCCTGAACCTGCTAGATTCAGTTGCATTCCCCGTCCCGTTTGTAGGTTAATTCCCCCCTGCATTGGGAAAAAAGCAATCCCATTGACAACTAAACCATTGACGCCGACGTTGCCAATCACGGTGGGCGCTGTGGGAGAACCTGTGAGGCGACCGTTGAAATCTGAGACTCCCGTAATTTGTGCGATCGACGGTAGAGATAGGGGCAGGTCGGCAATTTGTACGTTTTGGGCCTGGACGTTCAGATCCAATCCTGTGAGTTCGGGTTTACCCGTCAGATTGGCAAAAACGGCCCCCGCCGCTCGGAATCCTGGTGCCGTGGCTTCCCGCACATTTACCTTTTGGCCATCCCAATCAATTTGCGCCACGATCGGATTTTTAATGATGGAAATGCCTTCGGAAAAGCGGGTTTCTCCGGTGAGGCGCAGGGCTTCCGGTCGCAGGTTTGCCAGTGCCCCCGTCAGTTGTAGCCGACCGCTGAAAATTCCTCGTAGGTCAGCCGAGAAGCGATTTAAAGCAATGCCCTCGGTCAGAATATTAAGTGCTAATTTACCATTGGCGATCGTGCCAGCAATATTTGCAATTCCCCCTTCAACTTGCGCGATCGTATTTTGTAATCGAATGATGCCGCCTTGAATAATCACATCACCCCGAGCCGCATAGGTCGCATTGGGTGCTTGCCATTGCACCACCGTTGATGGATCGTTGAGTGGCCCGTTAACCTTAACCGTTGCATCCACTCTTTGAATTGCAATCGGTAAATCACTGCCGCCGCTGTAAATGCGCCCGATCGGATCACCAGGAACGTTGTCGGCTTGGAAGGCTAAATTCAGCCGACCAGGGGCTTTTAAGTCGATCGTGCCGCCGCCTGTGACCCGTCCACCGGCCTGGGGAACCGCAAGCACATCGGTAATGACGAGTTGCCCCGTTTTGGCATCTAAACGAAAGTCGGCTTTGACCTGTTCGGTGGGTACCCGATCGGCCACGACTAATTTAGTATTGCGGGTGGTGCCTGTCAGGATGGGGACCTCGATCGGCCCGGTTAATTTCACGTCCGCTGCCATTTCCCCGGTGACGGGTAGGGGAAATTTAATGGCAAAGGTTTTGAAAAAAGTGGGAATCGTGACTGCGGCAACCTTGGCGTTGAGGTTAAAGCCTTTTTCTAAATCCAAGGTACCCGTTGCGGTGACGGGAATCTGGCCACCGAAGAGGGCTTTAGTCGAACCCAGTTTAATTTCTGTGCCTTGCAGTTGCAGTTCGCCCGTGGCTTTGCTGATGGGGTAGGGCAGATCGGGGACTTTCAGCGTTACATCTTTGAACGTAGCGGTACCGTTCAAACTTGGCAACTTTTTCTTGGGTCGCAGTTCAATGCGAAGGTTACCATCCCCACGCCCAACTGGAAGATCGATCGGTAAGCGAATCAGGTTATCGACTTCGCTGAGCAGATAGTTTTGGCCTTGGACTTCTAGGTTGGTTTCTACCCCGACATCTTTGATGCTGCGGGATTGGCCCTCTAGCTGAAATTTACCTTCGCTGCGGGATTCGCCAGCAACTTCGTAGGAAAATTGTCGGTTATTGTCGAAAATCTCAACTTTGCCGTTCAGATCGTTGAGGTAGACCGATCGGCGTTTCTTGCCCTTTTCAGGGGAGGGAGAGAGTTCAACTTGGGCATTTTGCAGTTGAATTTTGGCTAGTTCCACCTTGACGGGGGGTTCTTCCTTGGATTCCTCGATCTGGGTGTCCACCCAAATACCGGGTTTGGTTTCATCCAAAAATGCCGTTGGATTGATCAGCTTCAGGTTTAATTTCAGCTTGCGCGTCCAGAGAGTCTGCCACAGGTCAAAGCCCACTTCGATCGCTTCGACGGTGGCGGTGTCGGCATCGCTGGGGGTGGCAGGCAGGGCACTGGGGCCAATGCGCAGGCTAGCTAGGGAATAACGCTCCAGTTTGCCCACTTGGATGGGGCGCTTGAGTTGGCGGCTCAGTTCCCGCTGAACCAGGGGAGTTAAATCTTGTTTGATGAAGCGATCGAGGGCCCAAAGGCCACTCCCCGCGATCGCTGCAAGGCTGAGGGGAACGACAAACCGTCGCCAATGCCTGCGTCGAGGTTGGAGCGCGTTGTCCTGGCCTGGATCGTCGTGGGTCATAGGAACGGTGGGGGCTGGCTATCGGCAAGCTTCATGTTGCCTATATATAGTTAACATACCTGACGCCATTTCGTCGGATCAGTTTCGTAGAAGTGGGGAAGTCTCTCGTGGGGAGAGAGAGTTTTTGGCCCGATCGATCGGGGCTGATTGGCTAGAAATTTGGCTCCTTTGGATCCACCTCTTACCGATCCATCCACCTTTCTGTCCCCGTCATGGAGTAACCTGATAAAGAAATCTACAGAAATTTTGAGTGTCGGTTAGCTATGCGTGTCTTCGTTTTACTTTTCAATGTCGGAACAGATAACGAAGGACTTCATTCGATCGATCTGGGTGGCCAGAACATTGTTTTGATGTTTGAGGAGGAAGATGATGCGACGCGCTATGCGTTGATGCTGGAGGCGCAGGATTTTCCGGAGGCGTCGGTGGAGGCGTTTCCCCAGGAGGAAATTGAGGAGTTTTGTCGGGATGCGGGCTTTGACTGCCGCTTGATTCCGCAGAATTTCCGTCCCGCTAATGACTTTGAGCGCTTGCTGCTGGCTCCCCCAGAAAATAATCGTGACGATTTTGATTGGTCACCTGAGGGCGCACCCGCAGAGCCCGCTAGTCCGGCAGCAGAGGAACCGGAGGAGATGAGCCGGGATGAGCTAGATGCCATGCGTCGTCGCTTGGAAGGGCTGCTGTAGGGCAGGGTTCAGGATATTTAGGGTTGAGAAATTGCGGCAGGCCGGGATGGCCTTTGGGAGCGGAGGGGCTATGGAAACGCGCGGACATTTGCTGACAGAACAAATTAATCCCAAGAGTGCCAACTTGGATCAATTGTCTGCGTTGGAAATTGTCGATGTCTTTAACCAGGAGGATGCCCAGACGATCGCGGCGATCGCCCAGGCGCGGGAGGCGTTGGCGGAGGCGATCGATCTCATTTCGGAGGCGTTACGCCAGGGGGGACGGTTGTTCTACATTGGCGCGGGTACCAGTGGCCGGTTGGGGGTGTTGGATGCGTCGGAGTGTCCGCCCACCTTTTGTACGCCGCCGGAGATGGTGCAGGGCTTGATTGCGGGGGGCGCAGCGGCCTTGGTGAAAAGCTCGGAGGGGCTGGAGGATCGGGCCGACGATGGGGCAGCGGCGATCGCGGAACGGGAGTTGGGCGATCGGGATGTGCTGGTGGGCATTGCCGCTGGGGGCACGACGCCCTATGTCCATGGCGCACTGGCGGAGGCAAGGCGGCGCGGTGCCACGACGATGTTTATGGCCTGTGTGCCCCAGGAACAGGTGGCAGCGGCGGTGGATGTGGATATTCGCCTCTTGGTGGGGCCGGAGGTGCTGGCGGGGTCTACGCGGCTGAAGTCGGGGACGGTGACGAAGATGGCGCTGAATATCCTCTCGACGGGGGCAATGGTGCGGCTGGGCAAGGTTTATGGCAACCGCATGGTGGATGTGGCGGTGACGAATACGAAGTTGCACGATCGGGCGTTGCGGATCTTGACGGATTTGACGGGGGTCGATCGGGCAGCAGCAGATGAGTTATTGGTGCGCAGTGGGCAGTCGGTGAAGTTGGCGCTGCTGATGCATTGGACGGGGCTGGAACGGGAAGCAGGAGAAGCGTTGTTGGCGGAAACCCAGGGAGATCTGCGCAGGGCGATCGGGCAACACGATCGGGGCGCTTGCTAACGAATCCATTCGCTTAATCACTCAATGCTGGGTATTGGTCTACTCTACGTTAGCTAGACTGTGACGATACGGCTGTGAGTGATGTGGTGCACAGTTGAGATTTGCTATCCCACTTTTCTGCCGCGATATCGGTTAATGGCTCCCGATCGAGCATTAGGATCGTTTCACTACACTGATTAGACTAAATCAGCTAGCTGGTTATTCTTCTTACTGAGGTACTTAACTTTATGCTTGTAGGGGACTGACAAGTACTTCCGATGTCTCTTAGCTGCTTCTTTGTTAGAGAAAATGTAAATGACATGATCTACTTCCTCTCCCTTAGCACCTTTGATCTTTTTATCACGGATAATTGCATATTCCTTTGCTTGATCGTCATCCGCAGTGGTTGTTCCTCCTTTGTCAAATTTTTTCATCTCATAAATTGTTTTGTCACTTGCTGAATAGAGATCGGCTCGTCTACTATTCGATGTATTAACTGTTAACAGCGTCTGATCGGTAAAGACAACTTGTTTTCCAGTCACTCCCGGCACTTGAAATGTTTGAACATGCTTTTCGAATGCGGTTCCCATGTGTTGATTAGCAACTACCAGATGGGACGTTTTGGTTTTCATATCGAGGAAATTCTCCTCAAGTTGCTGTCTTCCAGAAGTCAGAGTACCTGGCAATTGCGTGATTTGACTAATCACAGCCGATGCTACTTGAGCAGGAGGAGCATTTATTTTGACTCCTAGTCCAGACGGATGGAAGTCCGTGTCAAGAAATGTATTCATATCTAGACTAGACCCATAAATCGATGGAAATCTAGCCAAGATTGGCTGAACCTGAGTTGCATCCAATCCACTACTGGTTACAGCGTTCTCAACTTCCAGCAATGTACTCACTCGATTTCCTGATCTAACAACACGCCCCCCCATTGCATTGGAAGGATTACTTTTTACATTGTTGACTGCTTTGTTTAAATACTTGTGCGGTGGCCCAGCCTCATGAATTCTCTGTAACGCATTCTGTTGGCTGATGTTCAGCGTGTCAGACAACTTTTTGCCAGCAGAATCTGTTGGATCAACGACTGATTTAAACGGAAATTTTCGACTTTGATCGTATACATTTCTGGTACCTGGCTTATAGATACCCCGTTGAATCAATCCTGAATTTCTTTGCTGGTTTTGTTGCATTACATGGGTCAACTCATGGGCAATTACCTCCTGCCCACTGCGACTCCCCGGTTGATACACCCCACCTCGAAAGAACACATCTTGACCCGTTGTAAATGCTTGAGCCTGAATCGATCGATTTAATCCATCCGACTGGGCATCGGTGTGAATTCTAACCCGACTAAAATCAGCACCCATGGCCTGCTCCATCGATCGCTGCAAGTCATGCTCCAGCGGTTGTCCTCCACCCCGACGTTGGTTGACCACAGTTTCAAACGGGACAGAGGCTTCTCCCACAGGAATTTCATCTGCCATTGCCACTCGCTGAAGACTACCGTGGATCGGTAATCGCTGCACGGGCATCATTCTCAAGCGCTCCTCCGATTCCTCCTGGGACTGGATCTGACGCTGTACTGCGGCATTAGGATGCATTTGACTGGTAGTCGGAGAATGGATTTGCTCCACAACCTTGGCCGCAACCCGATCGGCTTCCTGTTCGTAGCGATCCCCCACTGCCCCGATCGTCAATTTGGTTTGAATGGGCAACAGTGGCATTTGGGGAGCTTTCTGTGAGTGCATCTGGGAAGCTGACTTAGCCTGATTTGGAGGATGCAGTGGAATCTGTGTCAAAGGGCGACCAAATTGTGAGGACTGTTCCAATCGCTGAGTCCAGAAATCATCCATTTCAGCTTGTAGCCAGCCTAAGCGTTCCTGCTCCTCCGGCGCGATCGTCCCGATGTCTGCCTTTATTTGTAAACCAAATGCCTCGAACTGTTGCTGTGTAAAGGTTTCAGTGGCGATATCTGTAGCAGCCCGCAATTTTTGGACATTGGCTGGAGGCGCACTCGTTAAAGGTGACGGAACTAGAGACTGCATTTCTTGGCTTTGTTGGGTTCCAGAAACTGATTGGCGGGTGCGTTGATACATGGTCTTATCCTTGTCTGATCCTGTGCGCAGCTCATTACTCGTGATCTTGACCAACGGTTTGCTTGACCAATGGCTTACCTGTTACCGTCTAAGGTAAAATCTATCTACTCGCCACTGGATGGCTCAACTGGATTACTAATCTTCCAACAATAGAGCATCGAGTTGGGCTGGGCGACGATCAACACGAGAAATTGTAATTTTTAGTTTTTCTTTACGCTCCCTCATTTTCTGCAAACGGGTGAATCCGCTTGTAGTTAGATTGTGATATCGAGATTTTGAGCCATGACAGGGAATCCTAAGGATATTCAAAGGAATCCCGTTCTCAAATTTGTACCCATTTGTGGCTCCTTCAGACCCTATGAAACTTTCCGTTGTTGGCACGATCGTGGCGTTAGGCTTATTGACCGTTGGCTGTGGTGGAGAACGTTCTGCGTCCAATGCTAATAGCAGTAATACCCCTCAGCAACCCGCCGTGACAGAGAGTGCACCCTCCAACAGTACTGCTGCGGTAGCTGCCCCTAACCCCACCTCCCCGGCTGCCCCCGCAACGACTGTTAATAATAGCCCTGCTGCTTCCAGCAAAGGGGCCAACCAGTCGCCTCAAAGTGCCCCAGATTCCTCTCCAGAAGGCACGAATGAAAATACCTACTTTGTGCGCACCAACGATGGCTCAGCTTTGAATGTTCGGGCTGATATTTCAACCAATGCCGCGATCGTGGGGTCGATTCCCAATGGCACCCAGGTTTTGATGCATATCAGCGATCGCAGTGGTGAGTGGTTAGAGGTGTCGGCTCCTGGCAATCTTCGAGGGTGGGTTTCAGCTCAATATTTGGTCGATCGCAATGGAGAGACTGCCTCTCCAGCTCTGGCAGCGGCGGCGCAGCGGTTGGCTAATAGCACACGAGCCAATCAAGCCGCAGAGGCGCAATCCGACAATTCATCAGGACGAACCTATCGTGTGAAAACGGTGGATGGGACGGCTTTAAACTTGCGAGTGAGTCCTCAGTTGGGAACGGAAGTAGTTGCTAAATTGTCGAATGGCGCGATCGTGACGGAGGTCGGCACTGTTGGGCAATGGACGGAAGTGGTGACTGCGGATGGGTTGCGTGGTTATGTGGCCACTGACTATTTGGTGGACAACTAGCAGGTCGAAAGCTAGCCAGTCGAAAACTCGGCAAAATTGCTTCCCCTCCCTGTCGCGTTAGGGGTGACGAGGGGCTGCCTCGCCTATAGTGCACCCGGGTTTTTGCTTTTATGAGCTAGCTCATAGAACGATCGGAGCGAATTTGACACACTACCCATACAACCTCACTTTCGCTCAGTGATAAAGAGGCAAGGCTGTATGACGTTACAAATTGAGTTACTGGAATCTAGTTTTGCGCAAGTTCAGGCCCAGGAAGCAGAATTTACCACCCACTTTTACAGGACGCTGTTTACTCATTTTCCTGAGGTACAGCCGTTATTTGCAAATACAGTGATGACTGAGCAGTCTAAAAAACTGTTTAAGTCGTTGGTGTTGCTGGTGAAGAGTTTGCGGGAGCCGGAGGTGTTGACCCAGGGGTTACAGGGGTTGGGCAGTCGTCATGTTCAGTATGGCGTGTTACCGGAGCATTACCCGATGGTGGGCAGTGCGTTGCTTACGGCGTTTGCGATCTGTTTGGCGGAAGGTTGGACACCTGCGGTGGAACAGGCTTGGCGGGAGGCCTATGCAACGGTGACGGAAGTGATGCTCAGCGGAACGGAGTATCCTGAAACGATCCTTACGCCTTGCGGTGGTCGTTCCTAATTTGCGTTCCAATCTCGTAAATGAATTTTACCTACAGAGATACAGAATCTGTAGGTAAAATTTAATCTGACTAACTTCAACTGTTGAATATCACGATCAATTTTACTGTTAATGCCACTGGCCTTCCGCGATCGCATTCAATGCTTCCCGATCGAGCACCGTAATCACCCCGCCCCGCCGATAGGCCACCACATCCTGCATCTGCCGTAGGAGCCGCACCGACTCTTCATAGGTAATCCCAATGCTCCGGGCAATGTGATGGTGAGACAGTCGAAACGTTAACGATGGCATCTCCCCCTTCAGTTTTTGTTCAGAAAGCAAACTCTGCTGCAACAATCTCGCTAACCGAACAATCGCCCGCTCAGAAATCAAATCATGAATCGTTTGGTGCATTTGTTGCAAACGCTGGTTATACACCTCCAACATCCGAAACGCAATCTCTGGCTGATTGCGAATTTGCTGAAACAACGCCTCCCGTTCGATCGTTAACACTTGGGAATCCGTCATTGCCGTCACCGTTGCCGGAGCCAAGCCATCCCCCACCAACGCAGGCGCAGCAAAATTCTCCCCCGGCAGCAACACCCGCAAAATCGTCTCCTTCCCCGAAGTTCCCACGCGGGTCAGTCGCAGCGTTCCCTGCACCAACACATACAGTCGGGGCAACAATCGATCCCCCTCCATCATCACAATCTCATCTATTGCATAGCTGTAGAGCAAAGCATGGGACTGCAACCCCACGAGGTCAGTCGGAGAAACGCCGTGAAAAATCGGAATATTGACTAATTGCTGAATGCAAGCGACTTGAGAACCTTGAGCCATAGGTCTTGGTGATACTTTCCTGGTATGACAATACTCCTCGCCATTCCGCGTATCTCGCCATAACCTTGCGTGGTCACCCAACTTAAGCGATGGCGTCCTTGTCCTATTATCCGGCATCGACAAAATGCAATTGGTAAAAACCTTGACCCATTGCTTACAAACCGTCATTAAATGAGATAAAACTATTGAGGTGGATCAAGCCTTTGGTAACCAGCGAGTCCTGACTTTTCCAGTGTGCAGCGACAACTCAGACAAGAAAAAACGACCGCCCTGCTGGAAGCCAGCCCTGCGATCGCGTTCAACTTTGATCCTCTGAATATGCTTCTCTAAGATACTCAATTTGTTGAGTGAGCGCTTCCCCCGATCGTCATCAAGATCTATGACTTTAGTCATGCTTCCGAAAATCAACTCCAGCGACAACTGACTCTAGCGACACCTCTAGGGGAACTGCGGTAGGATGACAAAAGATTCCTACAAAAAATTTCTTCCGTCGTTGTGAGTACTGTTGAGCTATGCCACCTTCTGCCTCCGCTCCCGAACGGGTGTCCACATCCCCCTCAATCCGCCGTATCCTGCGCTACGTTGAGTGGACAGTCTTAACAGTCATCCTTGTCATTCTGCTGGTCGCACCCACCCTACCTGCCTGGAAATGGTTACCCACTTGGATGGTATTTCCCTTCTTGGGCATGGTCACTGCCATGAGCTTTGGAATGCCCCTAGATCAGCCAGCATGGCAGCGTCGCAGTTACGTCTTCATCGAATTTCTGTTAGTCTTCGCCTGCCAATTAGCAGGCTTTAATTTTGACGTTTTACTGTATCTGCTAATTGCTAAAAGTTGTTTCCTCCTTAGTCGTCGTGACGTTGCAATTACTGTCCTAGGAATTGGTTGTATTTGGCTACCATTCCAAATCATGCTTTTCCCCTTAAGTTTGAAATTTATTCAGCAACTGAATCAGCCCCAAATTCCTCAGTTTGTTTTTAGCAACGTTATCAATTACACCGGATCCTACATTACTGCAAGTGTATTTGTCTTACTGTTTAGTTATGCGATCGTGGCTGAATACAAAAGTCGGCAACGGGCAGAAAGTCTAGCCCAGGAAGTCGAAACCCTCGCTGCAACCTTAGAACGCACCCGCATTGCCCAAGAAATCCATGACTCCCTCGGCCACACCCTGACAACCCTTGATATTCAACTGGAAGTGGCGCAAAAGATGCGCGATCGGGATCCTCAAATTGCCCTGCAAGCGGTGGATACGGCCAAACAACTCGCCAGTCAATCCCTGCAAGATGTGCGCCACGCCCTGCAAACCCTACGATCGTCCACTGTTAACCTCAACGAAGCCGTCATGGCCTTAGTGGAGCAAACCCGTCAGCATAACTCCTTTACCATTCAAGCCCAGCTTGACCTGCCGCCCTTACCCCTCCAAGCCAGTCATCAACTTTACTGCGTCATCAAAGAAAGTTTAATGAATGTCCATAAACACGCTGCGGCCAATCATGTTGTACTCAACAGTCAAACCACCCCAGAGGAAATATATTTATCCTTTTCTGATGACGGGGTGGGATTTAATACAAACTTGCCCTATTCAGGGTTTGGCCTGCGGGGAATGCAGGAACGCATTGAATCCTTGGGGGGCAAAATTCAGATTAGAAGCAGTCCTAATCAAGGAACTGAAATTACGATTATTCTTCCTCGTAGCAGTCTCTCCGCAGAATCTCCTTGTTGTTCTGTCAACTGGTTAGCTGGAATTGCCCAAAGGTCTGATGGTGCTTCGGTCAAAAAAAATGTCTCCAGTACTCTTATACTCATGGTGGGAATGATTAATTACTGGTTTCAAGCATTGGATTGATTTTTCAAGCTGTTTCTGAATTAATTTATTCAAGATTAATTTATTCAAGTATGATTCGGCTGTTATTGGTAGATGATCAAGATCTATTTCGTCAAGGGTTAGCTGCACTATTGACGATCGAAGATGATTTACAAGTAATCGGTCAAGCGGGCAATGGCCAAGAAGCGATCGATTTTTGCCGCGAGTCCCAGCCTGATGTGATTTTAATGGATGTGCGGATGCCCATTTGTGATGGGGTGCAGGCCACTCGAGAAATCCATCAGCGCTATCCCTGGATTCGGATTTTGGTGTTGACTACATTTGATGAGGATGAATATATCTGGCAATCTCTGCAAGCGGGTGCAATGGGCTATTTACTGAAAAGTACTCCCTCGAATCAAGTAGCAAATGCCATTCGTTCTTTGCATCAAGGGCATAGTCAGCTGGGCCCCACGATCGCACCTAAAGTTTTTGCCCAAATTAATCCCATTCCAGCTAGTAAAGAATCTCACCGTCATTTGTTTAGTGAACGCGAACTTGATGTGTTGATGTTGCTCGGCCAAGGTTACAACAATCGCGAAATTGCGCAAACATTGCATCTAACGGAAGGAACGGTCAAAAATCATATTACGCGGATTTTGAGCCAATTGGGAATGCGCGATCGAACCCAAGCAGCGCTCTGGGCTCAAAAGAACCTCATGGACTAACGTTCCCTGACTAAGCACTAGGGCAAGGGGAACCCTGCCTGTAGGATTTGATTAACCTTCAAGGGTTCTGCGTCCTGAAATTGTTGATCTGCGACTACCTTAATGAAAGAGGTTTCTTTATTGGGAACACCATTCGGTAACGGTTGAATCGATCGTAAAACTATCCCTGCGCGAATAAATGCAAAGGCCACAATTTTGACATCCTCAAGACTAACCTGAGAGCCATACAAAATCGTATTCGGTATTTGACTAGAGGGGGATACTGGCTGAATTTGTTGCTCAAACCCCAACTTATCAAATACCTTTTTGAAATGCTGAGCATTGACTCCGACGGGTGTGTATTGTAACTGAATACGTTGTTGGCGATGCAGAACGGGTTTGGTCGTTGAGTTGGGCTTAAGGGCTCCTGGGGAATCGGCTGGGGCGGGTGAAGGGGGCTTAATCTCTTTCGCCTCCAAATCTTTCCCATTGGGTTGATTGACAATTGCTTGGGGCGATCGTGGTTCAGGATTAATCTGTTGCTGCAATTGCTTGAGTGTTTTTTGATAGCAATCATCGGCTAATTTTGCCTGCTTAAATTCCTGGGCAAGGACTTCGGGCTCAGAATTTTGTAGACTTTTAATTTTTCATCTGAGAATCCTAGCTTTTTTAATTCCTGGCTGACGGTTTGGGTATCGCGGGAGAGTTGTGCTCGCAATACATCAATTTCAAGTTCCTTTCGCGCAATATCTTGGTTCAGCTGCGTTACTTCCTGTCTTGCTTGCTGTACCGTGAAAAATAAGGTCAACCCCGCAACGACTATCGTTCCTAAGGAAACTACTGTACTGGTTTGAATAATTCGTTTTGCCCGCAGCCCAACTTCCGCAAGGCGTTGATTGGCAGATTCTACAATACGACTTTTAGTAATATATTGATGTTGAAGTTCCGTTGGTTTGGGATCTTTATTTTCTGATTCTGCGTACCATTGCTCACTGGCTTCTAGATCCTTACCCCGCAGTAAAAAGCTGTCATCCCGATCGCGTTCCCATTCGATCGCCTTAACTAGTAACCGAGTATGTTGCTGCACATGTTCCCAATCCGTTTCGATCGTCTGTGTCAGCGTCCTAAACACTTGCTGAAAATCATCGGATTCTCGAAAGAAAAGCCAGTTGTGGCGGCTGAGAGCAGGATGAACTAGGCTGGCATCAAACTGATCATCGCGAACCACCGGAATCAATCGTTTATTGCAATGGACAGCATGTTCAATTTCTTGTTTACACACTGTAGAAACAATAGAGTGGGGCGTTAGGATAAACAGAAAAATATTAGCAGCTTCAATACCCCGCTCGATCGCTTGCCACCAATCTGCGGCGATCGGAATATCTTCCCAACCAATCCAAATATCGCGTTGCTGCTGCGCTAGGGCTCCATGGAGTTGCTGGACAAAGGGCTTATCCTTGCGGGAGTAAGAGATAAAAACGTCGGTCATGGTGGGTCTCCAGAGCACGAAACAGGGGAAGGGGTAAAAACTGCAAGAACGACTGTGTAAACTAATAACTGTGTAAACAACTGCAAGAACGACTGTGTAAGCGACTGTGTAAGCAACTGTGCAAGCGACTGCAAAAAATACTCCAAAAACTAAAGTCTGCTACAGGAATGATAAAAGAAATTTCTGATCCACTGTGCCAGTTTGGGATATTGGTTCATCGTTTTCAGGCGGTGTTGATGATTTTTGAGGGTTGTTGATAATTGTTCACAAAGGATTTGGTCAGAGCTGACGGCTTTTCTAGCAATAGTTCTCCCTTGAGCCTTCCAACGATTCCGACAGTCAGTAGCTCGATCGGGTTAATCATACGATCGATTGATTTTCCTGTCTTGCGTTGGGTATTGTGGGGTGTATTGTAGATGTGTATTGTGGATGTGTTCTCCCAGTCGAGTCTATGCTGTCTTTTCTTTCAGGTCTGATCGTGGCCCAAGCAACCCCTGCCCCCGCCCCTCAGGAAATTTTGCGGCCTCAGGAAATGCGGAGTTTGCCGGGACACCTAGATGAAACGCCTGTTTTTAACAGTAATAGTCCAGAACTGGTGCTGAAGGAAGGCATTCTTCTATCGACCTTTCCAAAAGCGGGTAAGCGCGTCCCTGAAGCGCATTTAAACTACGCCTTTTCCGGTCGCTTTGACCTGTTTGCCCATCACATTGCCAAAGGCACGCCCGACAACCTGCGTACCCTGTATCTGGGAATTTTGGTGCAAAATCCAGGTTCCCAACCGGTCACGATCGATGTGTTGCAAGCCGCGAGCTACCTAAGTCAGCCCGATGCACCTTTCATCGATCTGCCAGCTTACGTCAATACGCCCGAAGGTAATGTCTATTCTGGGCCTGGTAGTCGCATTACCCAAGATATCTTGAGAGGTAAACGCCAAGACATTTTTCCACCGACGCTGACTTTGGCACCGGGTGAGAGTCAACTGTTGATGAATCTGCCCATTCCGGTGAAAACCTTAAATCCTCCCTTAAATGGTCGATCGAGTCTCCTGAAATTACGCAGTACAGGGCCTGTTTATCTCGCTAGCATGGCATTGTTTGCAAAGGATGATGCCAATGGCCAAGAACGGCCTCCTACCTTGGCAGAATGGGCTGATCTACTCCAAACAGGTGAGCTCTCCACTCCCCGAGATCGGGTTCCCACGCCGATCGAGCAAACCACGGGGCAAGTGATCTACGGTCGAGTCGCGGGGGTATCTTTGGGCACAGAATGGAAAGGGCTTATTACCGATCCAGGTCAGACAACTTTAACGATCCCTCAACCCGGAAATACGTTTTCCTATGGCCTCAGCTTGCTGAATCGTGGCACCCTAGGGACTCAGCAAAATCAAAGCGCTAAAATGCGGGTTCGCTATCCCGATACTGCCTACCAATCCCACGGCAATTACACGGTACGCTATAGCCTAACTTTGCCCTTGGTGAATCCCAGCGATCGCACGCAAGCTGTTGCAATTATGGTGGAAACGCCTCTCAAACGCGAAGATACTCAGCAAGGTTTGCGCTTTTTTGACCCCCTCCCTCGACAGGTCTTTTTCCGGGGAGCGGTGCGTCTTCGCTATACCGATGATGATGGATTACCGCAATTGCGAGATGTTCATTTGGTGCAACGCCGTGGACAGGCTGGGGAACCCCTGATCCTCATGAATTTACGATCGCAGGAACGGCGTTTGGTTCAGTTTGATTTTCTCTATCCTCCCGACGCGACGCCCCCGCAGGTTATTACCGTGCAAACCCTCAATGGGAATTAACTCAGTTATTGGCTTCCTGCATCCTGACTGACAAATGATGTTTAATGAAAGTTCGTGTTATCAATCAATTAGTTGATTGTAGACTGACCCAATCATTAATCTTGGGCTGCATCGATCGGCTGAAAAATCGATCGTAACTTTTGTAATGCGGAAGTAATGCCTGCCAAGTCGGCTTCATTCAATTGGTCGAACCGCTCTTTCAAGAACATCATGTGTTCCGGAAACACGCGCTGAAAAACACGGTCACCCTCTTGGGTTAACTTAACGATAAAGCAGCGACGATTGTTCGGAGGAACTTCACGGCGCACCAAACCTTTGGCTTCCAGCCGATCGACAATTCCTGTAAGGGTTCCCTTTGTGACTAACGTTTTAGCCGCTAGCTCGTGCATCATCATGCCTTCGGTATTGCCTAGGGTGCAGATCACATCAAATTGGGGAGATGTTAAACCCAGCGATCGAATATGGGGCTCATCAACAATGCAAAACGCTTGATAGGTTCTTACTAATTCGCGTAGAACAGCCATAAAGGGAAATCTATGTCCTTGCTTTGAATCTGTCAAGTCCCGAGTCGAATGATCGACGGCTAAATCCTCTGCACGTTCTGTCATCATCATGATTACTAGCACACTCCTTCAAGAGACGACTTGCACTCCCTGAAAACATGGGGGGAAGCCGACGATCAATTAATGGTGCAATCGATACATCAGCTGTCGATAGAGATTAGTAAACCTTATCACACCTCGATAAAGTCCTTCTAAAGTTCAGTACAAGTTTCTTCCTAGTGAATTAATCAAGTGCGAAACAGTCCGCAAACTGAAAATTCTAATTTGGTTGTAACTTCTAACTGGGTAATTTTTAGGTTTAACTTTTAATTTCTTCAGTTAATTTCTTGAGTTGGGTTCTTCTGTGAGTGTCTTAAATAGATTGACTTTCACCCCGTATAAGTGACCCTAAGTTGCGGATGTTCAACGCAACTTGCTTAAATCGCCTTTCTGACCTCTAAAGCAATTGATGACTACCAAGACTGATAGGAGGGAATTAAGAATGTTGGGAGGAATGCCCCCCTATTATTTTTAATCAATGATCGATCGAAGCAAGGGAATGATATCTGAATCAACTGATGAATGAATGGTATTGACATAGGGTAAAACTGGTATTACCAGAGTCCAACTGGTCAAGGAACTCAGCTGTCAAACTAGACTTAAATCAGTGCTATTTAATGAATAAATCAACTTTGTTGATAATGAAACAATTAGAGAACATAACTATTAGAATGATGAAGCGAGTTTTTTGGGGAAAACAGGCAATTTCTCAGTAAATAATCCGTATTAATTCATATCTTGAAAATATCTTCTTTAAGCATTGATTTTCGTACCTTTAAACAGTATATCTCCCTACTATAATTTCGTGTACTAGAATTTGAGCCCTCTGCTATTCACGACAACCCAAACTCTCCCTTGTATCGACCCCTGTGATAGGATTTTTGCCCGTAGCTCGATCGCACAACTGTTTCACGACATAGCGATCGACGATGGCATCGGTAAAGTCGGCATTGGTTACATCCGCTTCATCCATAATGGTCAAAGTCATTGTTGCTCCCGTTAAGACGGCATTGTGCAAATTGGCTTTGTAGAACGTCACCCGATCGAGGAGAGCATCGGTCAAGTCAGCATTGCTGAGGTCAGCCCCTAACAAATTGGCTTTCGTAAACATCGCTCCCTTAAGGTTTGCACCTTGAAAGATGGCATTACGCAGCTCTGCGCCCACAAAGACTGCCCCTTCCAAATCTTCCTTGGAGAAGTCTCGGCCTGTTAGATCCGTGCTGGAGTAATTGATGGTTTTGGATTGGGCCAGGGCCAACGATCTGCCGTCTAGTAAAACAAGGGCGATCGCTAACAGAAAAATTACCCCTGCAATCAGGAGGCGATGGAACCATGAGCGCCCAGACAAGAAGCCATTACCCGAAGAAAAGCCCGCGAAAACTTCAGCGAAAGAGTGAGTACGAGACATGGTTACCCTCGAAACATGCTGCTTTCATTATGGCGGGAATTTCCGGCGGCCTGAGGAGTTCTCCGTGTTCTCCGTTAACGGGATTTGCTAGCATTATCTGAACCTGAGGCTGTGGTCTTGTGGGAATTCCAATCTTCCCCAATCCGAAGCGTTAAATCAGACTCCAAATCCCCCGTGGAACTAGCTTCCACGGAGCCAAGCTGTAGCATCTTTTTCAGCGTTTCCGCAGACTCCAATTGGCCACCTTGCACAATAATTTGGGTTTGCTGTTGGGTCTCAGACCAAGGGTCGATCGCAAAAACGTTGGTATAACCCAACTGGAGCAATTCACCAATCACCTCTTTGCCCGCTTCGGGGTTGCTGGAGGCATTTTGAACGGCAATGCGTAGGCTGGCGATCGAAGTTTCCTCGGAGGTGCTAGTACCTTGATCGAAGTACTGCTTCATCACCCGATCGCGTCCAGCCTCATTCATAATCCAGTAACTGGCGCGAAATTCGTTAGGCCCACTAAATCGTCCTGGCAGCATCACCATCTTGACGTTTTTTTGATCTAATTTAAGGCCGAAGTTGACCAAGGCTAGCATTTCCTCGAAGCTGAGGTTGGTGTCGATGTACTTTTGCATCGTGCTCAAAATGCCTGGAACACGGGGAAATACCAAGGGCGAACTAATCTGCGATCGCAGTGCTTTTAGTAACGTCTGCTGCCGCTGAACCCGGCCAATGTCCCCAAAGTTATCGTGGCGAAAGCGGGCAAACTGTTCTGCTTGGTCGCCATCCAAGGTTTGCCAACCTTTCTTAAGGTCAATGAAAAGTTTTTGGGTTTTGTCTTGGTAGGACATGTCTTCAGGGACGTAAACCTTGACCCCCCCCAACTGATCCACCAGTTCCTTAAAGGCATCGGTACTGATCCGCACATAGCGATCGACTTCAATACTGTTCAAGGTCTGGCTAACGACCCTTTTGGCTAAAGCCGGCCCCCCGCTGGCGTTAGCTTGGTTAATTTTGGTGACCCCAACGCCCGGAATGTCCACTTGGGTATCCCGAGGAATGGAGAGCAAGTTGACAGTTTGCTGATCCGGGTCAATGCGCAGAAGGAGCATGGTGTCGCTGCGGCCAGAAAAAATGCTATCGCTGCCATCCTTGGCATCTGGCACCCGATCGATCCCCATCACCAGTACTGTCACGGGGCGGGTAATTTGGTACTGAAAACCACTTTTGATCAGATCTCCTAGCAGGCGTTGCCCCTCATGGGGCGAAATAGCACCTGGAAGCGGCATCGTGACAGCCAGAAAGGATCCAGCTCCAGCGGCGGCCACGGCTGTGAGGATTAATGACAGTCCTTGCACAATGGATTGAGTCAGGGGGGAGCGCCATTTAGGAACCATGGACGACGAGCTAGTTTTCCGAGCAAATGGGTTGGAATTTCCTCGATTAGAACGAGATTGAGAGGATGAATGGTTCGCCAATGGTTTCACAAGCCTCATACCACATTGAAGATCTAGCGTATCCGACGTATCCAACGTATCCAATCCAACGTATCTGACGGAGCAACCCTGTCAATCCTAACGAATTTCTTTAGAACTATCTTGAACTTTGAGATCCGATCGCTTCTCCAGCAAACTGTCTAAGCAATTCATCTGAGCAATTCACTTGGGCAATTCACCTGGGCAATTCACCTGGGCAATTCAACAGCGTCGTGCTTATGAATGTTTTGCCTGTAAAGAAAATTCCCCAGTGGGAGGCATTGATCCGGACAACGAGCTAGACGGGGTTTTAACCGGAAAGTTTCTGTAAGGCTTCCTATCTTCAGCAGCTACTAAGCTACCTAGTAACTAGTAAGCAACTAGTAAAAACTAGTAAACGTTAGGTTTACCGTCGGTGCAGCCTCAAATTTGAATGTTGCTGTCCCTCAAGGCTGTTACCCTATCACGATCGGTTGCTTTCAGGATCGGTTGCTTTGAGCTGTAGATTTTGAGCCACAGGTCTTAAGGCCATGAACGATCGTCACGACCCCAGTGCTTTTTCTCGGTGTCCGCCTCAGTGATCTACCTCAGTGATCTGCTTCAAGTTCCCAATTCTCTTAACGGAATGGCTCCAGCGAGATTCCCAGAGGCCAGAAGGGCAATCTTAAGGACAAAGACCTTAGAACTCAGATGAACTATATATCTGACGGGCTATGTAACTGATTGACTGACGGATTTCTAACTGGGGAATAAAATCTAGCTGTAGAATAATATTTTGTCTTTTTCACAATTAATCTTTCCCCAATCTTCATGCATCCTTCATGCATCGATCGTAAGATGCGAAAACCTAGGAAAAATCATTAAATATCCAGTGTTTGCTAGGTGCACGGCTCAAGTCTTTCCTAAGATAGGGGGCGAATTGGGGGTGCACATCCTGACTGCGCCCGAATCTTGAGGATGTTAAATCTATAAGGAGATGCTGAATCCACGGCTGAATCCCCGTGATGGGTTTTAGGCTGTTTGTGTCCCATGCCCTGCCCAATTTATTAATTTTGCAACGTAACGTTGACTAACTATGACCCAACCCCTAATTTCCGTAATTTTAGCTGGTGGAAAGGGTGAGCGTTTCTGGCCCCTCAGTCGGAAGCATCGTCCCAAGCAGTTTCTCAGCCTAGACGGCAGTGGTGAAAGCCTCCTACAAACCACTGCCTACCGCCTACTCAAGCCGGCCCAAGGCTGGGAAAACCTCTGGGTCGTGACGGCGTCGCACTTGGCGGATGGGGTGCGGGAACAGTTGCCCGATTTGCCGCCCGAAAATTTGCTGGTGGAGCCGGAAGGGCGGGATACGGCTCCAGCGGTGGCGTGGAGTACGCTGGAAGTGGCTAAACGCTACGGAGATCAAGCAGTTGTCGGCTTTTTCCCAGCGGATCATTGGATTGAAGATCCCGATCGCTTTGCGGAAACGCTGCTGGCAGCCCAGCATTTGGCGTTGCAAGAGTCGGCGATTGTCACCTTGGGGATCCAACCGACCTATGCTTCGACGGGCTACGGCTATATTGAGCAAGGTAAGCCGATCGCCCAGTACGAGGCCGCTACGGGCAATACCTATCCCGCGAACCAAGTCGTGCGCTTTACGGAAAAACCCGATCGGGCCACTGCTGAGGACTTTATTCAGCAAGGTTGCTTTAGCTGGAATGCGGGCATGTTTGTCTTTCAGGCTAAAACTGCGCTGCAAGAACTCCGCCAGCACGCGCCGGAAATTGTCAAACCGTTAGAAGCCGAGGGAACTGCTGCCTACGCTGAAGTGCCGAAAAAAAGCATCGACTATGCGTTGATGGAAAAAACCCAACGGGCTTGCGTGCTCCCCGTCACCTTTGGTTGGGATGATCTGGGGGATTGGGGCGCGATCGAACGGCTGCTGAAAAGTGAGAATCCCAATGTTGAATTGGCGCAGCATGTGGGTTTAGATACACGCGGCGCATTATTCTACGCGACCCAAGAGGATGATCTGATTGTGACGATCGGGCTAGAAGACACCGTGATTGTGCGAGATGGCAAAGTAACGCTAATTGTGAAAAAAGATCGCACCCAGGAAATCAAAGCCATTTTGAAGACTTTGCAGGAAAATCCAGCCTATCAAGATTTGCTGTAGGGAGCCCCCTCAAGGGTTTCTAATTGACAAAGCACACCTTAAGTCGGTATCTAAGTGTAAGGCCATGCGCGGCAACGGGCATGGTTTTTTGTTGTTTAGGTGAACCGCAAAAGAAAACCAGCTCACTGTTTAGAATGATGAATAAAGCAAAATAAACATGAGTTGTCGGTTCGATCGTTCCCTTTTATGGGATTTTAAGTCTGGGTCTTGCCCCGATCCAGGACACTGACACTATTGCTACCTTTAATACCTTGGGGTTTAGTTAAACACTTGGCTTATGACTTTTGCAGGAACCGCTCAATCGACCTTTGCGATCACCACACCGCTTTACTACGTCAACGATTTGCCCCACATTGGCAGTGCCTATCCAACCATGGCGGCGGATGCGATCGCACGATTTCAGCGGCTTCGTGGCTATGACGTTCGCTTCATCACGGGCAGTGACGAACATGGCCAAAAAATTCAACGTACCGCAGAAAGTCTCGGTCGCACGCCCCAAGCCCATTGTGATCAAATTGTCCAAGGCTTTAATTCCCTCTGGAAGTTATTAAATATTCGCTACGATCGCTTCATTCGCACCACCGAGTCCCGCCATGCCGCGATCGTCCGGGAGTTTTTCCAACGGGTCTGGGATAACGGCGATATTTACCTCAGCCAACAAAAGGGCTGGTACTGCGTTTCCTGTGAGGAGTTTAAAGACGAAAAAGAACTGCTCGACGGCCATCGCTGCCCCATTCACGTCAATAAGGAAGTGGAATGGCGGGATGAAGAGAACTATTTCTTTCGCCTATCCAAATACCAGGGTGCGTTGGAAAAACTCTATGCTGAGCGTCCTGAATTCATTCAGCCGGAAACCCGCCGTAACGAAGTTCTGAGCTTTGTGAAGCAAGGGTTACGGGACTTTTCCATTTCCCGGGTCAACTTTGACTGGGGCTTTCCCGTACCTGCTGATCCCCATCACATCATTTATGTTTGGTTTGATGCGTTGCTGGGCTACATCACTGCTCTGCTGGATGATGCCGATGAACCCACCTTGGAGAACGCCTTAAAACACTGGTGGCCCATCCACACCCACATCATTGGCAAAGACATTCTGCGGTTCCATGCGGTGTATTGGCCTGCGATGTTGATGTCAGCGGGTCTGCCTTTACCCCATCGGGTTTTTGGTCATGGATTCATCATTCGCGATGGGGTCAAGATTGGTAAAAGCACAGGCAACGCGATTGATCCCGTGGGCTTGACTGAGCGCTACGGCGCAGACGCCATGCGCTATTACTTCCTCAAGGAGCTAAAGTTTGGTCAAGACGGGAGCTTTGAAGAAGTCCGCTTTGTCAACACTCTCAATGCAGACTTAGCGGATAATTTAGGTAACTTGTTGAACCGAACCCTCAAACTTGCGGTAAAAAATTGTCAGGGCGTGGTGCCGAATGTGGACGGTGCGACGGTTCAATTAGACAATCCTCTGAAGGTGGAAGGTCAAGATTTGTGCGATCGTGTAACGGCGGCCTACGAAGCCTTGGCTTTTCATGATGCTTGCGAAGCAATTCTCAACCTCGTCCGGCTGGGAAATCGCTATATTGATGATCAAGCACCTTGGAAACTGTATAAATCTGGCGAAAGAGAAAAAGCGGATCAAGTGCTCTATGTCGTTCTGGAATCGGTTCGGTTGGCTGCTTATCTCCTGTCGCCTATTACACCCAGTATCAGCACTTCCGTATATCAACAATTAGGATATTCGGTTGACTTTAGTGAAACTCCCTTAATAGATGTTTCGATCGTCTACTCGACCCATGGAACATGGGGAATACTGGCAGGTAAGCAAACCCTGGGTGATCCCAAACCCGTCTTCCAGAAGCTCGACTTACCGGATGTAACCGTTGGGGGTAATGCTAGCGGTTAATTCAGGAAGTTCCCTATGCGACAGGAAGTGGTGCTTTCTCTCATATGGTTATGGTTACGAAGCATCAGATGACTCGCATAAAAATTGAGGTATAGAAACTGTGTTGAGCAATAATGTTCACCCTGAGGGAGAGATCATCTTCTCTCCAGAACAGGTTCTCGAAAATCGAGGCCGCGTGGCTATCTTTATTGATGGCTCCAACCTGTTTTACGCAGCACTGCAACTTGGCATTGAAATTGATTACACGAAGCTGCTCTGCCGCCTAACGGCAGGGTCTCGTCTCTTAAGATCGTTTTTCTACACCGGTGTCGATCGTACGAACGAGAAGCAGCAAGGCTTTCTACTGTGGATGCGTCGCAATGGCTACCGTGTCATTTCTAAAGATTTAGTACAACTACCCGATGGATCCAAGAAAGCTAACTTGGATGTGGAAATTGCCGTAGACATGATGTCGTTGGTTGGCTCCTACGATACTGCGGTGCTGGTCAGTGGCGATGGGGATCTGGCCTATGCCGTCAATGCTGTCAGCTATCGTGGCGTGCGGGTAGAAGTGGTCAGCTTGCGCTCAATGACCAGTGATAGTTTGATTAACGTGGCCGATCGCTACATTGATTTAGACACCATCAAGGAAGATATTCAGAAGACTCCCCGTAGCTACACCTATCGCCCCCTATCTGGCCTGGGTGTGGCAGAAGAAGAGGGCGTCATCTAATCTCTAGCTCTGTGCAAAAGTTACGATCAAACCTGAGTTGTGATTAAGCCTGAGTTATAGTCAGGCTTGTGATAACACCGATCAGAGAGTGTTTTGTGGATCCTAGGGGTAGCGCAAAGCCTCTCTGATTCTGTTTTGGGGCGTCTGTGGTGAAACCAATTGGGCAGAACAGCGTCTATTCTAAGGGAGGTGCCATTGGAGGAAGGACGTTGAGAGGATCCCAGGTGTTGTGTGGACTATTGGCAGGAATTTTGCTGGTGGCGGGTTGTGCGCCTGGGAGCAATCGGACTGCGGATAAGCTTCAAAAAGATGCGCGGGATGCTCAATCCTTCGATCCCAGCTTGACGTTTAACGATTTAACCCTGGAACAAGCCAATGAACAGGGCAAACTGCTCTGGAAGGTCAAGGCTAAGCAAGCCATCTACAGCCGGGATAAAAAAGTGGCGGCGGTGATTGCGCCCCAAGGTGAGTTCTACCAAGATGGCAAAGCGGTGTTTAAAATTTCCGGCGATCGCAGTGATGTGATTGAAGATGGCAAGTCGATCATCCTCAAGGGCAAGATTACGGCGGTAAACCTGAAGGATGGGGTAGAAATCAAAGGCAACGAGTTGGAGTGGCGACCGTCGGAAGATGTTCTGCTGGTCAGAAATAAATTCACCGGAACCCACAAGCAACTGAATATTGCTGCTAACGAAGGAAAGTTCTACAGCCGCAGCCGTAAAGCCCAGATGAATGGGCAAATTGTCGCGGATGTGAAAAATCCCAAGTTGCAACTCCGCAGTGAGCAGTTAACTTGGCTGTTGGCAGAGGAAAAAGTGACCGCCGATCGCCCCGTGCAAATCGATCGCTACCGCAGCAATAATCAGATCGATCGAGCCACGGCGGATAAGGCAGAATACGACCTGAAAACCAAGATTGCCTCCCTGCAACAAAATTCCCAGGTGGTGATGGCGCAGCCCGTCTTGCAAGCGAAAAGTAATGTGTTGATCTGGAATACCGATCTGCAAACGATTACTGCACCGCAGCCGTTGAATGTGGTGAATGCCACGGATCAGGTGACGATTAGTGCCGATCGGGGGGAAGTGCAGCTCCAGGAAAAAATGGCCTACCTCAACGGCAATGTGCGGGGTTTTAGTCAAAAAAATCAGGCCAATGTGGGAGCCGATCGGCTGACTTGGAATTTAGACACCCAAGAATTTGAAGCCGATGGCAACGTGACTTACCAGCAAGCTAATCCGGTGTTTAACCTGGTGGGATCCCAGGCGCGAGGACGATTACAGGATCAGCAGGTGGTGGTGACGGGTGGCCCTGCCAGTAGCGATAACCGCGTTGTAACGGAAATTATTCCCAGCACGTTCAAGCAGAATTAATCGACTTCCGGTGCCTGTTGCTGTACCCATTGCCGAAAAGCCTTCAATGCCTGACGACGCCCCTCTTGGGCGCAGCGATCGAGAAATTGGGGGAGAACTGCTGCGATCGGAAAGTTGGGAAAATGAAGACTGGTTTGGACGGCTTGATATTCGCCATCTTGAAGTTGGTAGATGCGGAGTTGGCCCTGCTCCAACCGCCATAATTCCGGCACCCCCAAGGCTTGGTAGGTGCTCAAGCTAGTTTTGGAGGTGACATCCACTTCGATCGCTAAATCCGGTGGAGGGTCTAGGGTTAAATCCACACGACGTTTACCCAGCATTGCACCCGAATTTTCCAAATAAAAACATTGATCGGGTTCGACCCCTTGGGCAAGGTCTTGGCGTTTGAACGTGGTTGATCCAAAGCATTCGCTATCGAGGTCTAATTCTTCGAGCAAAATTTTCACCATATCCCCTAGCAATTCCTTGGCGACTTCGTGTTCTGGCAAGGGCATCCGAATGTCTAATACTCCCTGGCTGTAGGCGATACGGCTCGATCGGGTGTCTCCCAGTTCCCTCAGAATGGCTTCAAATTCCTCCCAGCTCACTTCTCGCAACTGGATGCATTGGCCGGGGTGAACTACCAGTTGTTGCAGTTGCAGGGTGACCATGGTGCAAAACGATAGGGGATGGTTTCAGTATAGCGAGGGCCGAGCAAGAGCCAGTCATAGCCAGTGGGATGCGGTAGGCCATAGGGGACTGGGGCTTGACAGCCAAACCCATGAGTTCTGAAATCAGCCCCCGGCCAAGAGTTCTGTTCGATCGCGGCTGCCTAATTTCGCGACGGAAGCATTCGGGATGGGGCTGGGTTGCAGGTTGGCCGATCGCTGGGTCGGTTTGCCCCAGTAGGCTTGTAGTTGTTGCAGCAGAACATCTTGCTGGTTGCGCAGGGCTTCAATATTGCTTCCCCGGTTGATAATCGTGAACCATACCAGACCCCGATCGCGGGTTGGCAGGACACCGGACAGGGCGCTGACTTCATTCAGGGTTCCGGTTTTGACTACGGCATTTTGGGGAATTGATCGATCGATCAAGGTGCCAATGTCGGTGCCGGAAATGGGAAAAAGATCGGAAATTGTTAAGTTATAGGTCTTGGCGTAGCGAGCTAAGGTCGTAAACAAAGCTGTGACGCCGTGGGGCGTTAACCGATTGGGGGTGCCCAGTCCCGACCCATTTTCCAATAAGATCTCATCCACACTGATTCCCGCTGCTGCTGCTGCCCGTTGTGCTGTGGCCTGTGCGCCTCCCATCAAGCGAGATAAGCCTTCAGCCATCACATTATTGCTGTAAACATTCATATTTTTGACCAAGTGGCGCAGGGGTAGAGATTTGCGCCGGAACAGTGGTTGGCTGGCAGGGGCTTGGGGACTGTAGAGGACGGGGCCTGAGATTGTCACTTGGGGTTTGGGGGGCTGAGGTTTCATTTGGGCATATTGGGCTTGAATCTCTTCTTGCCAAGCTTTTTGGTTAATCGCCTGTTTGAATAATGCGCCGGATTTCATCGCGTCCAGCTCAAAGTTCATCCAGAAGTTGCCTGTGATGATTAGATTGCCCGTGACTTGGCGAATGCCCAATTGGTTCAGGGTGTTCCCGATCGCGATCGCCTCTTCCCAGACCAGCATGGGATCGCCGCCGCCTTGAATCACTAGATCGCCTTGCAAGACACCGTTTTGTACGGGGCCAGTGGCACTGACGAGGGTTTCAAACTGATGATCTGGCCCCCAAGTAGTCAGAGCAGCGAGAGAGGTAGCCACTTTGGTCAACGATGCCGCAGAAAGCGGGGTGGAGCCTTGGTGATTCACCAGCAGTGATGGCCCAGATTGTAGCCAAATGCCCTGCTCCTGGACGTTTAACCCTTGGCCAGTCAAACCGTTTAAGTAACGCCGCACAATTTCTTCCGCTCCGGCATCGGCATCGGGCAACACCATCCAAGGCGCATCCTGCAACATCTCTACGCCTACCGCCTTAGGCACATCCATCGATCGCAGGGGTAAGGGTTTAGATTCCCCCAAAAAGGGTAGGAGGATGAGCAGGAAGCCTGTTTGCAGGCTCGGCAGCAAAAATTTCAACATAAGGCGGCGTGGCGGATAAAAAAGGTCAGTCGAAGAAGACAGGGAAGAGACAATCGGTGATGGACAATGGAAAGCAACGAAGTTCGCAGTTAACGCATCCATTCATCCACTCATCTATCTATCATCTATCTCTGCTATGGCAAAACCCGATCAAAATCAAGTGCTTCGACGGTTACCGATCGTTGTGGGAACGGTTGCTGGCATTTTACTGCTGACGAATCGGATTTTGACACCGGAATTGAGTGATTCCCAAGCGAGATCGGATGCCTTGGGGGTAATTCTCAGTGCGTTGTTGATTCTAACGGGTTTACTGTGGCAACAAATTCAGCCAAAGTTACCCGATCGGGTGCAACTGGTGGGCGAAGAGGGCTTTGACTTGGATAAAACCTTACCGGAAGCGGTGCAGGCGGAACTGGCTTGGGTGTCGCGGTTACTGCTGACCAATACGGTGACGCAAACCGTTGTCCTGTATTACCAAGGCAAAATTCTGCTGCGCCGGGGCATTTTACCCGCCAAGGCAGAATTGCAACCGGGGCCGATTGTGCAACGGGTGCTGGACAAGCAGAAGCCCATTTACCTGGTAGATGTCAAAGCCTATCCGGGGCGGATTGAGTTTGATTACTTACCAGAGAATATTCAGGGGATCATCTGTCAGCCGATCGGGGCAGATGGCGTTATGATTCTCGGGGCGAATGCACCTCGCAGCTATACCCAACAGGATGAAACCTGGATTGCAGGCATGGCAGAGAAGCTGAGCTATACCCTGAGTCAATCCCTCACTACAGATCATGCCCCCGATCGTTGAACTGCTTTTACCCAGTGGATTTGTTGTCCTCAGTTCCGCCTGGATGGCTGCTAAGGTGTTTCCGCGCCACCTCGGATCAGCTCTATTGTTGTTGATCGCCCTAACCTTGGGGCAAATGAGCTTGATTGAGTTGTTATTGGGAGTGATCCATCTGCTCTATCCCCTAGGGGAAGCGATCGCTGCCCCCATTGTCAGCCTGGGACTGGTGGGGCTGAGTGAGTTTATCCTGCCACGCTGGATGGACGAGTTGGCTGACCCGATCGATCCGCTTTTGGCAGATTCTGAGACGGTACAATCGGTAAAACCTCGGGATATGGCATGGCTAGCGGCGATCGGGCTAGCTCTCTTCCTGCCCCTGCGATCGTTGCTGCAAGACTGGGTGCAACAACTCCACCAAGTCCATCCCCTCAGTTGGGACGTGGTCAGCTTCCACCTGCCCAACGCAGTGAACTATATGGATAGCGGCAACCTCTGGCAGATTCAAGGTACCTATGGGCACTATCCCGGTGGTAACGAACTGCTGAATCTGTGGAGCATGATGCCCCTCCGAACCGATGCGGCTTTGGGACTGACTACCGCCAGTTTAGTCTTTGGTTGCGGGATTGCTGCGGTGTTGCTACTGCGACAGGTGGGGATCGCTAGGGGCACCGATCGACCGACCGACCGATCGGCAAATAATCCTATTTCCGCTGCCTTTTTGACCGGGATAGCAATCCTTTTCTTGTTAGTTGGATTACTCGATTTCCCCCATATTCAAGAAATATTGTTCGATGTGGGCCGTAATGACATTTCCGTCATGTTTTGGGAATTGCTGGCGCTGTGGATGTTGTTCCAAGCCGTGCAGCCCCGATCGCCCCAGTTTGCCCTGCGATCGCCCCTCTGGCTGTGGGGTGTGGGGATCAGCTTGGGCTGGCTGATTGGCACCAAGCCGAATGGTCTCTATTACCTGGTAGGAATGGTGGGTCTGGTTACCCTCTTGCCCTGGCAAGGGCTGACGCTGCTGCAACGGGGCCGACTGGCCCTGACTCGTATCTTACTTCCCGCGATCGGGCTGGGGGGATTCTGGTATTTCCGCAATGTGGCACGGGATGGTCAACTGTCGCCGCCGGATCAATTACAGTCTGCGATGGAAGTCAGCGTCATTCGCAACCTGTTCAACCCGGAACTGTATAGCTGGAACCCGCCCTTGGCCATCTTCCTCGCCAGCTTGGGTATCACGATCGTCACCTTGATTGCGGCGCAACTGCGGCCTTGGCAATTCTCGATCGGCATCAAACTGGTGGCTGGGTGGAATGCGATCGCTCTGGTGGCTCTGGTACTGACGCCCAGTGGAGCAGGCTATCTGGCGGGTAGTGGTAAGGTTTTCCTGTTGCAACTACGGTACAGTGCGATTATTTTTCCGTTAACGCTGATCCTCGCCCTCTGGTTAGCGGGACAGGTGATTGGGGTGATGACTGCGACCGGGAATCAACCGCGATCGCTCCAAGAGAATGGTGGGATAGCGGTTGAAGAATCTGAGCTTGAATCGGAGCAAGAACCCTGGCCACTGGATCATGCATCACTCACACCTTTGCGATCGCAAACTCTACCTTGGTTGAGTGGTGTCGGGGCAGCGGCATTATTGCTCTTAGTTCTGCAAGTCAGCACCTATCGATTGCCTTCAGGCTTACCGGGACACGATGGGATTGTCTTTCCCTTTGGGCCAAAACCTAGTGGAGTGTACCAGTGGGTGCAACAGAATTTAGATCAGGCCAAAATTTACTCCGTCGGCTTGCGGCCCTATGGACTCTATGGCTTCCCCTACCGTAACCAAATGGTCGCTTCCAGTTTGGGATCGGACAATTGGACGTTGGCTGAGGGCTTGACGGTCATTCAACGGGAGCAGCCACAATACTTAGCCATTAGTCTCGATCCCTTTAGTCGTCGGGTGCCACCGGGAATCTTGGAAATCGCAAAAAATCCCCAACTGTTTCAGATCGTTTATCAAGATAATCTCGCGGTGGTTTTCCGTATTGCAGAGAACGTGAAATCCTTGCCCAAATCACCTTAAGCTAGAGGCATGATGTGGGTTGGGTCAAATCGCTGCAACAGTTAATTGCAACTAGTTCAGCGACATGGATTGTTGGTTTTGGGAATTCCTATGCTGATTTTGTATTGGGTTTTAGTTGCAGTCATGGCTGTGGGGGTTGTCGGTGCTTTAATTCCGGGGATACCGGGGCCCTCGATCGTCCTTGCGGCCATTATTATTTGGGGCATTGTCACAAGTTTTCAGCAGGTTTTGTGGGCCTTGGTGGCGGCGATCGTCATTCTGGTCTTTTGCTTTGGCGTCGATCTGCTCGCGGGCTATCTTGGAGCTAAACAGGCTGGAGCCAGCAAGTGGGGCCAAATTGGAGCTGTAGTGGGCATGATTGTCGGCTTGATCGGTGTTATTCCGTTGCCTGTTGTGGGGATTTTAGGCTTGTTGATTTGGCCGCTAATTGGTGCAGTAATTGGAGAATTTATTTACTGTAAGGATTGGAAGCAGTCTTTGAAGGCAGGGGTGGGAATTGTTGTCGGTTCTGTTGTGGGTAACGTTATCCAAGGTGTTTTAACTGTTGTTCCTTTGGTAATTTTTATCTGGACTACTTGGTCACAACTGGGTACACTCTGACTTGATTTTTAATAAACTTGCTGGAGTATTAATCGATGCAGTTTTTACGATCGCATACTCGAAAGGCTGCATCTTATTCAGAAAACACCGCGATCGTCCCTTCTCCTGCTTAATCTTGGGTTAAGCGGGATTGCTCCTCTCATTTCCCAATCTGATGTCTTACCCAACTCCGAAAGGCTTTCACTAACTCTAGATAATCCATTGTCTCAGCTTGTTGCAGGAACTGGGCAATCTCTGCGATCGGTACGTTGGGAAAAAACTGACTAGTTGGGGAAGTGATGTAGGCGTTATCTTGCAATTGTTTAACTACCAAAACTAATCCATTATAAATCCAGATTTCTGCTACACCCAAATCGGCATAGACCTGGAGGCGACTATTAGAACCACTCGTAACATCAATTTCAATCATCAGATCAGGGGCAGGATCTTGCGTCAGATCGAGCCGCCGTTTACCTCGGACTGCGTTGATATTGCGGATATAGAAGCATTTGTCTGGTTCTGCACCGCTTAGTTCAGGTCGCTTAAACGTGGTGGAGCCAAGCGGATAAATTTGTACCTCTAATTCCTCAGCCAAGGTTTCCACAAAGCGACCGAGAACTTCTTTACTTAATTCATGTTCTGGAGAAGGAGCCATGATTTCTAGATTGCCACGGTTATAGGTGAGGCGGAGGCGACGATTGCTCAGTTCTTCCAGCAGCGTTTCGTAGGTCTGCCAACTAATGCCTGACAGATGAATCAACTCAGTCGGTGGCGCAAGCAACGTTGCCGTCATAAGCTCAACCCAACACTCAATAATCGCATTGTAAAAGATACTCTCACAGAATACCAACTTCGATCATGGCTACCCATGGCTACATGACGATGTTTGCTATTTACTGCTCTAGTCAGTAGGTGGGATTGTTCGATCGAAAGATTACCCTCCAGGGTACCGTCAGTTTGCCTTTTCCACAGACAGAATTGATGTATCGCTACACCACTACACATCAGTTCTCTGCTAAGGAGTTCCTCATGGCATACACATTGAATGATCTCGGCAAAGTTTTTCTCAGCCAACTGCACCAAATTACAACCGGTGGCGATCAAACCGTTCCACCGTCTAAAGATACGTTTATTTCTTGGTGTGAACCCGGTATTCCTTTTATGCCAGAGGATTTTCTCTTCTGTGCGAAGGGTTTGGGTGGCGGCAAGGATGCGGAAGAAGATAAATTGCTGGTGCAACAGGCCTTTAATCTAGCCAATTTAATTGACTTTATTCCCGATCCGCGCCGAACCTATAATAACGACCAGCAACAAACCATTTTTAGTACCTCAGAAGCCCGTCTTAGCCATCTTTATGGTGAAATCCTACGCTTCGCAAAAGTTGTTTCCTATGAGTTAAGTGATAAAGAAAAAGCCAAGCTAGAAAAATTCCGTAATTTGCTGCGGACTAAGAAAGTGGTGAAAGATATCATCACTGACGAAGAAAAGGAAGTGACGGAAGATGGCCCCGTCAAAAAAGCCTACGATACCAAGATGGTCGAGTACATTGCTGCGGCCACGGAATACAATGCAAAACGGATTGCCGCCCAAAGCGCTATGGGGCCAGAAGGCAAACAGGCCGTTGCTGATTGGACGAATAACGCTCAACTCTATCGCCTCAGAGTCAAAGCAGCCATGGATGCCTGGGTTTCTAGTGGCTATCGTAACGAAGTTGATCAGATGAATGCTTACATCAACCAAGTTACACAACGGGATCTGCTGCTGTGGAAGCAACGGTTACAGGAATTCTATGAAGATGCGGATCAAAATGGCTTGGGTGCAGGGCAAACCTTTAAATACACAACGCTGATTCCCGGTAACTTCGCAGCTAGCAACGGTTGGACAAATTATTCTGTCAACCATTCGGCAGTCAACAGTTCCTCCCGATCGTCCACATCGTCTTGGAATGCAGGCGCAGGGGTTAACTTTGGTCTGTTCAGTGTGGGTGGTGGAGCCAGTGGTTCCTCGCAAAAATATTCCAGCAATTTTGGGGTGTCTAGCTTTAAACTCAGTTTTGAACTGGCCCAGGTGGTGATTTCGCGGCCTTGGTTCTATCCCGAGTTCTTTATGAATCGTGGTTGGACGCTGCGCAAAGGAGAAGGCTGGACCTATGCCGATATGCCCTCCGATGGTCAATCTCCTCCCAACGGCAACCTGGTTGGCTATCCCACAACCATTCTGTTCGCCCGCAATATTTCGATCGAATCTGCGGAATTTGTCTCAGCCTATCGCGAATTTAGCAAGCAAGTGGGCGGTAGTGCCAGCGTAGGTTGGGGCCCGTTTCGGCTTAGCGGCGGCTACTCCCACGGTAGCAAAGGTCACGATTACAACAGTGATGCCAAAGGTGCCACGCTCAAAGTTCCAGGAATGCAAATTATCGGTTTTGTAAACCATCTCATTCCTCAAGCTCCCAATCCTCTACCAGAATTGAAGGATGCAGAGTTTAACTAAGGTCTTTAGCGAATATTTTGTGGTCTCGATCGCTAACTGTCCGCTTTTTCCCTAGTGATGCACCCCAGTGATCTTGTCCATGACTGGGGTTTTCTCTTTTAAAGATTCTGAGAATTGAATTTGTATTTTCCTGTGTGTCTTTCATTCATCGATCGTGTTTGCCCCATACAAAGGGACTGTAGAGGTTTTTATGGTCAATTCAGCAATGGCTTCTGCCACCAGTTCAGTTACCAGTAACGTTGTGGCTGCGCTATTAACCAAACTAGAGTTGCTCTATGGCAAAGCCAATGCCGCTGGCAGTTCAACGAGTAATAATAGTTTTCTATCATTTCAGTTTCCTGCAATTCCACTCTCGAATCGTGATTTAAGTTTTGCAATTCCGGAAGAAGCTGCTAAACTCACTTCCCAGGAGCAGCAGGAGTTAGCGGCAAATTTTGCCCGCTTAGTGAATCTCATTCCGTCGGTCAATCCAGTCTGGACATCGGATCAACGATCGCTCTGGAGTGTTTACAATCAAGTCCTGACCCAGGCGACGGTGGTGGATGAAGTGTGGACTCCAGCGGAAGCAGCGGAGTATCAACAAGCTCGGGCGTTACTGGATTCTCCGAAATTTGATACCTATTCCACCTATCAACAGGCCCACATTACGGCCCAAACGGAATATCTAGAACATAAGTTAACGGCGGATCATTCCACCGATCCAGCAGTTAAGCAAACTTGGCAAACGGTGGAAGAACCGCTTTATAAAGCCAAGGTTGATCGGGCGTTGAATGAGTGGACGATTAAAGGCTTTAAATTAGACATTGAAGAGGCGCTGCGGGATGTCTCGCGGTTGATGCGGCGTCGGCCCCAAGTCGCTTGGGATGAATGGCAACAAAAATTTCAACAGTCCTCCAAAACGGATTTAGAAAATCAAGATTTCTATCTAACGGCCTTCTATCCCGAAGACTTTTTCCGACCCGATCGGCAAAATACTTGGACAAAACTAACGCTGGATGCTAACGAAATTGCCGCCTTGAGTAGCAAAGCTCCAGAGGGCATTCGTAGTGTGGCGAATCAGGCCAGCAGCACCGCCCAAGCCGTTGATCTGGAAATTACAAAACTTTCGGTGGAACTGACCCGCATCCCGATTCTACGATCGTGGTTAGATCCTAGCCTGTTTACCAGCCCATTTTGGAAATGGACGGATGGGCGTCCGGTGCTCTCCGATGGCCAAAATCCGCCCCAGGGACAGCTTGCAGCCTATACCACGTCCATGATTTTTGCCCGCAATCTGACGATCGAGCTGAAACCAGATTCTGAAAAAAATGCCCAGGTCATCAGCGATTTGCAATCGGGAAAATTACGTCTACTAGGCCCGTTGCCGCTGAAACCCGTTCCCAAAACCGTTAACCCTAAAGCGATTCGCAGCCTAGAAGCGGGTGCAATCTCGCTCAAATCTGCCGATCCACAACTGGTGCAGCAGGTTGTTGCCGTCAAACGGGACCTCAAAATTAGTTCGGCGGAAATTGATGTCGTGGCGGCGAAGAAGGGCATTTCCACCGTCCTGACAGACAGTGCAACCAGTACAACTATTCAACCCAAGGCGGAGCAAGCCGCACCACCCGCAGCCCAGCCAGTTGTACAACCGAAACTCGATCGGGCGGATGTCGCAGTGAATCCTGGTGTGCTGAAGCGGATGGATTTGGGTGGAATTCGTGCCGTGCGGATGGAGGCTCCAGCAGCCAGTACGCAAAAGTTTCAGGCGATGGATGCACGCCTGTTTAAACAGGTGGAATCCGTGCAAGTGCGATCGGATCTGACGGCACAGGTAAACAAAGGCGAGTTGCTCAAACAATTAGGCGATATGGCCAATGAAGATTTGGCTAGACGCCCAGGGGAGTTCATCAAACGACCGATTTGGCCTCGACCTCCCATTTTTGTACCGCCGACAGATACCCCGCCACCCACCCCAACGCCTCCAACGCCTACTCCCCCGATCGTGGAAGCCGTGGTAGATATGCAACTGATTGCCTTCATTTGCGAGAAGTTGCCCAAGTCGCCCAACCCAGACCCGAATTTTCATTGGTAGCTGACGGGGTTCAGCTGATTTCAAGACTCATCGATCGGCGTTTTGTAGAGCAGCACGATCGATGAGATTTTGATAGAAAAGCTTCTCTAGTGCGGCCTAGATTTGCAGGGATTGGACTGGTGCGATGGGCTACGATCGACCAGCAGTCATCGAGAGTCTGGTAACTTGGGCGATCGTCTCCGTTGAAATTGGTTGCTTATTAGGTAACTTTTGATGCCTTCAATCATTGCAGCCTGATGGAAGCACCCCACGATTTGAATTGAGGCGACAAATATTCCTTTGATAAAATATTTTGAGTCTGGCGCAATGCTCGAAACAGGTGATTGGGACAGCCCGATCACTTAGCTCTCCCCGTGTGATAGGATGCTGCGGATTTGTTTCAGTCAACTGGCTGAAAATCCTGCGCATATCGTGAGTTCCTCAAGGCCCTGGGAATAATCATTTTAGGAAGGTTCATCCTCCCAAAGTTATCTCGTGCTGGGCTTCCAATTGTTATCTGACGGTTTGAAGTCACAGCGGTTTCTAAATTTCTGGGATACCTTGGGGTTCTAACGTCGTCACCGTCTACTGATAAACTTGGGAGCCAAGCTGTGGTGCAATCAACCAAACAGCAGCAAATTTTAGGATATTTTATCGAAGAAGCCAAAGAGCACCTCGACACGATCGAACAGGGGTTGCTCAACCTTCAAGCGACAATGGCTGATGCTGAAGAAATGAACCAGCTGTTTCGGGCGGCGCACTCAGTAAAAGGTGGCGCGGCCATGCTGGGTTTTGACAGTATTCAAAAAATTTCTCACCACCTAGAAGATTATTTCAAAATCCTCAAAGAAAATCCGGTCAAAATTGATCGTAAACTCGAAGACCATTTTCTCAAAGGGTTTGATGCATTAAAAGCATTGATAGAAGCGTTGCAAAGTCCCTTTGGTTTACGTCCCGAAGATGCTGATCGGGCATTGCGGGATTCCGCGCCTGCCTTTGCAGCGCTGGGTAAGCATCTCAATGGGTTGATCCAATCGGAAGCAGCTTCTGCCCCGGCTAGCACCTTGCCAGCCAATGCTGTGGCTCAGGTGAATAATATTCTTAAACTGATGCTGCAACTCTTTAAACAAGGAGATACCCCCAAGGGGCGGCAACAGTTAATGACCCTCTGTGTGAAGTTAGCGCAGTTAGATAAGACTTCGCAGCCTTGGGTGTTAACAGTGCAGACGGCACAACGGGCGATCGCCAATCCCAATGCTAGTTTTGCTCACTTAGCTCCTCTTATCATCAAGGAACTGAAGCAAGCCAGCGACCTATTGCTAACTGGGCGAGCTAGCGAAATTTTGCCCAGCCACGCCTTACAAAAATTTGTTGGGGCAGGACAAGCTGCTGCTCCTGCGGTAAAAGCTGCACCAGCCCCTGCAACCACGCTAGCTCCGGCTCCAGCCACGGTGGCTCCAAACGTCAGCAGCAATGGTGTCTCTGGTAATGGTGCATCCAATGGTGCTGGCGCAGCAGCGGCTGGGGTGCGCCAGCGCCAAATCTCAATTCCTGCCGATCCAAAGGGAGCAGCCCGTGCCTTGCTGGATCAGTTTAATAAAGGGGAATTGATTCAAATTGCTGAATTCTTGATGAAAGCAATTCAATAATTTGCAAGATCACTCGTCAATTAACTTTCCATCAAGCCCTGTGGCATCCCCCTGGACAATGGCTCACCAAGTTTCATCGTAGTCCGGGTACTGCTGTGGGGCTTTCCCCTTGCGTTCTCGAATTTCGATATAGCCCGGTTTCTAGATCGGAGGCTCGATCTCTTCCAGCAAAAGCTGAAACTCCCACCAGTCACCAAAATCAAAAATATATTTCATTGATTGACCTACCCGTAAGGGCAGTTCGTTAATCGTCACCTTGGTGGTTTTGGGACGCCCCTCGGCCTGGGGATGATGGATCTGTTGAGTAGTGCCGTAGGGAGTCACGTATTCAAACATGTCTAGATGCATCGGATCATCAAAGTCGAAGGCATCCAGAATCGCCAAGCCTAGTTGATTTAAGGGAAGGCGACTGTCGATCGCTAATTTGCGCCACGCTTTATTAAGGGATACTTGAAATACATAAACGCCCTCAGTCTGTTCAAGTTTATCCACCCACAAGGTCTTTTGCCATTGGGGCAGATAGGGTTGAAAGGTGGGCTGAAGCTCACCGATGGGCGTGTAGGGATCCCGCTCAAACTGCCAGATAAAATCTTGCTCTAGCATGGCTTGGCTATAAAGTTGCACAATACCATGGCCCCAGGGTTGTTGTTCAACCTGCTGCAAGTTCCAACCTTTTCCTTTAGCAGGTGCTCCGGAAATGAGGGTCACGAAGCCAAACATTTGCATTAGGTACACATTGTGCAGCCCTAAGTGGTATTTCAACAGAATGGATTCTGCTAAGGATTCTTGTTCTTTCGCAGTTCTTTTCGGTGTTATGGCATTGATCTGACTGAGGTGAGGCCAGTGCTGAAAGACCTTAGCTCCTTCATTCAGGGGCGATCGTGCCTTGGGATCGAGCATGGCTTCATGGCTACGGACAAGCCAAGCTTCTAGCAGTGTGCAGTACTTTTCCGTGAAATTTAACGTTTGCCAGGATTCCAGCACTTTGGAATTGATCTGTAAGGCAAATTTATTGCCTTGTTTAATCACATGAGTAAGTCCGGTGGCCCTCAGCAACAGGTAAAGTCCTTGAATGTTGGGATAGGATTTTTGCTGAGGTCGAGCTAAATCCAATCGCAATGGACTTGTTAAACGATCGTTGAGCTCTGCCAAAAATGTGAGGGGAAGTTGTTTCTGAGTAGCACTGACAGAAATTTCTTGCCCGATCTCGTCAATGAGAGTTTGGAAGTCTTGAATGATCGAACCAGGCTGGTTTTCGTCAATAGTTTGGGCTTTGAGTTGGGCGATCGCAGTTTCTGAAAAGGGTGCAAATTGACTGATGGTTCTCTCAAAGTTGTGTTGACGAATTTGTTGCTCAAAAGCTAATTCATTTTTATCATCCTCATCATCGTCCCCGTCCCCGTTAAACCAATCATCTAGATAAAATCTTTCCATCTCGTTACCCTCTCCATCCAGATTTGAATCATCCCCGAATTCTTCATCTATGTCTTGAGCCTCTCTTTTAATCATGCCGATAAATCAGTTAGAGAACAAGAGGTTCAATCTTAGGAAACCAGAATTCTATGGAAGGGGTAACTCGTCTGCAGGACACTCGCGTTGGAGAATCACGTTTTAGGGCTACGTTTGGGAAGTTACGTTTCGGAAGCGCTCGTAGTTGGATGCTGGGTTGTGTGGCAATCTGCTCGATCGCGGACGAATCTCGATAAAATCAAATCTCGATAAAATCAAACCACAGAATTGATTGAACCGCAGGATAATCTATAATCTGCTAGCGATTATCCTGTACTGTTTGGTTAATGGTAACGTCTCCAACTGCAACGTCTCCAACTGTAAGTCTCCAACTGTAATGTCTCCAACCCGTTTATTTTCAAATTTAGCGTTAACCGCAGGGCAATTGCGTCATCAACCGGGAAGTGTATTGGGCGCAACGGCCTTGGTTGCAGGAACCACGATCGGGGCGGGGGTGTTGGCTTTACCAGCAGTGACGTTGCCTGCTGGGGTCATTCCTTCCACGATCGCGCTCTTGCTGGCTTGGTTATATGCTGTCATTTCAGGATTGTTGATTGCAGAAGTCAACTTGCAGATGATGTACCAATCTGGAGTACCGACGCTGGGCTTTTTATCGATGATTGAACAGACTTTGGGAAAAGTGGGTGCCAGGATTGCGGGAGGAGCCTATTTATTTCTGCACTATGCGCTGTTAGTGGCCTACATGGCGCAGGGGGGTGAAATCCTATTATCCGCGATCGCTAAATTGAGCCCGTTTATGCCCAGCACTGCGATCGCAAATCTGATGATAACCTTATCGTCAAGCCAGTGGGTCGGAACGGTTCTTTTTACAGGTATCTTTGGAGGCATTCTTTTCTGGGGACGATCGCAGTTAGTTGAACGAGTGAACAATGGCTTAGTGGCGATCGTGGTGCTGTCGTTTTTGGGATTATTAATCCTGGCGATCGGGCAAGTGCAGATTGAACAAGTGGTATTCCAAGATTGGACAGCCTTGCCCCCCGCAATTTCTGTAATGTTGGTTGCATTGTTTTTTCACAATGTTATTCCTGTCATCACCACCCAACTTGAAGGCGACGCCCAGAAAATCAAACGGGCGATCGTGTTAGGTTCAGGCATTCCACTGCTGATGTTTCTGCTCTGGAATGCGGTGATTCTCTGTAGCATTTCACCAGAAATCCGAGCCAATATGCAATCAATCCAGAGTGGATTTGACCCCTTAAAACTGTTGCGAGAAGGTGAGGCAGGTAGTGCCATCGGTGTTATTGTTTCGATATTTTCCGAATTTGCGATCGTGACTTCCTTTATTGGCTTCGTCTATGGCTTGATTGATTTCTTCCAGGATGCTTTTCAGGTTAGAACTAATGACTCTGCAAGGCGGCTTTCTCTATACTCGTTAGTGCTATTACCCTCGTTAGGGATTTCGACTTTGAATCCTAATATTTTCCTCACAGCGTTGGAATATACCGGAACTTTTAGCATTTCTGTTTTGGGAGGAATCTTGCCCGCAGTGATGGCTTGGAAACATCGATTGATCCACCGATCGATGAATCCGGCTCCTGCCCCGCAGTTTGTACCGGGTGGCACAGGTCTACTGAGCCTCATGGTTGGGGTTGCAGGTTTAGTTTTCCTCCGTCAATGGTTAATTAATTAGTCTAAAGATAGTGAATCAGCTAGGATTCTTTTCTAATTCTCAATTGGTTATATAATTAAAAGGTGATGAATAGATTATCTGCCGATGAGAATTTTGTGGGAAACTACTTCTGTGGTTACAGGTGTGAACGTGTAGGTGGAGGCGAGCTTGGTAATGAATGGCGGGATAATCAATGGCAGTACACCTGCTGAGGTATGGCCCACCTTTTCAATGATTTTGGAAACAGAGAATTTGGAAACGGCTGATCCTCACGGCTTAATGAAGTCCTTGGCGTCTCTAGCAGCCCAGGAACCCTCCCCTAGCTTGGCCAACGAGGTTTTGCTGATCGACAGTGGAGATACGCCGGTGGAATTGCTAGCTCATTTGCAACAGCAATATCCTTGGTTACTGGTGAAATCTGCGCCTCCGAATACGGAATACTATGCAGCCAAAATGTTAGGCGCAGAGTGGGCGACGGGCGAGATCGTTATCTACTACGACTCCGATTGTGTGTACGATCGCGATTGGTTACGCACATTACTGAATAGTTTCCGCAATCCTGAGGTGCAAGTTGTTGCAGGGGAAACTACCACCGATGGCGTTGGCCTTTATGGGACGGCCATGGCACTCACATACATCTTTCCCCAGTATTCAGGAGAAACGGAATTACAACCCACCTCCCAATACTTTTTAAATAATGTGGCGTTTCGTCGATCGTTTCTCTTAGACCATCCCATTCCCACTAACCTGCCACTCTATCGCGGCAATTGTGTGCTCCATGCCCAGAACTTATTAGCTGCGGGCCATAGGATTTGGCGGCATCCCCAAGCCCGATCGCTCCATGCCCCCCCCAATGGTTGGAATCATTTCTTTTGGCGCTTCTTGTTAATTGGCCATGATTTGTATTGGCAAAAGCGATTGCTAGCAGAGATGCCGCCTGCCTCCCGATCTCCCCAGACTGCTACGCTGAAGCGATCCGATGATCCAACTATTAGCGATCGGGGGAAGTTGTCGATTTTCCGCGATCGAGTCAGCAAAATGGTGAAGCGCGATCGTCGCCATGCCTTTTATTTGCCCTTTTGCCTGCCGATCGTGATTTTTTCTGCACTGCTCATCTATGCTGGCTATCTTATGACAGTGAGACGCCCCCATCATTTGTTGCAAGCATTTAATCGTCTGGCAGTTGGGCATTAGCAATTAAGCTTGCCAACTAAGGTTACCACCTGACTACTTAACTTGCGCTAAATTGGGGCTTGATTAGCTTAAATAGTCGATCGAAAAAAGTTATTCCATAACTTGTGGATTCTGATATGATCACTTTAGAGGTAGAAGGTCTTTTTGATTGTCACATCATCGATATTGATTAAATTAGCTTGATCCAATCACATTGATCAAGTGCATTGAATACCTTGAGGCTATGTGATTTTAAGCGGCAGTGGGACTGCAAACTTTAGGTTTAACGCGTTGCTTAAGTAGCAGTTCTAGGGGTAAGGTTGGAATTTCGTCTAAAGTCACCACACCCATTTCGTCTAGAGATAGGTGTGGATAATTGGAGAACTCCTCAGCAAGATGTAGCTTTATGCTATATCCAGTGCGAATGTCCCAAAATAGGTTGGAATCAGCGTCTACTAAGGTCAGTCGCTGGTTGAGTAAAATCTCCTGAATACGCTCTAACCCTCTAGATGTGACCAATAAATCGATCATTTGTATCCGTTGACTATAGCCATAGAGGGCGAGGGCAGCGCCTCCTGTGACAACATGATGAATTTTCATCCGAGCAAGTGTTCTAGAAAGAAAAAGTAAGGCATCTAGCAAATTTCCCTGCTGCACATAAACACTGCGAGGCATCGACAAGAATGCTGTCATGGGCAAAGCCTCCATGCTTTAGGTTGGATTGTATAGGGAGATGAGCGCAATCTATCTGAGGGGTTCAACCCCATAGAGACTCTCAATTAATTTACTTACGATTGCAGAATGGCCTGCAACATCCATCTGGGCGAAGTGTGAGTGGATAACAGCAAATTCTCATAATGAGATATGTCCTGTGCAGACTGGCTATTTTGAAAAATCCAAATGGCTGCAACCCTATTCTTGGGTCAATCCTATAAGCTAGAAATCTAGATTGCAGTACAGATGACTAAAAATTGCTGAATAGATATAAAGATATATTTAATTTTTTAGCTTAACATTGTTTTTATATTGTGTGGGTATCACAAAGAACAAAGAACTTTGACCGAAATGCTTTCCTGTAAAAATTGGTTGCAAAGGGTTTAGATTTCGTGAATTAAGCCATCCTCCTGAATCTGTAATTTACGACCTCGCCAAAAAACCTGCCGACCAAAACAGCCGACGAACCAAACAATAAAGCTTAGGAGATCCCGTAAAGGAAGTACCCAAAGCCAGCTTAATAACTTGGGAGCGCCCATGGATAAAACTGCGATCGCAGCTTGTCCATACCGCAAAGTGAGTGTAGTGATGCTCACTATTATCACCCAATAGTGGTATCCCTGCAAGAGGAGTAGAGGGAGGCAATAAATGGTTCCGTAACAAAAGGCGATTGTGTAATAAATGCTACCGCGATTAAAGCGAATTGTCCGTGACCACCGCAATTCTCGTTGATAGACATCTCGCAAACGTTCGCGGCCTGTATCAGATTCCATAATCAGGTGGGACAGTTCTACCCGATAGCCTGCGGCTGCCACTCGCTTACCTAAGTTATAGTCGGAGCCAATTCGGTTCAGGTGTAAGCCCCCTGCTGCTTCCAGGGTCGATCGATGCAATGCCATAGTCATGCCGATCGCGAACCGTAGTCCCCCGTCCATGGCACGGGCAATCAGGGCACTGGGAATGAAGTCACAGCAACGACCCAGGGACGCGATCGCGGCTCCTAAATGTTTGGGCGATCGGGCGATAAAGGCGCAGGTAATCATTCCAACTTGACCGTTTAAGAGGGGCGAGACCACCGTTTGGATATAGTCTGGTGCCACCCGAATGTCGCTGTCTGCCAAGATGAGCCAATCGTATTGGGCTTGTTCGAGTAGATAGCTGAGGGTGCTGTCCTTGTGATTAGCGCCGCGCGGTGTCAGTCCTGGGAAGATGCGCACGCGATCGGGGTAGGTTTTTTGTAACTCGTAAAGTAGGGGGACTGCCGGATCGTTGGGATCGACCACGCCAAACAGAATTTCGTAGCGATCGCATTGTTGATGGCAAAGGGAAGTCCAATTCTCCCAAGCACCCGCATCTAAGCCACAAATGGGAACCAAAATAGAAACTTGGTTGGCTACTGGGTTAGCCACTAGGTTAGCCACTGGGTGATTAGCGGAGTCTACCGGGTGATTATCTAGCGGGTGATTGTTTACCGGGTGATTTCTGGTTTGATGCGCATTGATGGGAGCTTTGCGAAAGAAATCCCAGGTGAAGACCATACAAGCCAGGTAAAAAACAATCGATCCTAAAATCAGAATCAACAAAATCCCTTGTAAGCCCAACAACAAGCCCGATCCCAGTGCAGTAGATCCCAGCGCGATAGATCCCAGTACGACAGCGGCCATGACCGATCGATTCCCCCCAGCAAACGCCCTTCACTCTACCAAATTTTGGGGTTGTTCTCAGTTTGGCTCAATCTGCATTTTAGGTCGTCCCGTGAGCCGATATACTAGAACTTCTGAGAGTTCAGAGTGAGAGTTTAGAGGACATTTGCGGAGAAGGTGCCATGGTCAGCGAAGTGAAGTCGGTTACAGGGCGCGGTGTGCCATTGGTCGGCAATGATGTAGACACCGATCGCATTATTCCGGCTCGGTTTCTCAAGTGTGTCACCTTTGATGGTTTAGGAGAACATGCCTTCGCAGACGATCGGGCACAACTGAACGGCGAGCATCCTTTTGATTTACCCCAGTATCAAGGCGCAAATATTCTAGTTGTGAATGGCAACTTTGGGTGTGGATCATCACGGGAACATGCGCCGCAAGCCATTGCCAAGTGGGGCATTCAGGCGATCGTTGGCGAAAGCTTTGCGGAGATTTTCTTTGGTAACTGCATCGCGCTGGGGGTGCCCTGTGTGATGGTGACAACAGAGGTAGCCAAAACCTTGCAAGCGCAATTGCAAGCCGATCCCCAAAGTGCATTAACAGTGGACTTAGAGGGGATGCAAGTCACCTGTGGGGATTTTGTTGCACCGATCGCGATGAACGAAGGGCCACGGCAAATGTTTGTTACGGGCCAATGGGATGCCACCGGACAACTGGTTGCCCAAGCAGAAAACACCCGCCAAGTGGCCGATCGCCTCCCCTATATCGCGTGGCAAGCGAGCTAGGATCGGATTGCTTGGGAGGGGGCGGATAAGAGAGACCTTACAGGCTGGCTTGTTACAGTGATTTTTACGCGCCCCCGTTACCATTGGGTAAAAGGATTCTTAACCAGGTAAGAATTGTAATAACGTCGATCGCCCGATACTTCCGTCCCAATCCAATCCGGCAGAACCACCTGCTGGGCTTCATCCTGCAACTCCACTTCTGCCAAAATTAATCCTTGGTTGCCCGCTAGAAATTCATCTACCTCCCAGATCACATCGCCTTGGGGAATCCTGTAGCGAATTTTTTCGATTTGCGGTTGTTCACACACCTGATCTAGCAATTCCTTAGCCCGATCGCAGGGAATTTCAAATTCAAACTCCGTGCGGGAGAGGCCCACCGTTTTAGTTTTGATTGTTAGGAAGCCCCGACTGCCTGCAATGCGAAACCGAATTGTGTGATCGGCTTCTGTGCTCAAAAAGCCCTCCCGATAGGTGATTCCCGCCTGCTCCCACATGCGTGAATCGATGCAGAGGTTGTCTAACATTGCGATCGCATCTTGAATCGGGATGGAAAATTCATAACCCGATTCCGGTAATGCTGCGGGAGTGGATGTGATCGTAATAAAGCCACTAGTGCGGACGGGGGTTCCCATCGTATGAACCCGCACGACATGACCTCGTTCACTGCGCAAGTAACCTTGGCGATAGAGAACGCCTTCCGCAAGTCCGCGCCAGCGATCATTGCAGGTCAGAAATTTCCGTTCAATCTCCTGTGCCATTGCTGTTCATGCGTTCCATAAGGTGTAAAAAGGCATCTACTTCTGCGGCAGTGGGTTGGGCCGCGATCGCTCCCGCACGGGTGGTGGTTAAGGCTCCGACCGCAGAGGCATAGACGACCATATGGTGAGCCATCTCTGCATTATCCAAAACAGCATCACCTAGTTGACAAAGCTGATGCAAAAATCCTGCGGTAAAGCTGTCTCCTGCGCCAGTGGTGTCGATAACGTCGATCGTAAAGGCAGGAATATGGCCTTGATGGCCGCGAATCCAGTAGGTGCAGCCCTTTTCCCCGGCGGTCATGAGAACAGCTTGCAGTTTGGGAAACCGATCGGCGATCGTCTGTAAATCCTGGGTTTGAAATAACCAGTCTGCTTCGTCGTCGGTGAGCTTAAGGTAATCCGCCCGATCGAGCAAGTCCACAATCAAGGCGGGGGCAAAACTGCCATCCTTCCAGAACACAGGCCGCCAATTAACATCGACGAAAACTTTGCGGTTAGCGCGTTGCATGGCTTCTACGGCATGGACGATCGCCGCTGCACTGTGGGGTTCCGCAAGGCCAAGGGTGCCAGTGACTAAATAGTCAGCGGTCGTGAGCCAGTCTAAAGGAATGTCCGTAGCATTTAACTGAGTGTCTGCAAAGTCGCTGGTGTCGATGTTGTCCCGAAAGGCTGCGAATTGGCGATCGCCGGACAGTGATCGCACCACCATGACCGATCGGGTCGGTGCAGTTTCATGGCGCTGAATGGCGGTGATATCGACCCCGATCGTTTCTAAAAGCTGAACTAAAAGATGACCCGCCTCATCCTGTCCTACACAGCCAATAAATCCAGCAGGGGTATCCAACTTGACTAAAGCGCAAGCAACATTGGCTGGAGCACCACCGGGATAGGATGTCCATGATTTCACTTGGTCAAGGGGCAGACCTGGTTGATCTGCGATGCAGTCAAATAGGATTTCTCCCAGACACAGAACGCGCGGCATAGGTAATTCACCTAAAACTTACAACTCAGCCACCAGCAATGGACTGGCTTTTAAATCAGCATTAATTTTCTCTGCATCATGCCACAGATTACTCGTAGGAGGGGGCAAACCCAGAATTTTTGTAGATTCCTTCAAATTCGACCTAGCAATTAGCAAGATTTCAGCTAAAAAATTAACTCAAAGTGACGATTAATTTTCGATGTGCCTCTCAGACTTCACTGATATGGATTGCAGCCTTTTCCTTGCCCTCAGTTGCAACGTCAATAAAAATGGCATCTGGACAATAGCAGCTAGACAATGATTTTAAACTTAGAAAACACAGGCTCAGAATGACCTAGGGATCTCAAACTAGATGGGATAAGAGGAAATCCAGATCAATTCGAGTGCTTGACGAGCAACACTCAATGGATCAATTGAGCGACTTTAAATATCGGTTGATGCATTGAGTGTGATGGATAGAATTGGTTCCCAATTCTGCTCGACAGCGCTTTTGGTTAAGCAACTGGGATCGCAGCATACTGGCTGATCAAATCCCTCTTGGGCTGATTCAGTTGTGCTTCAACAATAGCGTTCCAACAATAATGCTTCAACGATTGACCTCAATGCAATTTGCCTCAATGCAATTTGCCTCAATGCAATTTGCCTCAAACAGCTACCGTCACTACCGGCCTCGCTGAGTCCAGATTCCGGTAAACATCATTAACATACCACCCAAAAAAATCGCGATCGCAAGTCCGACGGGTAACGCGATCGACCAATCAATATTTTCCATGGATAACTACTACTAGTTTAACTGCGGTACAAAGTTATACAACACGATTTAATTGACCTTCATTCAATTTATGGTTGTCTAACTTAGTGGTGGTGAGCACCTTGGCTCAACAACGTAGTAGGGGGGATAGCCCTCTTTATACTGCCTACCCTCTCTGTACTGCCTACTGCTCACCATCCACCATTTCGGCGATTCACAGGATCAAAGTCATCTAACAATTCTTACTCTTCGTCTTCAGCATCCACTTGGTGCAACTTGATATGCTTTCGACCCAAGGTAATTTCAAACTCATCCCCTGGTTTCAGTTGCATTTGCCGCGTATAAGCTGCACCAATCAATAAATTGCCGTTGGATTGAACGCTGATGCGATAGCTGGCATTGCGGCCACTGCGTCCTGCGTTCCCCTGTTTGCTATCCAAGATAATTCCAGATGCCTCAATCACGGCATTCTGGAACTTCATTAAATTGACCCGTTCCGCGCCTGCTTTGGTTAATGTGACATAGCCACATTCCCGCGCTTTTTGCTCCTTGCTGAGATTTTCCAATTCCCGTACCCGCTTCAACAAAGCTTCTCCAGTTAGCGGCTCAGTATTCTTTCTCTTTCTAACCATTCAATCGCATCTAACCTCGCAATATAGTTGATCTCAATCTTTCTCCCCTTGATCCGACACGATTCGAATACGATTCGAACTCAAAACTTGAGAGAAATCAAGATAGAGCAAATATTGATGTCAATCAATCAAAATTAATAGAGAACCTGAAATTTGAAAACTACAGAATGTAGAACCCAATCCTTTGCCTACTATTAACCCTTGAATAATATTACATTTTCACCCATTCGACACGGAATTGATAAGTTGTGCCCCAAAATCCTAATCTTCTTAAAAATCTTAATCAGGGGTAATTTAAGTGTTATAGGAGAGTTATTTGTTAAATGGGGCCTTCTCAGATAAACTCTCGATCGATCAGATATGCTAATTCTAACCAAAAATTAACGCTGCTTCCGTTAGAGAATGAGATTGTACGAAAATGATTGCACTAAAGTACTTTCATTAATCAGAACTAAACTGAGAATCGTGGTGGGTTTAGATAGGCTATCATCCAGTTCGATTTCTATCATCAATGGAAAGGTACACATTCTGCACATATTCTGATACGTTGCTGCAAGTGGATTGGAATCAGTCTCCTTTGGCGGTGCAGGCAGTCAACACTTGGAGCGAATTTAATGTTCGCAAATTTGGATTTGATAGGCGAGTTGAGCAGGAAAGTGGTTCAGTCCCGGAAGCATTTTGTAAGAACGACATTGTAAGGAACAATTCTCCAAGAGCAATTCTCGACCGGCCATGAGGCTACCGTTACAACCGAAGTCGGCAGTTGCCGATGGGTTGAAGTTGTTTAGTCTAAATATTTGCTTGTGTTAGCAATGCTGACAGCTCAGCTCCGTAAATTAAGATGTGATGGGCTCGAAAAACCATGGGCATATTACTTTGTAAAAAACTGTAAAAGAAATCTCTCTTTCTGCGATTACTGAGCGATCGTGCGAATAGAGAACTCTTTTGTTTACAAAGAGCGTGAGCAAACGTTCGATCGGGCTTTCTATTGTGTAAGATAATTGCCCTGACCTTCTATTGAGCTTGTTTGCTATGGCGGCCCACCCAGTTTATCCCGTCCTTTGGAATGGCGATCGTGTCATGCTGATTGACCAGACACGCATTCCTAACGAATTTAGCGTTGTTGAAATTAGCCGATCTGATGACATGGCTCAAGCCATTAAAACGATGATTGTGCGGGGTGCTCCAGCGATCGGCGTGGCAGCGGCCTTTGGAATTTGCTTAGGCGCTCGGGAAATTCAAACCCAGGATCGCGATCGCTTTTTGCAAGACCTTGAAAAAATTGCTGAAACACTCCGAGCGACACGTCCCACGGCAGTTAACTTATTTTGGGCGATCGATCGCATGATGAAAACCGCCCGACACACCCTTGGCACGGTTGATCATTTGCGGCAAGTTTTGGTGGAAACTGCCCAAGCTATCAATCAGGAAGATCTTGCTACCTGCCAAGCGATCGGGGATCATGGCCTTGCGGTGCTTCCCCCAACCCCGCAGAAATTACGCCTACTAACTCACTGCAATGCAGGAGCTTTGGCTACAGCTGGCTATGGCACAGCCCTAGGCGTTGTGCGATCGGCGTGGCGGGATGGTCGATTGGAACGCTTGTATGCCGATGAAACCCGGCCACGGTTGCAAGGGGCGAAGTTGACAGCTTGGGAATGCGTGCAGGAAGGAATTCCCGTTACGGTGATTACGGATAGCATGGCGGCCCATTGTATGCAGCGGGGGATGATTGATGCAGTCGTGGTTGGGGCCGATCGCATCGCGGCCAACGGCGACGCCGCCAACAAAATTGGCACCTATAGTTTGGCGTTAGTGGCCCAGGCCCATCATGTACCGTTCTACGTGGCTGCCCCGTTATCCACGATCGATTTCAAAATTGCCAGTGGAGAAGACATTCCGATCGAAGAGCGAGATCCCAGCGAAATTTATCAAATTGGTGAAACGGTGATTTGTACGCAAGGAGTGGAATATTATAACCCCGCCTTTGATGTCACACCAGCTCGCTTCATTGCAGGCATCATGACTGAATTCGGCGTCTTTGCCCCTGCGGATCTGAAGGATGCTCTGTTCCATAAACAAGCCGTTTGATGGGAACTTGACTTGAACAATGAATGAATCGAACAGAGTGAATTGAACAGAGTGAATTGAAAAGTTGAAAGTGCCCCATCCTTCTGCCAAGATTTTCAGAAAAATGAGCGGTATAGGATGGGGCTAGACGAAGGAGATAGAGATCCCATGGGGATCACTTCGAGTAGAAACCCACTAACCAAAACGATAGCCAAACCCGCGCACAGTCACCAAATATTCTGGATTACTAGGATCGTTTTCTAGCTTTTCCCGTAACCAGCGAATGTGAACATCAACGGTTTTACTATCACCAATGAAATCATGGCCCCAAATCCGTTCGAGGAGTTGATCCCGTGACCAAACCCGTTTGGGATGGCGCATAAACAACTCCAATAATTTAAATTCCTTAGGAGATAAGTTAACCTCCTGGCCCTTAACCATCACCCGACATTCCTGGGGATACATGACAATGCTTTGAAAACCGAGGGTGTCATCGGGAACTGTGGGTTGAAATTGTTGTTGCCGACGGAGCAACGCCCGACACCGAGCCACTAACTCCCGCATCCCAAAGGGTTTGGTCATGTAGTCGTCGGCTCCAATCTCCAAGCCCACAACGCGATCGGTTTCCGTTCCCTTCGCACTCAGCATCAGAATGGGCACACTACTGCCCTGCCGTCGAATGAGCCGACACAAATCTAATCCGTTGATGTTCGGCAGCATTAGATCCAGAATAATCAAATCCGGCTGTTCACGGGGGGCTGTTTGACTGGCACTTCCATAGGTAACAGAACTTCCTCCAGCACCTACCAGGGCTGAAGCCTGAAGAATTTCCAAGGCTGTTCGGCCATCACTCGCCACCGTCACTTCATAGCCTTCTTCCGTCAATGCCAGGGCGACGGTCTCACGAATGAGTTCTTCGTCTTCGATAATTAGAACTCGACCCAAACTCATGGGATCACTTCAGCTTAACGCCAGCACAATCCTATCACTCAATTTGCGAGATATTGTGCATCGATCGCCCCCAAACAAACCTGGACATGTTAGGTTCGATCCAATTTGTTTGGGGAAGAGCGGTTGTCAGCTTAAGCTTTGGCCAAATCTTGAACAATGGTTAACGATTCATCAATGTGGCCTTGGAAGTTGAGTTGGGAATTAAAAATATGTCGCACAATACCTTGTCGATCGATGACATAGGTGACTCGTCCCGGTAGTAGTCCCAGGGTAGAGGGCACCCCAAAGGCTTTGCGGACGCTATTGCCTTCATCGCTGAGTAGGGTAAAGGGGAGTTGGTATTTGCTGGCAAATTGCTGGTGGGAGCTGACACTATCCCCACTGATGCCAATGACCTCCGCCCCTGCCTCTTGGAAGGCGGTATAACTATCGCGAAATCCGCAGGATTCTTTGGTGCAGCCGGGGGTGTCGTCCTTGGGATAGAAGTAGAGCACCACACATTTCTGGCCGATGAAACTTTTGAGATTAACCGTTTCCCCGGTTTGTGACTTTAAGGTCACTTCGGGAATCGCATCGCCAACTTTGATTGTCATAGGATAACTTGAATGCAGAATTTGAATTGCAAAGCTTGCTCGCTGTTCATGCTATAGCAATTCGGTGAACCCAACAATTTCGGCAAACCCACCCCTGCCGATCGTGTTTCGACTGCGTAATTTCGAGATAAGTCCTGAGTCCCGCCTAACCCTACGAGGAGATAAATCCCTATGGAACCTTTTACGATCGTGTTATCAATCCTGTTAGGCTTGGTGTCTCCAGTGGGTGTGGTGGGCGATCGCTTGGCGGCGCAGCAGATCCGTAAACAGTTTAAACAGGTAGAACAATTAGAGGTTCGGATTGATAATGCACCGAACCATCAGATTTTGCAGGGCAAAGTGAATAAAGTACGGGTTGCGGGCCGGGGGCTGTTTCCGATTGAGGGCCTGCGCCTGGACACCTTGGAAATAGAAACGGATCCAATTACTCTCAAAGGTCTGAAAACGAAATTAGCCAAGCCCCTGCAAGCGGGCGTCTATTTGTTTTTGACGGAAGCCGATCTGAACCGGGCATTGCAATCGCCTGCGGTGACCGAGCGCATTAAAAATCTAAGCTTTCGCTTTTTGCAACCGGAAGAAGCGGATCAAGTGGCTCGTTATGACCTAGTTAATCCGCAGGTCGATTTCTTGCCCAATGGTCGAGTGCGGTTGCAAACGGAACTGACGGAGCAGGGTTACCCCGATCGCCTTGCAATTGTGGCAGAAACTAACATTCAAGTGAGTGCTGGAAAAACGCTCCAATTGTCCCAAATGACCCTGACCCTCAATGGTCAACCTGCTCCCAAGGCGGTTGTCGATGCGATCGCCAAGGGTATTAGTCAACGCTTAGATTTACAACGTTTGGAGCAATCCCACATGACAGCCCGGATTTTACAACTGCAAACTGACGATCGGGGTTTAGGGCTAACCACCTTTGTGCAAATGCGTCCTTACTAACGTGTTAGGTGTTTGGGCTAGTCGTTCCCACAGGGGTTCAGGTGAGAGTTTTGCATAGAAGGCGAAGTTTGAGTGAAGGCGAGGTTTAAGTCTGCTTTTGCGGCAGTTTAATTTGAATCCAAGCACCGCCATCGGGATGGTTTTGGGCCGTGACGTTGCCGTGGTGCATTTCCACAATTTGCCGCACGATCGCTAGTCCGAGGCCACTGCCACTGCTGGGTTGAAAAGGTTGGATCACTGGATTCGGAAAATTGGCTTCTGAAAGAGAATGTCCATGGGTGGTTAGCTCAGCCGTTGGGTCAGATGATGGGTTAGCCGTTGGGTGAAGAGGGGGTTTGAACGAGCCGGTGGTGCTGGGTTCAGAATGAATGATCTGTGGCCCTACAGATTGACGAGTTCGCGAGGGATCGGCGCGGTAAAACCGTTCAAAGACGACCGAGAGATCCATCTCCGGGAATCCCATCCCGCCGTCAATAATATCGATTTGTACCCAGGCGATCGCGCTGGGATTAGCTGGGCCCCAGGTCGGTACGGGCGCAGGAGCTTGGAGGAAACTGACTACGATGCGAATTGGGCGATCGGGAATTGTATATTTAATGCCGTTGTCCAGCAGATTAATCAAAACGCGATGGAGGCGATTTTCATCTCCTTCGACAATGAGTCGTTCTGGCCCTTGATAGTGAAGTTCAATGCCTTTGGTGCGAGAAATGGGTTCTAAACTGAGCCACGCCGATTGAATCAGTTGGGGCAGATCAACTTGGCTCAGCTTGAGGGGACGATTTTTGTTGGCTTCCAGTTGGCTGAGGTCTAGGATTTCTTGCACCAGGGTGCTGAGGCGAATCACCTCCTTCAGCAAGCGATCGATCCATTGCCGTGAGTCAGCATCGACCCGATATTGCAGCATTTCCGCTACGAGGCGAATGGAGGTTAACGGGGTGCGTAGCTCATGGGCGACATCTGATGTCCAGCGATCGCGCTCCTGGGCTAAGAGAGTCGCTTCTTCCCGATTTTCTAGAATCACTGCCACGCAATCTTCCTGAAGGGGAAAGGCATATCCCCGCAAAGGCCGACTCCGCTTGACTTGCACGTTAGCCACGTCTACAGAGACGGGATTAAATATCCATTCCCGTACACAACTTTTTTGTTTATGTCTGGCGCGATCGACTAATGCATCTAAATCGTAGGATCGTACAAGTTCTAGCAACAATCGCGGACTGGCCCCATCGAAATGTTCAATCTCCAGCAATTTTAACGCTTGGGGATTACACCACGTGAGTTGGTTTTCCTCATCCACTTGCAGATAACCAATGGGCAGGGCATTAATGATTTGTTGGAGGTCGGCTACATTTTGCCGCAGACGATCGCAGCGGTGATGATAGCGCTGCATCGTTCGGGTGAGCTGGGAGGTGAGGGATAGGTTGAGACTGGCATCACTTAACTGGTAAGCCCGAGTTAACTGAGCTAGCTTGGCCATAAGCCTTGCCCGATAGAGGAGGAGTGCTAACAGGCCGATCGAGAGCCCCAGAAAGAATAGAAACACGTGTAGCAGAGAATTTATAGGAGTAATTAACCATAATCTAGCCCTCAGTGTAGCCCAGTATGTCAGAGTGGCCTAGATGGCTAGAATACCTTCTGGGGATTGTGCTTCCTAAGGAATGGTGCTTGGGATAGATAGACTGCTTCTGAGATTGGAAATGCAATCACCCTTGGGGGGAAGTTGGCTGACTGGCTGATCCTAATTGCACAGGAGCACAACCCGATAGCCAAGCATCTAACCAAATCGAAGGCAGTCGATCGCTAATAATGACCACCTGTTTAGCGGTCAAGTTCATACAAGTCACGGCTTCGCGGAAGACCCACAACAATGCACGATTGGTCGTGTAGATGATCGGTACATTCAGACTTTGACTCCAACGCTGGGCCGCATCCCCTTCATTGACCAAAGCAAACATTTGTAGTCCTGCGGCTTGGGCTTTCAGTAACCAGCTTTTTACTGGGGGTAAGAGAGGTTGATCGATCGCCATGTCCCAATCTCGATCGAAATCGAGGACTAAGCCGCGAATTCCTAAGGCTTCTAAAACCTCAATATCTAATTCATGAAGCGTTTCAATCCGGGTGGGTAGGGGATTCAAGCAGTGACGATCGCTGCCATAGAGATGAGCGGTGACAGAGCGTGTGGGGTAAAGCATGGGTCTAGCCTAAACTGAGCGGGGGGAACTCCAGAAATGCAGTACACAAACTGTAAAGTCCAACAGGTAGTGAAAGTGCGAACTGTAAAGTCCAAACTGTCAAATGCAATGAATGCCAAAATCCCGATGCGCAAGCACGAAGAGAAATTATTCGTGTCAATCAGTCGGTGTCAGTGGACAAACGTGCAATTTATAAGCGTGCAATCGACAAATGCATAACCTGTAAAATGTGCAGCCTATAAATGTGTAGCCTGTAAGCCTGCGATTGATAGGTGTGCAGCCTAATAAGTCGCTTATAAGTGTGTCGCCTACAGAGGGTGACCACAGAATGGATGACGGATTCAGTACAGATTGAGTACAGATAGTTCTGAGTGTAGGCAGGGGCTAGAGGATAACGTTAGGTTGGGTAACTTCAATGGCTGATGAAAAATGGCTGACGAAGAACAATTGGACGAAAAACAATTGCTGAAACGGTTCCTTGGGAGAACAGATCTATACAGCCCTTGTTCCTCTATCCGGATTTATCCGATCTTTTTTAATTCTCGCCATGATTTTTCCCAGTCAAATTCAGTGGTTGAATTAGCAAACATCAACCTTGTCGCACCCTGACATGAAGAGAACACAAGTTAGAACCGCATAATTTCGGAGACAGGGTTTTCACTCACTCACAATTTTCTCTAGTTAAGCTCAGTATAAAACCAACTGCTGAGTGCGATATCCGTATTTTCATCATCTTTACTGGAGCTTTAATAGATCCTTACACATAAGCTGGAAAACCCTTTGTTAAGTTTGGGTTGAGGCCGTTTTCCGATCGTGTAAGTGACGATCGGAAACGAGAAGAATCGACTCCTTGAAAACACGTAGACGTTGCTTTATTTTTTATACCTCGCGATCGGTAGGCTGAACCAGTTATAAAAGTGGCCTAGGTTGAGCAACTTGGTCAGGTTCCCCCCGTCCAAGAGAGTAAATGCAGTGTTCAACGAGTTAACTAAATATGCTTCGCTCTCTTCAATCCGGTATTTCTCTGTCTTTAGCTCTCGGTCTGGTAGCTGGTGCAACGGCTCCCATGGTTCAGGTTCAGTCGGCTCAGGCCCAAAATTCCATTGCATTTTCTGATGTTTCCAATGATTATTGGGCTGCTGGCTTTATTCAAGAACTGGCAGCTAGAGATGTCATCAAAGGGTTTCCCGATGGATCTTTTCGGCCTAATGAGGCCGTGACTCGGGCACAATTTGCTGCCATGATTCGCAAGGCATTCAACGCGCCTGCCGTTCGAGGGACGACCTCCTTTACCGATGTTTCAACTTCCTACTGGGGCTATCAAGCCATCCAAAATTCCTACACTACTGGCTTTTTAGCGGGCTATCCCAGTGGAGAATTTCGTCCGAATGAAAACATTCCTCGGGCCCAAGCGATCGTCTCGCTGTCCAATGGCTTACGCTACACCAGCCCCGAAAATCCTGATACCATTCTACAAACCTATCGAGATGGCGATAGCATTCCTAACTACGCTCGATCGAGTGTTGCAGCTGCAACTACCCGTAGCATGGTTGTAAACTATCCCGATATCAATCAACTCAACCCCAACCGTGTTGCAACCCGTGCCGAAGTGGCAGCTTTTATTTACCAAGCCCTCAACACCACTGGCCAAACTACAACAATTTCTTCGCCGTATATCGTAGGCTATCGTCCCACGCCACAACAAATTCGGATTGCCGCTGGAACCTCCATTCCTGTCCGTTATGACCAAGCCGATCGGATTCTCTTGGGGAAAAATGAACCCCAGCCCTCTAACCTGACCGTTACTGTTTCTCAGAATATTGTCACCAGCAGTGGAAAAGTGATTATTCCTGCGGGGAGTCAAGTGGAAGGTCAACTGGTGGTTACTGACGGGGCAGCTCAGTTTATCGCCAAGGAACTGGTGATGACCAGTGGAACTCGCATGGCGCTGAGTGCTAGCTCAGAAAAAATCACGGAGATGGAAGTGGTACGGAAAGGAGCCAGCGCTGGCACGATCGTCAAAGATGCGGCCTTGGGTGCGGCTGCGGCTGCCGGAATTGCTGCAGTGACGGGCGATCGTAACATCAAAGCTTGGGAAGTTCTGACTGGCGCAGGGGTCGGTGCGATTGCTGGGGTGACCCTAGGGGGAGATAAGGTTGAGTTAATCTCCATCAAGCCGAATACTGATCTCAATCTAGAACTGAGTCAAGATTTAATTCTTCCTCAATAGAGATTTAGGGTCAATCTAACTGTCCGTTTAACCCTTCCACGATTGTCTACATCACGATCGGCAACGTGACTAAGAGCGTTGTTCCATGGGAGGGCAATTGATCCAGGTCTTGAGAAATCCATCCTTCTGATTGGGGTGGACTAAAGACCTGGATTTCGCCATGCATTTGATGAATTAATTCCCGAGCGATCGCGAGTCCTAGCCCAGTTCCGGGTACTTCGGTATAGGCTTGCACCCCGCGATAGTGCCGCTCAAATAAGCGAGGCAAATCCTCCGCTGGAATCCCAGGGCCGTTATCACTGACCCGAAATGCGATCTGTTGAGCTTCCTGAGTCATTCGAACGTGGATCTCTCCCCCTGCGGGAGTATATTTGATGGCATTGTCGATGAGATTACTGAACACCTCTCGTAGAGCCGATCGATCTACCTTCACCAACGGCAGAGGTTGCGCAAAGTCGGCCTGAAAGATCTGATTTTTGTCCTGGGCGATCGCCTGGGCAGAGATGATTATGGGGTTAAGAATCGATTCTAGGGCACAGGTTTCTAACTGAATACCGCCAGTGCCAAGCACGTCTAATGCAACTTCCTTTTCTCCCTCCGTTGCAGGGCCGATCGCCAAAGAGGGCATGGGAGCGGGTAGAGCGACCTCGACGACTTCTAGGGGGGCGACCGTCCCTTCCAACTGTTTTAAGAGTTCCTGTAGGCGATCGCTCTCCCGCACAATACTGGCTGCCACATCACGGTTGGCATCCGTTGTAGCCAGTCGTTTGAGCAAAAGCTTGCCAAAGGTGCGTAATGCCGTCAGAGGGTTGCGAAACTGGTGGATCAAATTATCCATCACCTCTTGGCGATTTTGGCGGTTATGTAATTGCTGTCGCTGTTGATAATCTAGCCATTGTGCCCGTTGATCCACCACGCAGGCTAAGGTCAAGGTATTGGCAACCGGCTCAAGTTTTTGCTGTTCTATTTCCAGCCAAGGGCGATCATTTCGTTCTGTGACGAGAAAACCTAACACAATTTCATCATGGACGAGGGGCAGTACCAGTTGGTGAGGGTGCAAGGTGGTCAAAGAGACATGAGTGAGCAAGTCGTCTAAAGGGGCCTGAGGGGAACTTAGGGCGGGCTGAGGCTGAGGCTGTTGGCCCAGGCGGTTCATTTCGGGAGATAGCTCCTGTCCGGCTAGTGAAGGCGGTAATGGTGCCCCCAAATCGCTGGAAGTGTTCGCTAACCGCTGTAAAGTCGCTGTTGCTGCCTCTAGGCTTGGAACTGCTGCGATCGCAACTAACTTAGGGGTATCTCCCCCGGCCCAGTCCTCCGCTAAATAGACAGCTCCCAAGGTGATGCCCAAAGACTGGGTCAGCAGCAGCAACTGAGACTGACAAATCGCTACAAATTCCGCGCTGGCTGGCATTAGCATGAAGTTAACCCGATCGAACCTAAATTCTTAACAGAAATGGATTGACTTAAGTATTTGTAACCAGTAACTTAGAGGTATTGGCTGAATTCATATTTTGTAACCTCTGTTACACTTCGTATCAGTTCTTAAGAACAGCGTAAGCTTACAGGGAAAAGATATGTGCCATCGCAACGGCCATTTCGCAAACTATCAGCTTTTGTATAGATGGATTAAAACAAGTTGAAATTTTAGGTTCAAGTCGATATACTTTCGACGGTTTTGTAACAAGTACTACAACTTGGCAGCTAGGATAAGGAGGTAGAGGGTTTGGCAAGGAGACGCAAGCGTAAGAGTCGGCGACGTCAAGAAGGGCGTAGAATCCTGGAAAGTGTGCCTCAATTTAGCATTGACTGTGGTGACGATAAACCCGTTACTGCAGCTCGTAGGTTCATTCATGCTGAAGGCATTCTTCCCCCCGCCCTGCTTTTAGTGAAACGTAACGAGCATACCACCGATCGGTACTTCTGGGCAGAGAAAGGATTATTTGGCGCTCAGTACGTTGAAGAGAACCATTTCCTTTTCCCTAGCTTACGGCAGTCCGAGGAGGATGCTGAACCTGTGGCTGTTGGTAGCCACGGCTAACAAGCATCATTTCATTTAATCCATCTAATCTTTGGGAAAGAGTGTTGAGATCACTTTTTCCCTTTTTTATTGAATTTTTATTGAGTCAGTGTTTCTCGAAGGGGCATCTAAAACTCTACGCGAGGGGACGAAGACAGGTGTGGAATGAGTCGTTGAAGCACAAGGGCTGATTCAGTGACGCTGTTCTCCTTGACTTGCGAGCCAATGCGTAACCCCCTTGCCACGATCGTCGTATCGGATCGCAACAAGGGGGCGTTTAGCGTTCATTCCTGATTTAACATTCCTAATGGTTGTCACAAATTGGCTCGATGCAAGTTCCAATCTGCTCTTCCATTTAATTCAGAGAATCATGTTCTCGCTATCCGAGAGACTTGAGGTTCAGGGTTCGTTGCAATTCCGCTAACTCATCCCGATGAGCTTTTACAGTAATTAAACTCTTCCCCGATCGGATAGCTTGCTCCGATTCAACTTTTAACGAAACCTGTTCATTCCGGCCCGCTTTTCGCCAGTAAAACACACCGGCCAATGGCGAAAAGACCAACAGCCCTATCCACAAACCTGTGAAGTCAGGCAACAAAAATGAGAGCACAAGAACTAAACAGAGTGCACCCAACCCTGCAAGCAAGGAGAGAAATCCTGCTAGAAACAAACTTGGACGAACCCACCCCTCGAATACAACAGAATTTGCCTGAGCATCAATCTGTGATACACGGTAAGCACGCTCTGCAAAGTATTGCTTGAGCTTCGCCAGCAATGAGTCTTCCGGCTCATCTGAAGTTAACTGGACAATCTCTGTACGATCCTTGACTGACGCTCGAATAAAGAAGCCTAGTCCGATCGCCAGGAGGAGCGTGAGCAAAAATGTAGAGACTAAAACTGAATGACTCATGGTCAGGCAACGGACGAAAGTGTTCTCACTCCACTCTACGCTGGCTTTGCCATCCCGAAGCAATTCGGTTATCCCTACCTATTTGACTGAAGCATTGGCTTCCCGCTTAACGGCATACCCCTCCCAGAGCTTAGCCAAGTCCTCGGCTTGTGCGACTGCATCCGGGCGGATTTGGTACATCCGGCGAGGACGACCACGCCCCTCAACTTTCTTCCAATAACCCGTGACCATCTCATTGTCTTCCAGAAACTTTAGTGCACTGTAGAGCACGGTGTCTGAAAGTCGGTATAGCGGATGGTTTTGCTCTAAGAGTTGAATCAACTCTGTCCCATAGGAATCTCCTTTGAGGAGCACCGAAAACACATAGCAAACGGCTAATTCCTTATTGAGATAGAAAGGAGGTGGATCCTTAAAAAATTGGTAGATATCCTCAAATTTCATGGTTTTTACATCCAAATAATAGTGACAAAGAAACTCACCCTAGGTTGATAGTGTGGAGATAATGGCGTCGATTTAGCAGTTGTTTCTTCCACAATACGAAGCTAACAAACCGCTGTAGACCCTACGTCCCTCTTAAGGGGGAAATTTACCTCCGACGTAAAATATGTAAGAAATCGGTTGTTGGCAATTCACATCAGGTGCAGTGTGAATCCGCGTTTTAGAGTGGAATTGTCCCTAATCTAAACTAAACTAAGGGCTTCCTGTCATTCGTAAAAACTACTGGGCGTAGAAAAAATGACTCCGTTAAATTACTGAACTCTAAATCGCCTTAACTTGGAGTTAACAGAGGATCCTGACACTTTAGAGACTTTTATACTTTAACAGTGTGCTTTTTTTAATTGGCATGTGACACTTTAGGTCACAAGACTTTAGATTTTAGGGTCTGCAAGAGAGATTATCTGAGCCGATCTATCGCAATTTTTCCAGGGCTCTCAAAGCTACACACCTCAGACACCTCCCGTTTTTTCTCTGGCCCAAAGGGGCATGTTTTGAATGGTCTAGGTTAGCCGTTAGACAAGACCAGCTCGAAGGGCTACAACCGCTGCTTGCACCCGATCGTCCACGGCCAATTTGTTCATAATTCCCCGGATATGGGTTTTGATCGTGTTAGTACTGAGATACAGTGCATTGGCAATTTCTGGATTGCTGTAGCCTTCCACCATCAGTTGCAGCACTTCCAATTCACGTTGTGACAATTGACCAATTGGGGTAGGGCGGGTGGGTGGCTTGAGATGATCGATAACCTGCCGAGCAATCAGTGGATCCAAGTAGGTCGCCCCTTCTTGGGCAACGGAAATTGCGGTAACCAGTCGATCTACATCTGCGCCTTTAATGCAATAGGCATCGGCACCACTTGATAGTGCGGCAATGATTTCCGTGTCCATCGTATGGGATGTCAGAATCACCACTCGCACATTGGGTAACTTGGCCCGAATTTGCTGGGTGGCGGCAATGCCATCTAGCCGGGGCAGTCCAATGTCCATGACAATGATATCGGGCTTCAGTTCCAAGGCCATTTCGACCCCGGTATAACCATCATTAGCCTGTCCAACGATCGTGTACTGAGGGTAATCACTCAGCGATTGTTCTAGCCCCAACTGCATCATGGGATCGTCTTCCACAATGAGAATGCGAAGTTTTTGGGATTCACTCACGGTCATGGATTTTGGGGTATGGAGAATTTAAGAGATTTGATTTGGATTATGCCTGATCCTACTAAGGATGCTATAGATTCGTAGAAGCTTGATTGATTTCTCCCCGTAAAATTCACGCTTAAATGCTGAATTTTGTCTTCTGAACCTCTGTTTTTTGACTTTATTAAAATCACTAACGGTCTTTCATAGACTCTGCCTAGGAATAGTCGATATGACGAGTCAACTGGATAATTCACCGTCTCCCCCCAATCTGAAACAGATTTCCCAGACCTTTCGCCTAGTCGGATGGATCAGTTTTTGGGCCCAATTGGTTCTCGCAATTATTTCTGGGCTAATTTTTATTTTTGCAGTTCTGTCTGCGGCAGCGTTTTCCCGATCAGCAACACCAGGAGCCTCGGCGGCCAACCCGGGAACGGGGGGTGGCATTTTTTTCGCGACTTGTAGTTTATTCGTTCTGGCCTATGGCATCTATCGATCGTTCCAATATGTCCAACTTGGTCGTCGTCTTCGGGAAACCAATCCCAGCTTCCGGCCCAAAAAATTAGAAACGGTTCAGTTCCTCTGGATGAGCTTAATGGTGCGAGGAGCAGGTTTACTATTGGCCGTCATGGCTGGAGAAGCAATTACTGGAGTCCTTTTAGGTAAGGCTTTTCTCTCCATGGGAGCTATTTTTAATCCTTTGGCGATTAATCAAATTATTCAGCCGCTGGATATTTTTTTGGTGCTGGCCAATACCCACTTGATTACGGCCCACTTTATTGGTAGCGCAGCCTCCCTGTGGTTGCTGAATCGCATTAATCGATAATCCCAACGCTCCTGGACGCAGATCTGGGGGGTAGAGAGTGTGATGATCCATGGAGTGGTAATCCCAGGGAGTAGCTATCCTATGGACTGGAAGTGACTGCCATCAAGTCCAGAAATCCTGGGGCGGGGTGGGTAAAGGATCTGTGTCGGTGGCTTTTGGGACCAATAGTAAATGCTTGCGGGTGCCGGGAATGGCAAAGGCCAAGGTGACGGCATAGGCTAACATGCCATTGCTGTTGGTAAAGGGTGGCATAAAGATGGGCAGCACCAGCCAGAATTTACCCAGCGCCGTTGTCCGCTGGAAATGATGGAAGAGAAAGGGAAAATACCAGACCAATCCCATAATCCAGGTCTGGGGATTAAACAGGTGGATCGTGTTCAATAGCGAGAAAAACTGCTCATCTTCTTTGCGGTGGCGCAGAAAGTAGAACAGGATCGCAAAGGCGATCGCGCCAACGGTGAGGGCCAGAAACGGTTTCCCCCGCAAAAATGGGTTCATGTAGCCATGGACAAAATCATGGGTCACCAGGAGCTTGTTGCCTTCGATCGCGAAAACGAGGCGATTCAGCACACTTTGTCCCATCGTATCAACGGGGAAGGGGTTGACAATTCGACCTAGGATCTCTGGAAACGTGCGTTTGGCAAAGTTGAGGTAGACGGGATACCCAAAATAGAACAGTGGCAGGGTGAGGAAAATCAGGATACCGCCGATCGTCGCGGCCACCATGCGAAACTGCCGTTTGACGAGGTAGTAGAGCAGCGCCACAAAGGGAAAGATTTTTGTCAAGCAAGCCATACCCAGCATCAGTCCCGGTAGGACGGGCTGCTTGTTGGATTGGGAAGCATAGAACGCTGACACCGTTAGACAGCACACCAGAATATCGATCTGCCCCCGTTCAAAGCTGGCCAGAGTGGGAAAGCTCATGAGAGCCAGGACTAACACTGCGGGAGAGAGGGGCGAGACCCGATGGCGCAGCAGTTGGAAAAATAAAAACCACAGACAGAACAAAATAAAAACGCTATACACCACCTTGGCAGTGCCGTAGGGCATCCAGCTAAAGGCCGTCATGAGGAGGGCCGCAAAGGGGGGATAGATGAACCCTGACCAAGGCCGACTTTCCGCATTCACAGGGGTATAGAGTTCTGGATGTAGACCCACTGGATTGAGGTAAGGATCCAAACCCAGTAAGACCGAGCGACCCGCGACATAATAAGGCCGAAAGTCAATCTGGTAGGACTCTAGGACGATGTAGATCAAAATGGCCGAGGGCAGCAGATAGGGAAAATACTCTCGGAAAAAGCGGGCGATCGTAAGACGGGGCATAACAGAACACACAAAAGCAAGACACAGAAGCAAGACACCAAATTGCAAGATGGGATGGAGCGATCGGGACAAACCGCTTTCAGAACTTGTGCAAGTCGAAGGACTTACAGAGATAAAAACGTACCGTAGCTTTCTAGCAACATTCCATCTTTCCGCAAGATACTGTAGCCCAACTTGTGGCCCTAACCTGGTTTCGCCAAACTTTTTAGCCAAACTTTGCGGAAATTTGTGTGGATTTGTGGAAACTATCGATCCTTTAGGGACGAAATGCACTGAAATAATCCAAATTCCAGATTCAGATCTCGCAACCCGATCGGCAAATTTCTACCCGTCCCCCCTTCTTGGTAAAATCAGAGCTTGCGAAATTTTCCCCATGCGTGCGGGCAAAGGAATTAAGGAGAGATCCCAACTATGGCGCGGATGTACTACGATGCGGATGCAAATCTTGATTTATTAAACGGTAAAACCGTTGCAATTATTGGCTTTGGTTCCCAAGGTCATGCTCACGCTCAAAACTTGAAAGACAGTGGCGTGAATGTCGTTGTGGGTCTGTACGAAGGTAGCAAATCCGCCGTCAAGGCCAAGGAAGCAGGGCTGGACGTGAAGAGCGTGGCGGATGCAACCAAGGTGGCTGACCTGATCATGATCCTGCTGCCCGATGAAGTGCAGCGATCGATCTACGAAACCCAAATTGCCCCCAACCTGTCTGCGGGTAAAACCTTGGCCTTTGCCCATGGCTTCAACATCAACTACGGTCAAATTGTGCCCCCCGCTGATGTGGATGTGGTGATGATTGCACCGAAGGGGCCGGGACACCTCGTGCGCCGTACCTACACCCAAGGTCAAGGGGTGCCTGCCCTGTTTGCGGTGTACCAAGATGCCTCCGGTCAAGCACGGGACAAGGCGATGGCCTACGCTAAGGGGATTGGTGGAACTCGGGGCGGCATCCTGGAAACCACTTTCCGGGAAGAAACTGAAACTGACCTGTTCGGTGAGCAAGTGGTGCTCTGCGGTGGCTTGAGTGCGTTGATTAAAGCTGGGTTTGAAACCCTAGTGGAAGCGGGTTATCAGCCGGAGTTGGCTTACTTCGAGTGCTTGCATGAAGTGAAGCTGATTGTGGATCTGATCGTGGAAGGCGGCTTGGCTACGATGCGTGACAGCATTTCCAACACGGCTGAGTATGGTGACCTGACCCGTGGGCCGCGCATCGTCACCGATGCAACCAAGCAGGAAATGAAGAAAATTCTTGCCGAAATCCAAACCGGTCAATTTGCCCGTGAGTTTGTCTTGGAAAACCAATCGGGTAAACCCGGATTCATCGCAATGCGTCGTCGGGAAGCTGAGCACCCGATCGAAGAAGTGGGTAAGGATCTCCGCGCGATGTTTAGCTGGCTGAAGAAAGCCTAATTGCTGGCGGGATGAACGCTCTTGTCTGAAGAACTGTTCTCACCCAGGGGTTTGGTAAATGCCAACCCCCGCACAGCCTTGCTTTGTGTTATGCAGGCTAGGGTGAGGATGGTTTTTCTAGCGTTTGTCCATTGGCAAAAAGTTGAATTTAGAGTGAAATTCAGGGTTGAATTACAGCCCCATTAGCGTTTTTGTTCGGTTTGCTGGAGGGCGTCTTCGGTGCGAGCGTTGGGATTTTTGGGCTTCCAAGTGGGGAAGAGATTAATCATCATTTGATCGATCGAGGTGCGAGCTTGGAGACTGTAGCGCCCGATCGGACGGGGGAGCACCTGATCTCCAAAACCAATAAAGGCAATCACAAGCAGCAAAATTAAGGCGACTGGAATCTTTTTCATGGAGTTACTCTCCGAAGGTAATTTAAGATGGCAGTCCTGACTTGTAACCTTCATCAATCACCCTGAACAGGTGAGCCACCGGTGGCTGCGAGCATACTGCTACACCTTAGGATTGTTCCTGTATTTTTATAATGCCGCGTTTGCCGGGGAAGATGACAGAGGATGAGCTTGTTTTGAGAATGCCCATTCCGCAAACCAGATTTGCAAACCAGATCCGCAGGCCAGAACGGCAAAAGCTTTAAGAGTCCTTCTGCGACCCTCTATACTGCTAGTAGACGTTGATCCTACGGTTGACCATGAAATCTTCTACTTGCCCTGTTCCGGTGGAACAGCGCCCCGTCAACGAGTTTCAGGCATTGTCAGAATCTTGGTTCTTTAAGTGGGCCATGTGTCGGGGCTGGAGCTTTGCTAAACCGTTAGCGATCGCTTTCGTTGTTAATTTAGTTGTCTCAGTGCCGATCGCGGCGGCTAGCTTTCCATTTCATAAATTTCCGCTGGAATGTCTGCTAGTGGCAGCGGCAGGGGCTTGTTTAATTCCTTGTTTGCTGCTGGTTCGGCTCTATCTGGGCTGGAACTATATCAAGTCCCGCTTGCTGGATACGAAGATTTTCTATGAAGAGTCTGGATGGTACGATGGCCAAATTTGGCAGAAGACCCCAGAGTTTCTGAACCAAGATCGCTTAATCGTCACCTATGAAGTCCAGCCGGTGTTGCAGCGGTTACAGCAGGCTCTCGTTTTTGCCATGGGCGTTTTTTTGGGGCTGGTCATTGCTAGTATTGGTTGGGCAATGCTGGGCTAGGCCCTGTCTCTGCTTTTCAACGTTCGATGAAGATTGGTGAACCTAGAAAGGGAAATTAAACCGTAGTTCTGAAGGAAGGTCACGATCTTCGTTTCTAATTTGTAGTGGTGCAGTTTTGTACCACGATCGTCCCACAATTTAGCTGGTTGTAGCTGGTACCGATGACTAGAGGAAGAAAAACAGAAACCGCAGAACTCGACGTTAAACTGCTGCGGGAGGGCATTGTTGAGTCGGTACACCATGTCCATGCCACGGTCTGTGACGATCGCGGACGGGTGCTGTTGGTGGCGGGCCAATCTGAACTGGAAAGTTTTGTCCGATCGTCTCTGAAACCCTTCCAAGCGCTCTGTGTGACGTCAACGGGTACGGTGGAGCGGTTTGGCTTGAGCGATCGGGATATTGCGGTGATTTGTAGTTCCCATCGGGGGCTGATTGAGCAGACGCGCCAGGTGTTTAATGTGCTGTGGCGGGCGGATATTGATCCTTCGGCGTTGCAATGCCCAATTCCTGCGGGTAAAACGAGTCCGCTGGAATACAACTGTTCTGGGAAACATGCGGGGATGTTGGCGGCGGCGAAGCAGTTGAGTGTGCCGACGTCGGGTTACTTGCAGCGCAACCATCCGGTGCAGCAGTTGATTCTGAATAAGGTGGCGGATTTGCTGAAAATTCCACCTGCGGAGTTTATTGTGGCGCGGGATGACTGTGGGGCTCCGACGTATTTTATGCAGTTGCGGCAGATGGCGTGGCTGTATGCGCAGTTGGCGTCTGGGGAGAGTTTGGAGTTAGAACGGATCCTGCGGGCGATGACCCATTATCCCGATCTGGTGGCTGGGAGCGGCGAGTTTGACACTGAGCTGATGCGGCTGACGAATGGCGAGTTGGTCAGTAAGTCGGGGGCGGAGGGCGTTCAGTGTGTGGGCCGCATTGGCGAAGGTATGGGTTTAGCAATTAAGGCGATCGATGGGGCTAAGCGGGCCAAGTATGCGGTGGCGATCCATCTGCTGAAGCAAATGGGGTGGATTTCCCCCAGTGTGGCGGATGAGTTGTCCGATCGCTTCATTGCGATTGGAGAGTTCAAACGATTGGAAGTGGATGGAGAACTCTCGCTTCTGTAGTTTTGTAGTATGAGATGTGTTTTGTAGCGCTTCTACGGAATACCAGGGGAAAAGGGCACCGCTCGCCCTTTCCTTTTACGGCATTCCGATTAGACTTTCGCGCGTACTGCAACTGGGAACTCTGATACGGGAACTCCGAACCGGCTAGGACTCCGTTGTGGGCATTTCCGATTCTGAATCTTGGGGAGTCTCGCTAGTACTGCTGGCCTTCGTTGCTTTTTCCTGTTCTCGCTGTTCGCGTTTCTTGCGTTCGGCTTCCACAAACTCTGCCATGGCTGCCTGTGCTTGACTCACCTTTTCCAGGTTGCTGCGGTAGAGTTCTAAATCTTTTTGCAACTTGTCTGGTGCCAAGTTCAAACCTGTTCCTAATGTGGTCAATGCTGCCTGTAGCTTTTCACTCTCTTTGACGGCTTCAGCATCCAGCTTTTCCAGCAAGGTATACAGTCCGATCGCAAAGAGACGACTATATTTAAATTTGGGGTTGCTGGAGATTTGCTGCAAGGCAGAGAGGGCTTCACCCTCTTCCGTCAGCCCCACTATGCCATCCCAGGAGGTTCCCCCTATGGAATTGATCAGGCGATCGGCATCTTGGCGATACTGCTGAGGATCGCCATCTACAGCTTTACAAATTGCAGTAAAAATCGATGTCAAATCTTGCTCAGGGCGATAACCTTGCATGAATCGATCGAAGGACGTTACCACACCCAGCGCATAAATGGGATCATAGCGAAACTCAATATTGGCGGTTAGCAGATGCATTTCCACCATCAACTCCTCCACCACGCGACGGTAAATGGAGTTCACCGGGCGGGTATGAAGACTATAAAACGTGCGCTTGGCATCGGAAACGGTACGAACAGTATTCACGGTAACTTCATGTGGGCAACATCCCTCATTGTGTCGCTTTGGGGGGAGTTTTGCCAAGGGAAATTTACGGGGAGGGGGAGCAAATCAAGGTTCTAATTTTGTGAGAATACTAAATTTTGTGAGAATACTAAATTTTGTGTGGATACTAAACTTTACGAGAATACTAAACTTTATGGAAATACTAACTACTACCCCTCAGCAGGCGATCGTAGTAACCCATCTAACTGTCCTGATCGATCCAAGGCATACAGATCATCACAGCCGCCGATCGGAACATTATTGATAAAAATCTGAGGAACCGTACGCCGGCCATGGGCTCGTTCGGCCATTTTGACCCGAGCCGCCCCATTGCCATCAATTTTGTACTCGGTGAATGCAACTCCCTTCCACCGCAGTAATAATTTGGCTCGAATGCAGTAGGGACAGGTTTGCCAAGTGTAAATTTCCACGATCGCACGAACCTGCTCAGCCGCCTTACCCGTCAAGAAATTGAATAACATACTCACTTCTTAATCATTTTTCGATTCTGAACATTTTCCACGTGTTCCAATTTTGCCATGACTCCTGTCTCTATAGGACAGCCCTGACAAGACTCAATTGTTGTAGATGAAGAAAGACTAATGGGAAAAAGAGATGGATAGAATTACCAAGAAAATATCCTGTCTACACTCTCTGCAATGTAGTATTAGCTGAGATGTAGTATACGCTTCTCCCTAGCTGGTGTATGTACTATCGTAGATTAGAGAATGTTTGGTTAAACGATCTGGCTAATTTCTAAGACAATGTATTACGCAAATATGCGAATTCAATGCTGTAATACGGTGCTGCATGTGGCGTCTGATTATGCAGGGTTTGAACAGCTAGAGTTTGATTGAGTGAGGTGGTATTAATCTTCTTAGTTGCGAAAAACATGTTAGTTGCGAAAAACATGTGAAAGATCAATGTTGCACAACTTTGAAGTTTCATACAATTAGGTGTTTACACACAATTAAGCGGTTGCACATAAGTGAAGTGCTTCCAACGTTCTCTCAACGAAACATTCTCTAAATGGGCTTTCGTATGCTGCGATATCCATTAGTAGCTGTACCGTTAAGTGGTTGTGCCGCTAATCATTGAGCCTCTAATAATTGCGATTAGCAAAATAGTCAAAATCTTGCTTAATTTTGATTATTTTAACTATTGATGTAGTTTTCTGTTTGGTTTCTCGATCGGGTCAGTTTTGCTAGGAAAAGAGTTGGGAATTGTATTGGCCCTCTGCGATTAGGCAATCCACGCTCAGAAATCAGGTCAATTTAAGGGTACATTCCAGTAGCATTCGTTGATTTTCTAATGAATAGGGATGAATGGTCAGGGCTGCCCGAAATGCAGGAATGGCCTGTTGATAATCTTCTAAGGCAACATAACAGAGTCCTAATCCATGGAGTGCGCCAAAATGGCTGGCATTAAGTTGAAGGACTTGTTGACAATCTGAAATTGCCTGATGATATCGTTGTTGCGTAAAGTACAAAACTGCTCGACGATTCCAGGCTTCTGCGAAATCCGGCATACTGCTAATCAACTGCGTCAAAATACTGTCAGCTTGATTAAATTCACCCGCTTGGAGCAAAACCTGGGCCCGCTGCAATGCCTGGTAGCCAACCACCCCTTTCTGCTCGAACCAAATTCGCCATAATTCCTGAGTGGCAGATTCTCTGACGGTTTCTTCTTCATGTTTCAAATTTTGGAGCAGAGAATCAATATAGGTACTATCCATAGTTGGAACACACTAGAAGTAGGATCTTAATCGGTAGAGGGAATTGTTGCAGAGATTAGTGACTTCTGAGAAAAAACAAACTTTAGAAATGAAGAATCGCAGATTGCTTTAGTTCCCAGCACAGGTGACAGAAGTTCCAATGGTGAATTATTGGATTCTGTAATGGTTGATTCCTAACCGTATACTGACTGAGGTTAGTCTAGAATTGGGCAAAACTAGTGGGGGACGACTCAGGATAAATGCGGAATTTGCTGGTCAGTTAGGCCGTAATATTACGTAAATAACCGTAAATATACGTAGAAATGCGGATCTTATATCGGGCTATCATCCGATCGAATGAGCCAGTGGAATGAATTAACATGGCTAAAGCCAATAAATTTGGGGGGCGTTACGGAATTTGTAACAGGTTGTCTGTAGGTATCGGTAGCAAATCTCAATCCAGCAGTCCATGAGGGAGTTACGGTTATGGTAAGCGGTGCAAATTCTTCTCGTATTAATCAAGTTCAAGCTCAAGCTCAGCAAGATCTGCTTAATCTACTCATTCAATCTGAAGGGGCTTCTGTTCGTCATCACATAGAAGAGGGCGAAATTACTCTTCAAGAAGACCCCAACCAAAAAGTGGCCTATCCTTGGAACCCCGACCAAGCCCCAGAATTTTTTGCTGAGATAGAAACAAATAGTCTGTTGCAGGGGTTAGAAAACCAAGAAATTACCGATCGGGCAGAGAACTTTTTCAAGACCCTCGATCACCTTTGGGAAACCTCGATCCAGGCCAAGTTGGCTCGGAAGTTTGCTACAGTTCCCAAGGCTATCTTGGCAGCCATTGCCCAACAAGCAGAGGCATTGGTTACCAGTTCCAGTGACTTAGCGGGCCAGCTCGTGCAATGTGTGCAAACGAGTCTCCCCGTCTGGTCTGAGGAAGATCTCTACGTCTTTGCTCGACCCGTTGCCTATGCGATGCGCGGTGAAGAACCGAAGTATGAATTGCCTCAGGATTGGCAGGCGCTCTCTGATATTGAACAAGCTAAGTTAACGCTTGCGATCGCTAAATATGCTCTAAATCTGGCCCAACAAGAGCAGGGCTAGTGGTTCTGAGTACTGGATCCTTATTCCGAGGGCGCTTTTAAGCGAGTTGCAAAGTTTTTCGCACGGGTGGGAGACAGGGCACGTGCTTTGAGGATCGCTGCTCCCAACCAGGCATAGGACAGTAGGCCCACGAGCACAAGTCCCAAGGGATTCACCGTTCCCAAGGTATTCCAGAGAGCATGTAATCCTGCGGCGGTCAGATACCCAATTCCTAAGGTTAACCAAGCCCGATCAGGTTTGAGAATGCTCAGCCCGATCGCGTAACCCAGATAGCCGCTGTAGGCCACATGACCCGAAATTGAACCCAAAAGTCGAGGAATTAGGAGATGTAAGCCTTGTAGTTGGCTGACATCGTTACCGGCTTGAGTTGCGGTGTATTCAACGATCGCAGGAACGTATTGTCCAAGCGTTTCCAGCAGCGTGAATCCAATTGCTGAGGCGGCCCCTAGCAAAATTCCATCCAAGGGCTCTCGAATACCAAACCGATCTCGCCAACTGTTCGATCGAGGATAGCCAATTAGGCACAGCAAAACGAGGGGAAGCGCTTTAATCAACTCTTCCATTAACCCTGCCCCAAAAAACATGCGGATCAGTAAGCCAAAGAATCCAATGGATTCCCCAGAGGTGGGTACTTGTCCCGGTAGGGTATTGCGAAAAAGTGCCGTGAATAACGGCAGAATTGGACTCCGCAAAATCCCGATTGTCAACACAGCAGTACCGAATAAAATGATCCAGGACTTCGTCTTACCGCAGAGTCGATAGACCACAAAGTAGGCGGCAAAGGCTAGATAATTGGCTAGGACAAAATTGAAGGCAAGGGGCCGACCCACGGTCACAAAGAGGGTAACCACTGCCGCGATCGTCACCAACGCCGGAAAAACATAGGCTTTTTGGGTAATTTCTAAGCCTGTAGAAAATATTGGAAAGAGCTGCGTGAGAGTGACGGTATTGTTGCTTAGAGAGGCACCGGAATTGGAATTGGATGGAGATTCAATCGCGGCGATCGGTAATTTTGCGGCTTGACGGGGTGCGCCTTTGGTTTGCGAAAATGGCTTGGAGAGCTGGGTCGCAGGATATTCAAAACGAAATTCTGGTCCCTGCTGCCCTAAAATAAGTCGATCTCCAGGTTTTAGGGCTTGGCATCCGATCACGCGCTGACCGTTGACATAGGTGCCATTGGAACTATTCAGATCACAAATCCACCAACTGGGTACAACCCCTGGCTCAGCAGCAGTTGGCCGAATTTCCGCATGGTACCGCGAGACGGTTCCATACAGCGAGGAATCAATCACAATTTGACAGCTTGGATCCCGACCAATTGTCACTGAGTCAGTCAGGTTGATGGGATACACGGGTTGGCGTTCCTGGGTGGCACTACTAGCAGGCATCTGCCTAAGCAATGCGGCTGGAAGATGGTCGTCGCCAGTCATGGGTGCTCCAGAAAAGCTGTGGGCAACTGGGAAGATGATGAGAAAGCGTTGTCTACATCACCAGATACCGTACCATCGGATACCATATCACCGGATACCATAGGTGCAAGGGGCTAAATGTCTTGAACACATTTTATAAGTTTCTGCCCCATTATTTATGAGGTGTCCTTCCCCTAGTCATGGATCTTTTTTCAGCCATCGTGACTAGATATCCGGTTCGATTTCCACATATTCGATTCAACTTCCACAACTGACTGAGGAATCCATGGCTTCTCTCATTAAGTTAACGGATTTTAGAAATTGGCCTAAGAAATTAGAAATTTGCCCGAGCATCCTTAACGGCAGCCAGAAAAGCAATCACTGTAATGGGAATACTGCCAATTAGGATTGCAGTGGTAGGGGTTTGGCCCCACTGCGGCATTCCTGAAGACAGTTCAAAGACGCAGCCCACTGCTGCGATCGCGGCAATACAGGAAATTGCTAGGAACAAACCACTTTTAGGTGTCAGCACAGGAAGACTCGCTTATCAGACTTACTTTACAGATGATTCACTACTATCACCGAGCTACCGGAACTCAGCGACCTAGGGGCAAGTGCGTAGTATAGAGGCATGCCCAGATTCAGATACCCGTAGGTCGCTTGTGAGTCTAAGCAATCGGTTTCACAGCTTTTACTGAAAATCCTTTTTTCGTTAACTCTTGACCCAGTACCAACTGGTTGTCAACACGATCGACAAACAACACACCATTTAAGTGGTCGATCTCATGCTGAATCACCCGTGCCAATAATCCATCAGTTTGCAGGGTTTGTAACCGACCAAACTCATCTTTGAAGGTCACTTCGATCGCTTCAGGCCGATCCACGTCCATATAGATGCCAGGGACACTGAGGCAACCTTCTTGCTCTCGGCAGAAATTTCCACCTACGCGCTTAATGACAGGGTTGATTAGAACCATGGGTAACTGCTTGGGATCATCGGGCTCAATATCAACCACGATGATTTGCTTATTAATGCCGACTTGGGGCGCTGCAAGACCAATGCCATTTTCGCTGTACATTGTTTGCAGCATCTTGCGAGCAATGTCCCGGATTTCTTCATCCACCTTGGCGACTCGCTTAGCGGGCTGACGCAGCACCCGATCGCCCAAATGATGAACCTCTAAGGGCGGTTTCTTGAGCTTAACTTTTTCGACAGCGATCGTGGATGAAGTACTCATGGGTCGTCAAATACCGCAGATAATGATCTTGCTTACATCAATACAAGTGAATTAAATCGGATTCAATCCGCATTAGTTTTATCTTAGCGGGTGTTTGAGTTTAGTTACCAGCGATTGCCCCACAATCTAGCCATCCAACGGATTCTCCCAATTCTGACTCTGCTCCGTATAATGGCAGCGGCAGTGCAACCTGTCTCTACCATTGCTAGTTGCGGCATGCCTGCCATTACAGAGTTTCAAGGCCAAGTTTCTATGTTGCGATCGCTCACCAAATTTGACTACCTTTTGCGCGAAACTTGGCGCGGACTTCTGCGGGGCGGCTGGATGAATTGGGCTGCCATCAGTACTGTCACCGTTTTGTTGTTTCTCTTTGGCCTGAGTTTGCAGACTAGTTGGCAAGTTGGGCAATTTTTGAATCAATTTGGTAACCAACTGGAGGTAACCGCCTTCCTGGAAACCGGGATTTCTGCGAAGGACGTTCAGCCGATCGTACAGAAGATGCCAGAAGTCGCACGGGTGGAGACGATCGGCAAGGAGCAAGCCTGGGCTGACCTAGTCAAGGAGTTGGGTATGGCAGATCTGCGAGGCGCGACCCAGCAGTTAGACGGCAATCCGCTGGTGGATGAATTGCGAGTTCAGGCTAAGTCTGCCCCTGCGGTTCCCACGATCGCTGCTGCTCTCAAGCAAGTGCGGGGGGTGGAAACGGTGCAATATGCAGGCGAGGCGGTGAAGCAGGTGGCTGATCTGAATCGGGGCTTGGGCTGGATCAATTTAGGGGTCACCGGGTTTTTGACGATGAGCGCGATCGCAGTGATTACGACGACCTTGCGCTTGGTGATTGCCGCACGACGTCAGGAAGTCGAGGTGATGCGGCTAGTGGGAGCGACACGCGCTTGGATTTACCTGCCCTTTGTGCTACAGGGTGTCACCTTTGGGCTGGTGGGGGCTGGAACTGCTTGGGTTTTAATTCAAGGTCTTCAGCGATCGCTAACCCAGTTCTTAGCCCAGCAGGGAGATTTACTACAAAGTTTACTGTTGCAAAACAGCACCTGGCAGGTTTGGCTGCTGCCGCTGATTTTGATTGGCTTTGGCAGCACGATCGGGATTTTAGGGAGTTTGTTTGCAGTTCGGAATTTAGGAATGCGCTAGTTTGGCTATATTGCGGCAGAAATAGAGCGACCGATCGGTTCTGTCGGAACCCTTAGTCGCTTTAGAAAAATATCTAGTCTGACGTAAGTTCGATGAATTCACGGTGCGGCGCGATCGTTGGGGGCTGCTCCACAGCAAAGATCGGGGAACTTCTCTCCCGCAAGGCAGTTTATTCTGGCATTGCGTCAGAGTAACCGGCCTTGCCCCTGTGATGTCAGGAGACCCTACTCCCCCGGCACCCAAGTGAATTCTGCGTCCCAGCACAGGGGATCTGTAAGGGACAATTTCGTTGG
>MUGG01000029.1 GCA_002148405.1 Alkalinema sp. CACIAM 70d | reverse complement strand
ACCCGCCCCCATCCGAGCAGGAATTCTGACTCATCGCTTTCTCAGCATCCACCCATTTGATGATGGTAATGGCCGAACAGGAAGATTGCTAGCTACTGCAGAACTGTGGAAGTCAGGCTATCAGATGCGAGGATTTTTCTCCTTTGAAGAACATTTTAATGCTGATCGATTGCGTTACTACGAAAGCCTACAAATGGGTTTACCTATCGATTTCTATGATGGGCGTTATGATCCTGATTACACCACATGGCTAGAGTATTTTGTCAAAACGCTGGCTCAAGCTGCAGACAATCTCAAAACGCAAGCGGAAATCATGTACCAAGCGAGAGATATACCTTCCGTTCCTTGGGATAATCTTTCAAGAAGGCAGCAGCAGATTTTGACACGTTTGTTAGCTCGTATACTGTCTAAAATGTCTAACCCTCTAGTCATTCGTCCTGCTGACATAGAAAGTTGGTTCGGAATCTCAGATCGTACGGCCCGAGAATGGCTAGGGGAATGGGTAGAGACTTGTTTTATGGAACCTATTTATTCGGGTGAAGGAAAACGTATTCGAGAATATAAGCTTGCAGATACATGGAGTAAGTTGTTGCACTCAGCGGAAGAAGTTGATGTCAATAGCGGAAGGTTAAATCCTTAGGTGGCTGCCATATCTACCATATCTAGTATTCAGGATTAGTTGACTACTCTATGGGTTCTTCTTTCAGTCTTGTAGGGCTGTAAAATAACGGAAATTGATGCCATAAAATAACGCCTATTTTGATCAGCTGCATAGGCTTCTATTGCTAATAGGCACCAGAGATACGGTTGACTAATCCGATAGCAGCTTATGCAACGGTTGATTTATCGTCGGTTTATTCTAGTATTTAGGGAGTAGCGTATAAATAAGGTTCCAAGTAGATAAATGGGTAAGGGGGTAGACGGGTAGGGGGGTAAACGAATCAGGGATGTTATTTCTTAGCTAGTCCCTTAGCCATATAGCTACAAAATGTCTCCTGCCCAAATAGTAAATTTTCCTACCCTGTGTGGTTAGAATGGGTGGAGCAAGCGATCGATCGGGCGTGGCAAGTCGGTAGTTTACAAGCCTTAGAAGAATTACAAGCTAAGTTGTGAAGGTCGGAATTCCTAGCGAGAAGTTGCTCCTGAAGAGCGTGCTACTGTAAGTAGTAACTTGAGTATTACTTAAGAGATGACTAGCATGGCTTAAGTCTCTATCTCAATTCCCAATAATTGACTGGCCTATATTGACGAGCAAGTTGATAACCGAAGTGCACTCATCGGAACACTCGTAAAACGCTGGAACGCGCAACAGGAAGATCCGACGTTAGCAGAGATGCCTATGCTTTGGTTAATCAATTAGCACTAGGCTGGGACGAAGAATGTCAGAACGCAATGATTACCGATTATGAGAACCTCCCGCATTCGACCGATCGCCATTTGTCTATTTCGAGATGGTCAACGCATTTTGGTCTCTGAAGGTTTTGATCCGGTCAAGCAGAGCCATTTTTGCCGACCGCTCGGGGGAGGTATTGAATTTGGGGAATCCAGCGAAGCCGCGATCGCGCGGGAAATCCTAGAAGAAACAGGACAAGCAATCCAAAATATCCAACTGCTAGGCGTTTTGGAAAATCGTTTTGTTTATAACGGTAAACCAGGGCATGAAATCGTATTTGTCTACGATGCGGAATTTGTCGATCGGGCACTCTATGAGCAAGGCGAGGTTGCCTGGTGTGAGCATGAAGGCCAGGAGACAGGTGAAACCGCGATCGCGCGCTGGAGCAGTCTAGAAGAACTCCAGGGAAGCCAGAGGCAGTTGGTTCCAGAAGCACTGACCCAATGGTTGGGCTAGACTCCTCATTTCTAGCAGCAGTCGGTGGCAAGAAGCCGAGGCTTGAATCAGTCAACTGAAATCGATAGACCTATTCAGTTTTTCCAATGCATAGAAATTCCTCGGGGCCGGATTCGAGCATTCACAATCGTTCTCGAGTCAGCCAGTGCGTAAATTGCGGTATTTATAGAGAGGGCAATATCGCCTACATCTAAATAAATGCATTCACCTGTTCACAGTGCGTAATTTTTCTATGACAATTCAATTTAATCGGAATCACTTTATTGTGCGTTCCTGCGTAGCGAGTGCGGTTGCGATCGTTGTTGGTTTCGCAGCGCCTATGCAGGCTATGCCCAGCAAAACCACTTCTGGAGTTAAAGAAGCCAGTGTAAAGACACTTTACGCAGAAACAATGCCCTCAGCTGATGCTGTAGAGGCTTTGGGTACAGCTTGGGGCAAGGCTTTGGCCAGCCGCGATCCGCACAAGATCCACGCTTTATACGATAAAGAAGCTGTGCTTTTGGCGACGTTTACGAATGAATTGGATACCCCTACGGAAATCCATAATTATTTTGTGGGTTTAACCAAGCGAGAGGGATTGCAAGTTCAATTTGACGAGCAAAACATTCGCATTCTCGACAACGACACTGCAACCAATTCTGGACTGTACACATTTTCATTTATTGAAAATGGTAAACGTGTTTTTGTTCCTGCTCGCTACACATTTGTCTATGCAAAACGCGGCAATGATTGGTTGATTGTCGAACATCATTCTTCCGTTCGTCCTGAAAAAACGGATGCAAAATCTGTGCAGAAATAAATCTGCGTAGATTGCTGAAAGTCAGTTGATCGTAACCACAAACTTGCGATCGTACGTCACTAACTACCTATCAGTTGTCTTAGACGTTTTTGCAGCACTGACCTGTAGAAACGTCTTTTTATTTAGACCATATTTGGGAATAGGGCGAGATGAATATGGTTCATCTTCTCAACCGGATGAGTTTTCCCAAACAGAGGCATTACCGGATTAAAACCAGGGAATCTGGGTAGCTGGAACTGGAGACGATAGAATAGCAACGAACCCCATTCAAGACTTCTATGTATCGTACCCGTTCTGACGATCCCTATTCCGATCTGGCGCTTGGGCTGATTTCGGCCCAGAGCTTTCCAGCGATCGTGGGCATTGCAGACATGATGCTGAAGTCCTCCGCCGTGACGTTGGTGGGGTATGAGCAGATTGGCAGTGGCTACTGTACGGCAGTCGTGCGGGGCAGAACACCGGATATTCGCTTGGCCATCCAGACGGGGGAAGAATTAGCCGCTCAGTTTGGCCAAAAAACCTCGTCGGTGATTATTCCCAGGCCCATGCCCAATTTAGAGGAAGTCTTGCCGATCGGGAGTCGGTTGGCAGAGCTGGTGGAAGGTCGTGAAAATAATCGGTTTCGCGATCAGGCCGTGGGTCTGATTGAAACGCGGGGCTTTCCAGCCTTGGTTGCCGCTGCCGATGCCATGCTGAAGTCGGCGGATGTCACCTTTTCGGCCTATCACACCACTGGAGCCGGACTCTGCACCGCGATCGTGCGGGGGTCGATGTCCAACGTGGCTGCGGCGATCGAAATTGGCATGGTGGAGGCCGATCGGGTCGGTGAATTGCATGCTGTCATGGTGATTCCCCGTCCGCTGGAGGACTTGGAACGTACCATGCCGATCGCAGCCTGTTGGATTGAAGAGCTGCAACCCGTGCGCATGCCGATCAACATTACTGTGGAAGAGCAGGTGCGTGAATTGCAGCCGCTCCAGCCGTTGGAATTACCGCAGGAACTTCCGGCTGTTTTTAATAAAGAAGTTTTTGAGCCACAAAAATTAGAACTGGAACAGCCTTTGGAAGAACTGCGGATGCCTGCTGATCGGCTGGAACAGGAGCCCTTACAGGAGTTTGCCGCTGAGCCATTAGATACCGACCCGTTGGCAAGGGTGATAGAAGAGCCGCGCGTAAAGCCGTTAGCAGAACCTGATGCAGAGCCTGACATTGAGCCAACACAGCCCCCCCTGACAGCCCCCACCATCATTGAATCGCGCTCTGAACCAGAGGTTGCCCGCGTTGAGGTTGCACCCGTTCAAATCGCGCCAGTCGAAGTGATGCCCCAAGAATTGCCGGAAATTAATCCGGAAAGCACCCCTCCGTCGATCGAACCCACAAAACCCTCTAGCCCCATTGTGTCGCCCACCATTGTGTCGCCATTGCCAGCCGTAGACACGATCGCCGTGGAGGTCACTGCTGTGGAAGCGATCGCATCTGATTTCCCTCAGCTTGCGCCTAAAGCAGTCTCTGAAGTGACCATTGTCGAATCAGTGCCAGTAGTCGAATCAGTGCCAGTCGAGCTAGCCCCGATCGAAGCAGACTCCAGTCCAGCAGCCCAACCCCCAGTACAACCCCCGGTACCCGTCGAAATTACCCTAGAAGCCACAGTTGAGCCTGCTTCAGGTTCGATCGTTGAGACTACAATCGAACCTGAAGCAATCGTCGAAGTTCCGGTCACAACAGCAGTTGAAGCTAGCGTCGAAGTGGTTGAATCGGGTGCCATCGAACCACCCTCGATGGTCATTTCATCGATCGAATCTCCTGCTACAGAAACCGTTGCGGAGCAGAATCCTCCGGCGATCGACACAAATTCTACTGAGACGATACAGGCTGCCCCTGAAGTGGAACCTAGCAAACCCAATGCTGAAGTTCTCCGCTCTGGAGAGGCTAGTTCTCCTAAGCATGAAAAAGATACACTGCAAGCTAAGGACGAGCCAACGGAGTAAGACACCATCCAGCGTCCCAAGTCCGGCTTCTAAAATCCAGCTTCCAAAGATTGAAGCGCTCGATTGGGAGGTGTTGCAATAACCTCCACAATCAGCGCTCATTGTTGCGAATGCTTAGAGAGATGGGACTCGCGATCGGCTCATCCTAAGCGCCCCTAACTGTCTAACACGGGGACTGGTAAGGTCGGCAGTGCAGGAGAACCGACGATCGGGCCTTGACCATTGGTACAACCCGCTTCCCGCAGTTGGTGCATAAGACTGGCCATCTCCAGCGCACTCATGCCAAACTCCCAACCCTTGTTGCTCTTAATTCCAGCTCTTTCCAGAGCTTGCTGCATATTGTCGGTTGTCAACACCCCAAAGATAATCGGAACACCCGTTTGGAACGCCGCCGCCGCAACCCCCTTAGAAACCTCAGCCGCCACGTAATCAAAGTGAGGTGTGCCGCCCCGAATCACTGCGCCGATACAGACAACGGCATCATAACGCCCCGAACCCGCCACCTGACGGGCTAATAAAGGCAACTCAAAACAACCGGGAGCCCAGATGTAATCCACTTGAGTGCCTTGGGGATCAACATCCACGCCGTGGCGCTTGAGGCAGTCTTGACAGCCCTCCAGCAACTTAACTGTCACTAGATCGTTAAACCGTCCAATAATGATCGCAAAGCGATAAGCCCCTGCCTGGGCAAAGGTTCCTTCAAAAGTAGCCATTCGTTAATTCTATCGCGAGTAATTGGGGAACACAGTAATCTGAACCGTAACAAATGTCTGTAGCTTCTTGCCCCATCGAAAGCTACATTTAGTGATATGAGATGACCACTTAAGTTTTCTCTATCTAAAGTCTTATTTTGATCGAGAAAATAAAATAAGGTCTAAGTAATTTTAAGGGGGAATTTCCAAAAATTAAAGGAGCGTGGATTGTGACTATTTGAGACGATCGCCAACGAACCCAAAACGCTCCTGAAGCATCTTAAAGATAGGATCAAAAGCGGTCGTCTAGGCAACTAGGAAGTTCAGCACACCGACGGCGATGACCAATCCTGCCCAAACAATCGACCCCAGGAAAATCAGCCGCTTAGACTGATCCCAATTTTGGGGAGATGCATAGGCAACGGGGACATAAACAGCCATTGCAAAGGAAAATAGAACCAGAATGGTCAGCAGCAGTTGGAACAGGATCGTCATTTTTTTCTCCCAAGACAGCGTTGATTAAAATTTTAGATCCGTTGCGGCACGATCCCATGCACGATCGCAGGGTTGCGCTGCGCGATCTACCCATGACAGTACCGTATCAGAAAAATGGATTTGATTCTATGCCATACGACCGCAGATTTCGACACACTGGGGGCAGCAGTGGGATTGGCACGGCTACGACCAGGGGCAAGAATTGTGCTGGCGGGGGGCGCTCATCCAGCCGTACGGGACTTTTTGGCGCTCTATCGCGATGAGTATCCCTTGATTGAGCGGCGATCGGTGCCTGCGGATCAAATTCGATCGATCAGCATTGTGGACACCCAAAGCCGCGATCGATTGGGCAAAACAGCGGAATGGTTAGAGTTGCCTGTGCCGATCGCGATTTACGATCACCACCCCAATGCGGACTGCGATATTCCTGCTCAGGAGAAATTTATTGAGGACTTGGGCGCAACCACAACGCTGATTACCGAGCAGTTGCAGGAGGAAGGCTATGTTCTAAATACCCTGGATGCCACGGTGCTGGCCTTGGGGATCCATGTAGATACTGGCTCGCTCACCTTTGACCATACCAGTCCACGGGATGCGGCAGCGTTGACCTGGCTGATGATCCAAGGCGCTAATGTGTCAGTGATTAGCGAGTACCTAGAACCGGGTCTCTCCTCTCAGTTACAAATCCTTTTAGGGGAGGCACTGGAGCGTTTACAGACGGAAATGATCCAAGGACATACCCTGGCGTGGGTCATGCTAGAAACACCCGAATTTGTACCCGGTTTGTCTACCCTCATCTCCCACTTGGTCGATCTGACCGATGTGGATGGAATTTTGTTAGCCCATCGGTATGGCTGTGACGAGGATCCATCTGAGGCTTCCTGCGGCAAGATGTCAGTCATTGGCCGATCGCGGATTGCCGGAACTGATCTCAACCAGTTATTCAAACCCTGGGGTGGGGGCGGCCACAGCAAAGCGGCGGCCCTGAATCTGCGGGAGGGCAACTATACCGAAATTCTGGCGCAATTACTAGCTGACTTTCAAGCACAGATTCCCCTAGCGCCCACTGCCAGGGAACTGATGTCTTCCCCGGTCCGCACCATTTTGCCGGAAACCAGGATCGCCGAAGCCCAGCGGATCTTGCTGCGCTACGGCCATTCGGGCCTATCGGTGATGGATGAAGCAGGGCAATTGATCGGCGTAATTTCTCGGCGCGATTTGGACATTGCCTTCCACCATGGGTTCAGCCATGCGAAAGTCAAGGGCTACATGACGACGAATCTGCATACGATCGCGCCAGAGACAACGCTACCGGAAATCGAAGAATTAATGGTGACCTATGACATTGGCCGCTTACCCGTGCTGGAGCAGGGCAAGTTAGTGGGCATCGTGACGCGGACGGATGTGCTGCGGCAGTTGCATCGCCAGGATCAGGATCGGCAAGACCCCCGATCGCCCCGATCGCAACCTAGCGCAACCCAATCGGAGGTCTTGCCATCACGCCATGCCGTCGTGCCCTCCTTAAATAAGTTAATTGATCCATTAAAGGCAATTTTGTCGATCGCGGCGCACCAAGCGGAGGAACGGGGCTGGCATTTATATCTCGTTGGGGGGGGTGTACGGGATTTGATGCTGTCGGAAGCGGGACAAGCGGTAATGTTGACCGATCTGGATTTGGTGGTGGATGGCTATCACCGATCGGCGGAGGCGGGGGCAGGGGTCGAGTTAGCTAAGGCGTTGCAGCAGTTGTACCCGGAAGCCAAACTGGAAGTGCACGGTAAGTTTCAAACAGCAGCTTTAACTTGGCACAAGGATCCTGTATTAGATTCCCTTTGGATCGACATTGCCACAGCTCGCACGGAGTTTTATCCCTATCCAGCGGCGAATCCCGAAGTGGAAGCCAGTTCGATCCAGCAGGATCTTTACCGTCGAGATTTTACGATTAATGCTTTGGCGTTGCGGCTGACCAATCCTCGGGCCGGGGAGATGCTCGATTTCTTTGGCGGCGTCCTGGATTTGCGGGCGAAACGGGTGCGGGTGTTGCATCCCAATAGTTTTATTGAAGATCCGACGCGCATTTATCGCGGGGTTCGCTTTGCAACTCGGTTGGGATTTGAGTTTGACGCCCAAACGGAAAGCTACATTCGCCACGCGATCGCCAGCGGCATTTATGACCAAGTGCGGGAGACACAAAATGGTAAGGTGGTGGCTCCAGCGCTACAAACGCGGTTAAAAGCTGAATTAAAGTATATTCTTCAGGCGAATTACTGGCGATTGGCAGTTCGTAAGTTAGCGGAACTAGGCGCGTTGTGCTGTATTTATCCAACTCTGACACTCACCCCAGATTTATGGCAACAGTTACGCTTAATGGAATGGTGGTTACAACAGTTCGATCGAGAACATCATCTACCTCCTTGGCAAATGTTATTAGAATTGTTAATTGCAGCCATTGAACCTGAGCCAATTGCCTCTGAGATGGTTCAAACCGTACAGTCTACAACAACGGATGCAATCAACTTTTCAACGGTACGCCAGACGGTTGCACAAAACTTACAATTGGCCGTAGATTCGATCGAACGTTTAACCCACCTAGCTGCTGTGGAACTGCAATTGACCCAACAGTTGCCCCGGTGCGATCGAGATAGCCAAATTTACCAATGCCTGAAACCCTACGATTTACCGATGCTGTCCTTAGTGGCTGTGCGAGGTTCGCGACCCATTCGTCGGGCAATTTGGCATTACTTAACCCAGTTAGTCGCCATCAAGCCTTTGCTTACAGGTCATGATTTGAAAACCTTGGGTTATAAACCGGGAAAACTTTTTAAGGAAATTTTAGAAACGCTACAAGCCGCAACTTTGGATGGAGTGATTCCCGATCGTTCCGCTGCGATCGATTACCTAGAAACCCATTATCCGTTAAGCTCTCCTTCCAAAACGTCATGAAATCCTCGTAAATGCAGCAGGACTTAACCTGTTGTTGAAGAACTTCATGAAGTTCGATCGACTAATGGAAAGAAAGACTGACAAATAGTGATCCCCAAAAAATTGATTGCACGATAGTACAGGAATAGATGATTCTCACGTAGATGATTCTCATAATGACTCCATGCAAGACATCCGAGACTAATCAAGGCTTGTATCCCGACAGTTTACACAGATTGTCTTACACAGATTTGTCCGTTGTATTTCTGAAGGTAAAAGTCTTCATTAAACAAGCCTTGATTAGCGTTTCTTGAATGGTTGTAGGATGAGCGCTTGAAGTAACTCGTTCAAGGGAATCTATTTCTATGCAATCTATTTCGATCGATTTGATGCAATCTGTTCTGTGCAATTGAGGATGATGGCTATGGCTGCAAAGTTACCAGTTCTATTAGTCGGTGCTACGGGCATGGTGGGCTATGAAGTCGGTAAAGCCCTGGCATGCAAAGATAATCTGGCTGTCAAAGCACTCGTTCGAGAACATACCTCCAGCAATCCCCACAGTCAAGAAAAACTGTTGCAACTACAAAAGCTAGGGGTACAGTTGGTCACGGGAGATCTCCAGGCACCAGAAAGTCTGGTCAGCGCTTGCCAAGGGGTGGAGACCGTCGTTTCTGTGGTCAACGGGGACGCGGATGCGGTGGTTAATGGACAAATGAATCTGATTCAAGCCGCAGAAGCCGCAGGCGTGAAGCGGTTCATTCCGTCTGATTTTTCAGTGGATTATCGCAAGTTAGATTGGGGTGATCACTACAGTTTGAACTTCCGGAAGGCCATTTACCAAGCCCTCCAAGGAAACCGCAAATTATCCCACACACTGATTCTGAATGGGATTCTCACAGAAGTCTTGTTTAGTCCCTTCGGTGTGGTGTTTGATTTACATAGGGGATTGTTTAAGTATTGGGGTGACGGCAACACCGCCTTTGATACGACAACCGTCCATGATGTGGCAGCCTACACTGCAGAGGCCGTGCTTGATGAAGACTTGAGCAATACGGCACTGGAAGTAGCGGGTGATACGGTTACGATGAAGGAACTGAAAACACTGTTTGAAGCCAATACAATTCAAGTGTTGGCAGAGCGGAATTTGGGGAGTGTTGCAGAGTTACAACGCTGGATTGAACAGAAACGGGGAACTGCCCGATCGATGCGGGATTATCTCTCCCAACAATCTCACTATGCCTTAGTCTCTGGAAAAGGTAAGCTGGGGGCTGTGATGAACGATCGCTATCCTCACATTCAACCGCAGTCGTTGAAATCCTACATCCGAGAGCACTACAACACCCTGATTCTCTGGTAAACAAGGATACAACAACAGTCTGTTAGGATTGCTGTTTGAAATTGTGCTATCCGAAATGAGCTTGTGTAAGATTGTCTCTCGTTAGCTTGGGAACCTTTTCATAAACAGTCACCCCCTTTCCATCTGGTGAGGGGGTTGATGTTTGCATCCTTCCCACGATCGATGTGCTTACCTTCACGCAATAACCGGCTGCACGCTCTGGGCGATTTCTATCTGGAATTCTGTGCCGACTTCTGGTTGAGATCGCACGGTCAACGTCCCCTGATGTTTCTGGACAATCGCATAACTGACTGAGAGTCCTAGTCCTGCCCCCTGCCCAATCGGCTTAGTTGTAAAAAAGGGATTAAAAATTTGAGTTTGAATCGCCTCTGGAATGAAACTATGGGTGTTGGCAATGTAAATACTAACTTGCCCAGTTTGAGTAATACGGGTACGAATTCTAATTTCGGGGATGCTATCGAGTTTAGAATTTTCTCGAATTGCATCGATCGCATTATTAAGGAGATGCAGAAACACTTGATTGAGTTGGCTGGGATAGCAGGTCACAGCAGGTAGAGTGCCATAGTCTTTGACCACTCGAATTTCAGGCTGCTGCTCAGAACCCTGGCAGCGGTGCTGCACAATTAATAATGTGTTTTCAATACCCTCGTGAAGATCCACTGTTTTGAGATCTGCTTCGTCTAATCGAGCAAAATTCCGCAGACTTAAAACAATTTGGCGGATGCGATCGCTCCCTATTTTCATCGAATCCAGAATGTTTGAGACATCTTGCAGCAGAAAATTGAGGTCAATCTCTTCGCACTTGGAGGCGATCGCGGCGGTGGGTTGGGGATATTCCTGCTGATAGAGATTTAGTAAACTCACTAAGTCTGCAAAATAGGATTGGGTATAGGCAATATTTCCCTTAATGAAGTTGATGGGGTTATTAATTTCATGGGCAATCCCAGCGACCATTTGGCCCAAGGATGACATCTTTTCAGCATGAATTAGTTGAGCTTGCGTATGCTGGAGTTGGTGCAAAGTTTGTTCTAAAGCTTGGTTCTGTTCATAGAGCGCATGGGTTTTGCGCTCTACTTCTGCTTCCAAGGTGCGGGAATGGGCAGCAACTTGTTGATAGAGTCGAGCATTTTCAAGGGAGATTGCCGCTTGGCTGGTCAAGAGTTGTAGGGTTGCGATACGATCGCGGGTGAAAACGCCACGAGTCAACTGATTCTGAAGATATAAAATGCCAGTTAAATTTCCTTGATTCAGAATCGGCAAACACAAAATACTTTTTGGCGCATGCTGATTTAAATATTCATCAATGACTGGAAGTTTAGTTTCGCAGTCATCAATAATCACCGTTTCTTGGGCATTTTTGACATAGTAAATCAGTTTGGTAGGAAGATCAGAATAATTCTGTAGGAGCACATGGCAAAGCTGCGTTTCTTCCGCTGTGGCGATCGCTTGCACTTCCCACACTCCTGCTACATTCGGCAAGATTAAAGCACAGCGATCGGCCCCAGAATGGTGCAAAATAATCTGGCTAAGTTGATGGAGTAACTGATCCAGTTGCATCGTACCCGAAAGACTCTGGGAGGCTTTGAGGATAGTTGCAAAGTCGAGGGTCGTATTGACGCTGCTAGTCGATGAGCGACTGGCGGGCGTGGAGGCATGGATGGAGAAATGGGTTGAGGCGATTGTGGCTAAGGTCTCGATCGAGTTGAAGTTCTGGGCGCTGTTGAGAATGGGACGAAGTAAGTCTGGGTAGCGTTGCTCTAGATCAGCCACTTTAGCTTGGGCTCCCCAATAAGCATAGCCATAGTAGGCTTCTTGCAGATGAACTGCGGCAAATTTTGCTTTTCCCCAAGCCAGGTAGAATTTAGCTGCGAGTTCCTGAGCTAAGGCAGCTTCCTGGATATACCCATTTTCCGTGGCTCCGGCAATGGCGCGATCGTAGAGTTCGATCGCCTCTAGCCACTTGTCCTTTAAACCATGGCTTGTGACTCGTAGGTATTCCGCCTCAACTAATTGCCACTTGTGTAAGTAATTCATCGGGGCATGGTGCGCCCACTGCTGGAGCTGAGCTTGATTTTCTTGAACTTGTTGCAGTTGCAGATCTTGCTGAGAGGGATCGGTTGAGAGATGAGCCAAAGTAATTAGTGAATCATAGAAATAAAAATTCACTTCACCGAGTGTCCCAATGCCTGCTCTGAAATAGATTCTGGCTTGGATTGCAGCTTGTTCCGCCTGAGTCGCATCTTCTAAGATGAAATTGACGAGGCACCGATCCAAATAGTATGTGTACACCCAAAGTAAATCATTTTGAGCTTTTTTCTGCTCAATGATTTGCTCATGCTCACTCGCCAAAACCTGAGCATCCGGCTGTCCAAGTAGGCTCAACACCGCTTCCAAGTAAAGGGCACAATAGCTAGCCGTTGCGACTTGACTCAGATTGAGCAGTTGTTGGTGATAGGTGCGGATTTGCGTCTCAAGTTCAGGTAAAGGCTGACCACACCACCATGCGTGCCAGCAGAATTTTTCTGCGTTGTATCCCGCATCTTCTACGGCTCCCGTCTCGAGGCCAACCTGGTATCCAGTTTGGAACATGGGCAGTGTTTCTTGGAGGTGGGACTTCCGGTGATGAATAAACAAACCTACCGGGATTAAACTGTTAGACAGAAATTTTTTCGCTTCTGGTTCTTGGGCAAGGCGATAGGCAAGGCGACCAAAGCAAGTTGCGAGTTCGATCGCCTGTGCCACCATAATGAGCAAAATGCCGTAGGCAGAATAACTCATGCAGGAAAATGCCGCATTGCCAAACTCGATCGATCGCTTGACTGCCAAAGCGATCACAATCGGAAATAGGGGTGAGTTACTCATGTAACAAACCGGAATCAAACTCGTTGCAAGGCCCAGAATGGCAATTTGATCGGCATCTTGCATTTTGGGCAAATCAAACAAGGTTTCAATGGGACGATCGCCAATCAAGGCCAGTACCGATTGAAATTCCTGCTGAATATCATCGGGAGTGGGTTGTTCGGGTAAATGGATATTGAACTGTTGTAGGGCAACTCTTCCAGTGGCGATCGCCGCTGGGAAGTTGTTTTGAGAAACAAATGCTTGGATTCTAAGCCGATAGACCGTGGCTTGCTCACGCGGGATACTGGTATTGGTCAAAACCGCTTCGATCCACTGCTCCATCCGCCCAAATTCACCCTCTAGGAAAGCCGCTTCAGCCGCTAATTCATGGAGTGCCAAGGTTTGCTCGTGACGACATTGCCAGCCATCTTTGCCGAGCAGATTGATACCGATTTGGGCATAGCGGTGGGCCGCTTGATAGGCAGTCGCGGCTCTGGCTTTCAGTCCGGCAGTGAGATTGAGGTTAACTATCGTATCCTGCTCAGCACAATCTCTAGCGCAATCTCTGAGGTGCGAAATTCCGTAATTGAGGTGGTTTACCAGTTCAAAGAGGCGTTCTTCTTGCTCAGTCGGGGATAGCTGTTGCCGTAACAATTGCCCGATTTGGTAATGAGCCGTTGCCCGTTCAACGTCTGGAATAAAAGAATAGGCTGCTTGCTGGACGCGATCGTGTAAAAATCGATAGCTCGGATTGGCACTGGATGCCCCCTCAACTTGGTCTCCCTGGAATACCTTGTAAATCTGACTGGTGGGTAGAATTAACCCCTCTTGCAGAGCCTTCCACAAGGCGGTTGCCACGTCGGTTGCTGATTGTTCTGAAACGATCGCCAAGGTTTCTAAATCAAATTGGTTACCGATGCAAGCGGCTAACTTTAAAACAGTCTGGGTAGATTCTGGCAATTTCTGCAATTGCAATGCCATGAAATCTACCACATCGTCGCTGAGCGATCGGGCATTCACTGCAGCAATATCGCACTTCCAATAGCGGCAATCCAGATTAAATGTAATCAGTCCATCTTCATGTAAGGCTTTAAGAAATTGGGTGGCAAAAAAGGGATTGCCGTGGGTTTTACGATCGATGAGTTCAGTCAAAGGTTGTGCCAGTTCCCTGGAACACTTCAAGGTATCGGCAACTAGGTGGTTGGTATCCGTCACATCGAGCGGTGCCAGGATCATGGTGTTGACAATCGCGTTGGCTTTTCTGATTTCGTCTACGGTTAAAATAAATGGATGGACGGGTGAGACTTCATTGTCCCGATAGGCTCCCAACATCAGTAAATAGCGATTGTTGCTCATCAATAACTTGATTAACTGAAGGGAAGCCGAATCTGCCCACTGCAAGTCATCAAGGAACACCACCAGAGGGTGAGCTGCGGTCGTAAAAATTTCAATAAATTTTTGAAATAATAGATTAAACCGATTTTGAGCGGCACTTCCTGACAATTCTGGGGAGATCGGTTGCTGACCAATAATCAGTTCCAGCTCTGGAATCACGTCAATCAAAACCTGCCCATTTTCTCCCACTGCTTCGAGAATTTGGGCTTTCCATTGAGTTAATTGGGCATCAGATTCTGACAGCAACTGACCCATCAAATCCCGTAAGGCTTGCACAAAGGCCGATAGGGGAATGTTGCGATTAAACTGGTCAAACTTACCTTTAATGAAATAACCGCGTTGCCGAACGATGGGTTTGTGGACTTCATTGACCACAGCGGTTTTACCAATCCCCGAAAATCCCGCCACCAGCATCAGTTCTGAACTGCCTGCTGCGACTCGATCAAAGGCATCCAGTAGGGTTTGGACTTCCTTCTCCCGACCGTAGAGTTTTTCGGGAATTAAGAAGCGATCGCTTAAGTCATGCTGCCCTAATTCAAATTCGACAATTTCGCCATTCGTTTTCCATTGTGTCAAACACTGTTCCAAATCATGCTTGAGACCCAAGGCACTTTGATAGCGATCTTCGGCATTTTTTGCCATGAGTTTGTGAACGATCGCCGCGACCATAGCAGGTACAGCGGGATTGACCTGATCCACAGGAACTGGGGTTTTAGCAATATGACAATGCATTAACTCCAACGGATCATGCGAAAAAAATGGCAATGTCCCGGTTAACAGTTGATACAGCGTTATGCCTAAAGCATAGAAATCCGCCCGATAATCGATACCGCGATTCATCCGTCCAGTTTGCTCTGGAGCCAGATAAGCTAGAGTGCCTTCTAGAATATTGGCGCTTTGAACTTCCTGGGTTTCTTTGGGCAGCAGGGAGGCGATGCTAAAATCGATTAGTTTAACCTGTTTTGACTGCGGTTGAATCAGAATATTAGCGGGTTTGATATCTTTATGCACGACCCGATGTTGACTCAGATCATGCAGGATATCCGCCAGTTGCAGAGCGATCGCCAACACCTCTGTTAGTTCCAACGTTTGCTGTTGGATATACTGGCCTAAAGACACCCCGCCCCAATCTTCCATCACCAGCCCGTAGCCATTGCCTAGGGGTTCTAGGTTTAAGGGTTGGACAATGCCAGGGATGGGCAGGTTTTTAGCGATCGTATATTGATTGCGAAACTGCACCAACTCACCAAAACTCGGATGTTCTCGCCGCAGCACCTTAATTACCACGGGCTTCTCAGTTGCTGTTTGCACCGCTCGGTAGACTGCTGTACGGCTTCCTAAATAAAGCTGCTCGACGAGCTTGTAACCCGAAACTTTTGGGAATGCGTGGGCCGTAGTGGTGGCTGAGAGTGTCATAGTTTTGGCTGAGGGAATTGATCCGCATCAAACAGGGTTTCACCTCATAGGGTGCCCGAAAGATGGGCAGTCTAACCACGCATTCTGCCCACGCATTCTGCCAGTCGCACCCACCTTTGAAGCCGTAGGGAGTGGGGCTGGCCTTGGAGGGCAGGATGGAATAATGGAATAGGGCATGAAACCCAGTATGAACGTTAGCCACGCTATGGAACCCACGGGATGGAACCCAGGTGCAATATGGTGCTTATAGGCTTCCCACCCATCCCTGTAAAACTAAGTTTCGATCCCCTCTCCTGACGAAAAGGAGATCGATTTTGGAATGATTCACACGATCGGTCGCTATTGCAAGCGCTATTGCAAGCACTATTGCTAGTGCTATTACAACTTCGTGTCGTAATGCACATCTAGCAGGTGGGCATCTTGACCGTTCACCCGCAGTAAGTGGTGCATTAGTAAAAATCCCACGATCGTCCAAGTTTGATTATTGCGAGCTTGTTGACCGATCCAATTTCCCGTCGGGCCATCGAAGTATTCCGCCCACTTTTGTTGGGGTAATTGCCGTAGCATGAGTTGATAACTCACCTCTAATAACTGCCGTACCTCGATCGCTAAATCCTCTGGATGGTTGCGACGCAACATCGCCATCGCCAAAAACCACATCAAGCAAGGCCAGTGGCCTGCATTGTGATAACACCAAGGCAAGTTTTTGCGATCGTAACCTGTTTTATTCCGCCAGTCTTCACCTTCCAGTGGTGGGTGACAAATGCGTAGGGGCATATGGGCCACCAAATCATGTTGGTTTTGCACCACTAAGCGAAACAGTGCCTGCTGTTGCTTAACGGAAATGACATCAAAAATTGCGCCTAGGCAATTGCCTAGGGTGAAAAAGCGGAAGTCGGGTCGTCCCGTGCGAATATTACCGATCAGATATCCCCCCCGATCGCCCATCCAATCCTGCAACCAGTGGGGAATCGTTTCAGTGTGAATGTTGTATTCATTCTGAATTTCCACCCCATACTGCTCTGTGGGGCGGCGTCTGAGCACCTGCACGGTTTTACTCGTCACCCAATAATGCTTGAGCAAATACTGCCGTAATCGGTGAGCATATTCCAAACAATGGTGAACCGAGTGCGGCGTTTGGAATAAATAGGATTTGGATTTAGCACGCTGATTCGGATCTTGAGTCCCAGACGCTTGGGAGTGGATAGATTCTGAGCCAATTTGCATCAGTCCCGCCGCACTATGCAACGCGCCATAGAGCAGCACCTGAATTTCCAACGGGGCCCCCCACACATCGAGAGGACGATCGATCATAAATGCGCCATCGGGAACATACAGCGTGGGCGCTTTGCGAAAGGAAGGCCGCAAAATCAAATCCAGAAATTGCTGAATCCCGCTCTGAACACTGGCTTGACTCGCAAAATCCCGATCGCCACTGGCCCGCACATACATATAGGCCAAAATGACCCACCATAGCGTCGCATCCACAGAGACCACCCGCCCGATCGCTCGCTGGCCATAATCTGCAACCACATGGCCATCCTGTTCCAAAAAACTGGTGGGGAAAATACCACGGGTTTGAATTTCTTGACTCTGCAAGCGCAGACAGGTGAGCAAAAAATGGCGCACCGGCTCATATTTCCCCTGGGTCAGAAAATATGCCATCACCGGCACATTATCCCGAATAAAAATTTCCCCGTAGTTGAGTTCTGGCTGAACGGGCTGTTTCCGAGAGTGTTTGGGAATGGCTGCCACCGCACCAATCCATTGACCATCCAAAGTGATCATCGCTTGCTCATAGAGCAACTTCTGGGCCATTTGGACAATGGCAGCTTCATCCAGGCGAGCACGGGACATAGATAACACCGAACGCTTTTTCCCCAGATTAAAAGATTTCATGGAGACTGGGGCGAACTGTCACTGTGAAAATATGACTAAGGTTCAACCGATATTGACGATTTACCCAACACGACGACGATCAAAAACTAGAAAAACAGCGATCGTAGGTATTCTAGCTAACCAAGCAATCCGGCTAACCCAGATACGACCGCTGGGAATTTATGAAGACTGTATAAATTGAATCTCCGTTAAATCCGTAGAAATCCATGGAATACGTCAGCAAATTATGACGCAGATGGATTTTGGGGGCGATCGGGCGGAATCAGCGATCGGGCATCACCGCTGGCATTCTCTTGAGAACCCTCAAGGGACAAATCATCGCCAAACATACTGGCAGCAAAAGCACGTTGTCCAGGTTTAATTTCGTCCCAGGTGAGATCTGGGGTTGGCGTTGGAGTTGGCTCTGAGGTGGCAACGGGCTGGGCTGTATAAAAGCTGGCAATAATGGCAACGGCTAACCACCACAGCATATTGACCTGGGGTCGATACCACACCGTATCCACCAGCCCTTGCCCCAGCAGACCCACCATACTTCCCACAGCTCCAATCAACCAGAAGCCATCGGTATTCAAGCGATCGCGCAGCCGTCGCAGTTGTACGATTCCTTGAGTAAAGGTCACTGATAGAAACCAAAGGAAGCAAGAAAAGCCAATCAAGCCCGTTTCTACGCAAATCTCTAACGGAATGGAATAGGCACTGAGTGCTGTAAATCGCGATCGGGAATAGAGAGGATAGATTTTGTTAAAGGCATCGTTTCCTGGCCCAATGCCCAGAATGGGACGTGCTTTGATCATTTCAATCACAGAAGTCCACACATTCAGCCGGAAGTTATTGCTACTGTCTCCCCGCCCAATGAACATGCTCATGACCCGCGATCGCACAGGGGGCACAAATAGCACACTCAGCAAAATAAAACCAACCATGCCACCCAGTACCGCAGGCAACACCCACTTTTTGCGATAGAGATTCAGCCAAAATCCCACCAGTAAGCCCATAACAATCAGGGACAGGACTAAGCCGATCCAGCCTCCCCGACTAAAGGTAAAGACTAGGGAAAGCGTATTGACGATCGCCATGACGGCGGCGAGGGCTTTGGGTAGCTTGCCCCGCCAGACAAAGATGGCCATCAGGCTATAGGCCACCGCTGGGATGAGGTAACTCGACAGGAGATTGGGATTCCCCAAAAAGCTGTAGACGCGGGTGAAGTTACCCATTTCCGATTCCGGATCTGACCAAGTAGCAAGGGGCGGTGCGCCAAAAATCCATTGGCGAATGCCGTAGCAACTGACGAGGAGTGCTGTGTGAAGGTAAATCCCAATCAGCCACGATCGCAGGCGAGGGATCCGTAGCACCCGCGCCATCACGACAAACGTTAGTAAATAGAGGGTCAGTTTGGCTAAGCCTTCCAGTGCGGCGGTACGGACGGGTGATAACCCCGTGGCAATGACGGAGATGCCCCAGTACAGCAGCAACGTCAGGTGAATCGGCGTAAAGCCCCAACCCGTTTCTTCGCGCGGATCAGAAATGGTCAGCAGCGCCCAAAAGCCAATACAGGCCACCAGCAAGACGGAAATCAGAGTGGTGGAGACGTAGGGCGCAAGGCCGAACAGGACACCCAACAGTCCCAAGGCGATCAGATCTCCCTGCTGCAACAGCCAACTGCCCGATCGCCAAGCTTGCAGGAGTCCCACCAGTTGGTAGAGATAGCTAGAAGACCGCCACTGGTAGAGCGGCAAGGTCTGTAGCGTAAAGGATTGCCAAAAGGTGTGCATGGCCAGTCATCCATAAAAGGCTCTGGATATTATCGGCTAAAACCGATCGACTAGGCTCGATATCCTTCGTTAGAAATCTTGGATCCTCTACGATTTTGACAATTTCAAGTGGAGGCGGAGATGACAGGTAGGTATGAATTGGGGATATTTTTCTAGCAATCCCTTAGTTCAATCAGATTAGTGCAGCCACTCAGTCTTCATCGAGGTGAGTTTCCTCTCCAGATAGCCGGGGCGCTCTTCCATATAGACGATCTAAAACTCGCTTGACAGACACTCGCCGCCACTGTTGGCCACGTTTTGTTGTGTACCCTTGACTGTTCAACCAATCAGCAATTTGTTGCAGGGACTTACCGGATTTATGGTGACGGCGAATCAGTTCAATAATTTCTTGTTCATTAGGATTTTCGACGAGTTCACCATCGATCGACTGCTGACCAAAGGCAGGCGCACCATACCCTGCATATCCCCCTTTAGCCGCCTTGGCTTGACGTCCTTGATTGAGGCGTTCCCAGACTGGATGCCGTTGAAACTGGTGAGCATTCATAGAGCTAAGAGCATTCAATTTAGCTAAAACTATCCTAGTTTAAGTATTGACCAACCTTTGCTAGAGATTGTGTAGTCAGATATTCCTTTTTTGCAAGGTCCACAATTGCAAATTGCTATATTTCAGCCAGATAAGTATATTTTCCTAGGTGCTGGTAGACTTCGCTGGTAGGCTGTATGTGCTTGGCAGACTTTCCAAATCATGCCTAATCTAAAGGATGAGGCAAGTTAGAATCGACCCATTCAGTCACGATCTTTGCATCCATCTCATCAGATTTTCAAAGTACCCAGTTAGTTACAGTGAAGGTTAATTAAAAATAATCGAACTTAACTGAAATAAACCATTGGTAATAAAACTTCAAGCATTGGAACGATCGCACAGAGATATGAGTACTGCTTCTCGTTATTGGAAACTCGTCAAACTGGACAATACGGGTCGCAGCCGTGCCCAAGAGTTGCCAGCAGTTAAGGCGTTTATTCTGTCGCACTTTCCTGAGATTGCGGATTCCGTGAATAACCTGTCTGTCCAACAGCAACTGATGGCTTGGATGCAGGATGCAGGCTCAGCGGGACAAGCTAGCCAATCTGGGGAATCTGCGCAATCTGAGCAAGTGAGCCAACTGGCAGAATTAAGTCTGCGATCGTTCATTTCCAACCAAATTGAGCAGGTCTGCATTCAACTAGAGATGCAGTTTGGCGAAAACCATGGCTTCCGGCGCACGGATTTATTCCCCTTCGTCCTCGACGATGATGGCAGCACCCAGCCTCGGGCCTACAAACCTCTGTCCAAACAAATCTTAGAAAGTTTCGATCCCCAGCGAGGCAGCCTCAGCACTTGGACGGTGCGCCTGGTGAAGCACCATCGGGAACTGAATCGCTTCCTATTAGAATGCGGAGTCTATCTCCTGAGTGATTGGGCCATCCTCAATGACACGACGCCCAAAAAGCTGGAGAATATTCTGTCGTCCTATCAGCCGTTGACACCGGGGGAAATCCAGCAGGCTCAGCACATCTTGGAAAGCTACCATGCAGTCTATCGTCGCGATCGCCTGCAACAACGGCAAGCGGGGGTGAAAGGCTCCTGTCCCCAACCGACGGATGAGCAATTGCAGGAGATGGCGCAGTGGTTACAAACTGAGCAGATTGATCTCAGCCCCACGGCGGTGCTGCGACAGTTGCGCATGATTGCCGATCGCATCCGGCAATATCGAGTCTGGGCGAAGGGGGGATCCTTGAAAACCAGTTCGCTGGATGAGGGGGAGAACTTTACCCTGGCCGATCGTATTGCCGATAAGCCACCGGAGGAGGACAGCGGGGCAGGGCAATTTTTGCAAGTTTACCGTCAGGGATTCACCACGAGTCTCCAGGCGGCGATGCAGCAGGTCGTGGCCGATCGCACCACTCGGTTAAAGGCTCCCAAATCCGCCCATTTCCTGCAAGCCCTGCAATTATTCCACTGCCAGGGATTATCGATGACGGAGATTGCCAAACGGGTGGGTCTGCAAGCCCAGTACCAAGTCACGCGACTCCTGAACCTCAAGGCACTGCGGGAGGATATTCGCCATGCCCTATTAAATCAACTCCAGGCATTTGTGCTGGAAAAGGCAGCGCAGTACGTGACCCCGGAGGAAATCCAGGCCCTCGATCGCCGGATTGCAGAGGCGCTGAATGAGCAGATTGACAAGCTGATGGAGGAAGCGGCGGCCCAAGCCCAAACCCCGAAGGACTACGTGCAGGATTATGCCAGCGGGAGTCTGTTTGCGAAAACCCTCTGTCAGCATTTGGATGAATTGCAACCGATCGGGCCGTCCCGCTGAGCCGGCTTAAAATTGGGGGCTTAAAATTGGGGGTTAAAAAATTTGGGGCTTAAAATCTGGAAATTGCGATCGGGGAATTGAATAAGTCCCCCCGCCCCGAAATCTATAGAGCACCAGTCAGGACAATTTTTCATCTGGCACTTCTACCTTGCATCTTGCAGATCCTCTCACCCTCCGCTAAAGGCTATGACGAACTTTCTAATTGACACCCCGGATTTATTTGAACTGGAACCGTTATCCCTGGATGCGATCGAATTGACGGATCAGCAAGTCCAGCAGGCATTACAGGCCAGTCAACAGGCTCCCTCGGCTCAACAGTGGGCCGTCTACTTAGAAACGTTGGCCCAGACAGGTTTACAAACTTGGCTGAGCGATCGGGGATTGCAACCCAACCCAGCCACCAGCCGCCTAGCTACCAACAGTGCTTTGCAAATCCAGGGGTTTCGGGTGCAGTCGTTAGCCATGACCAGCGTGGATGAGGAAACGGTGACGGTGCCCGAAGTACTGCTCACGGATCCAGCCCATTTTTATGTCCTCGTGCAAGTCATGGAGGAGCAAAACCAGGCTTGGGTGACGGGATTTATTGCCCAGACGGATCTGCAAGCGCAACTGGCTGGACAGACAGCGGATGCGACTGGAAGTTATGAACTCGCTTTGGCAGCCTGCGATCGGGAGCCGGGGCACTTGTTGCTCAATCTACGCTGTGCCGATCCCGCGATGTTCCCCTTGGCGAGTCAGGCATCGGTGTCGCAATCGGTCTTGCAGTCAGTGCCGCAACGGGTCACCGAAGCGGCCCAGGAGGTTGCACAATCGGTTTCGCGATCGGTGATGAACGTGGGGCGTTGGTTGCAGGGGCAGTTGGATCAGGTGGCGGAGGAATTGGCCTGGGTCTTGTTGCCACCCAATGCCTTGGCGACGGCGGGGGCAATGCGATCGGGGGAAACGTCGGCGTTGGAGTTAGCGCGATTGCTGCAATCCTTGGAGCGGCAGGGCACCCAAATTCCCGTTGATGCGCGGGGTGGCTACCAGGATCTCTCGTTGGCCGATGCGCCGTTGCGGCTGTATGCCATTACGGGCACGGTGGAGGGGGCAGAACCGGAATGGTCGTTGCTGGTGGTGTTGGGGGCGCAGGCCGATCGGCTTCCCGCAGGCGTCACGTTGCAAATTAGCGATCCGACGGGCATTTTGGTAGAACAAACCTTTGATCCGGCCAGTCAAGATGCCTACCTGTTTGCCCAGGTGATTGGAACCTATGAGGAAGCCTTTACGGTGTCGATCGGGTTACCCAATGGCCAGGTCGAAACCCTACCGCAATTTGCCTTCCAACCGTAAGGGAACTGACTAGGCTCAGTCAATTTCCTTACAGTTGACCTCCGACTCAGCAGTGTCTATTACCTGAAGTTCCGACAAGATGACGGGAGGGCGATTGGGAGAAACGGCCAAAACCTCTGCAATCAGTTGTTGAGTTCGCTGGTAGATTTTATGCCGACGTTCCGGGGATAGCTGCTTTAATTGATGACTTAATGGAGTGCCCATCTCAACTTCCTTAGACGTAGATTTCAATCTCCTTTAACGACCTTACCCTGAAAAGCTGACCCATGCGTCTCAAAATCTTTCGCGTTAAAGAAACTTGCATTTTTGAACTGGGCTGGGGACAGGGTCAGCAACTCATGGTGGAAGTGCCCTATCCCGAAGCCCTAACAACCCTCTATCAAACCTGGCACAACGCCTATGTTGATTACTACTCCCATTGGAACGCCCCGATCGCGATCGATCGATCGCCCTCTCTTCCTGAATCAGACTCCCCCTCTGGACTGCGGGCGCGGGTGCAAAGTAGCGGGAGTCTGGCGGGGGCAGCGAAGGATCGCCGTAAAACGTTAGTCGATGCAGAAGACCAATGGTTACGTCAGTTTCACCAATGGCTCAATTGTGGTGAACTGCTACCGATTCGATCGACGATTGCCAAAGCTGAAGGTGAGATCGTTGATGTCTTCATTACTTGCAAGCCGATCGAACTGGAATATTTACCCTGGGAAACTTGGAACATTGGCACTGAATTCGGCAATCGCAAAACCATTCGCTTTGCCCGCACTCCGACCAATCTTCGCCATGAACCGGGACAACTCCGCCGCAAAGGCAAAGCGCGAATTCTCGCCATCCTGGGGGACAGCACCGGATTGGATTTTCAGTCGGAAGTGAATGCGTTGAAAAACCTGACAGTCAGCTTTGTGGGGGGACAGGCCGATCGAACCGCCGCCGAACTCAAAACTGAAATTACCCAAGCCATTACCGACCCCTTAGGTTGGGATGTGATTTTTTTGCAGGACACAGCGACGAAACGACCTACACCGGGGGAGAACTCGCGATCGCGCCGGGACAGTCGATTCTAGTCCAGGAAATTGCACCGCACTTGCTACAAGCCAAAGCTGCCGGACTGCAATTTGCCATTTTCAATTCCTGCAAAGGACTGCGTATTGCCAATGCCTTAATTGATTTAGGGTTGAGCCAAGTCGCCATCATGCGGGAACCCATTCACAACCAAGTGGCGCAACTGTTTTTCACGGAATTTATTCGGCAATTAGAACAATTTGCCAATGTGCATGAAGCCCTCTGCGCGGCCTGCGAATTCCTGAAACAGGAGCACGATCGCACGTTGCATTATCCCTCTGCTGCGCTGATTCCTTCTCTGTTTCGCCATCCAGAAGTGCCACTGTTTCGTTTGACGCCGACGGGCTGGCGGCACCGCATTGCCCCATGGCTGCCCAGTCGTAAACAAGCCATGGCCTTAACGGCGATCGCGGGCTTGAGTTTAATCGTGCCTGTCCAGGATTTGCTCTTGGATAGTCGGTTGGGTCTTCAGGCGATTTACCGCAACGTGACCCGACAAATTCCCGCAGCATCACCGCCCACGTTGTTAGTGCAAATTGATGAGGCATCGATCCGCGATCGAGGTTTGGATGCCCGCAAGATTAATCCCATCGATCGCAGCTATTTAGGCGATGTCCTCAATCAAATTCCCCGCTTACAGACGACGCAATCGGGGCCAGCGAACCCAGCGCCCAAGGTGATTGGCATCGACTTCCTACTCGATCGCCCGACCCAGGAAGATCCGCCTTTGCAACGGGCGATCGCCCAAGCGACTCAACGGGGTAACTTACTTGTTTTTGCGGCCATTGTGCAGGGTAAAACGGTTGTTGGAGTGCGGCCTAGCTTGGCTCAGTTGGAGGCGAATTTACAGGGCAATGCCTTTCTCTATCCTTGGACGGTGGAATTGCCCTCGTCCCAAGGCTGCGATCGCATTTGTCCCTTGGGCTATACCTTGGCTTTGGCAAGTGTCACTCAGGCACAGCAAGCAGGGCACAATGGATCACCAGAACAGGCGCAATCCCTGAGCCAACAGCACTTTGCGCCTTGGGTCGATCGGGTACGCAAATTTGGCCAGTCCTGGTTTCAGCCGATTTTGGATTTCTCCATTCCCCCCGATCGGGTTTACCGTTCTATCAGCGCCCAGCAACTATTCCACAACCAACTACAACCGGAGGACAAAATCCCTGCGATCGTGCTCATTGCGCCCGGTGGCTACGAGGAGGCGGGACTGAATGGTCGAGGGGAGGATAACTTTGCGTTACCCACCGCGATCGCCTATTGGTCAAGCCAAGCTCCCGGAGCCATCCCGAAAACGAGCTTGACGGGGGCAGAAGCCCATGCCTACATGGTGCATCACCTGTTACAGCAACGCTTGGTGGTTCCCATTCCCGATTTCCTAATGATTGCTCTGGCGGGCTTAGGAGGACAGATATGGATCAACGACGATCGACGACGAACACAACGCAATCAATATCGAACTGTAAAAATCAGGAACTTCGCGATCGGAATGGGTATCTATGGCTTGGTGAGCCTGCAAACCTTTATTACCGCTTCAGTTTTGCTACCCTATTTTTTACCTGTAGCAACCCTGGGACTGTATGTTATTCCTGCACTCAAGAAAAGTACCTATGATTCATCCTTTTAATCGCCTAAATTGCATCGCCTTGACCCTCGGCCTAGCGGTACTTCCCATGATTGCGCTCCCAGTGCAAGCAGCCCCTAAGAAACAACCCACCACTTGGACGGGGGTGTTATCGAAACTGTTCCAAAAGAAATCTGGAACAGGGGTGTCTCGCCCGATCGACAGTCTTTGCCCGATCGCACCGGGGGACTCTGCGGAGGTTTGGAACTTGCAGCCGACTTTGGTTTGGACAGGCAAAACGGGGGCGATCGCGATTCAAGAGAAGCAAACCGAAAAAGTGATCTGGAAAGCAGATATTCGCAAAAAAGCCCTAGATAAAACCACTTCAGGCCAATGGGCGAAGAACCTGAACTATGTGCAATATCTGGGAGAGCCCCTGAGTCCTGGTCAGGAATATGAATGGGTTTTGTTTGATCTCGATGGCAAAACGCAGCTGGTTCGCTATCCCTTCCGCATTATGGCGGGAGAGAGCCGGATGGAAGTGGCCCAGGGGTTGAGTGCGCTGAAAAATGTGGTGGGAGGCCGGGAAACTTGGACGATGCGGCGAACCCAGTTTTTTGCGGAGAAACAACTGCAAGCCGACGCCTTCCAAGAGATCTTTTCCCTGCGGTATCCGTCGGCTGAGTTACAAAAATTGCTGGAAACCATGCCGAATCCCTGTGCAGAGGGGGAATCTTGAAGAAGTACTAGTCTCTTATCCTGAGTCTCTTAATAAAGTCCTATGAAACGTCGCCACTTTTTGGAATTTGCTGCTACTACGTTGGCTACGATCGGCCTGAGTCCGGCCAGTTTCCAGCATTCCGGCGATCAAATGGGACGGGTGTTAGCGCAGTCCACTCCACGTAAGCTGGCGTTGTTGGTAGGGATTAATCAGTATCCCAAGGGGATTCGATCGCTGCGGGGTTGCGCAACGGATGTGCAATTACAACGGGAACTGTTGATTCATCGCTTTGGGTTTAAGGCTCAGGATATTTTGGTTCTGCAACCGGAGACGCTGCAACCGACGCGGCAAAATATCATTCAAGCGTTTGAGGAACACCTGATTCAGCAGGCGAAACCGGGAGATGTAGTTGTTTTCCATTTTTCTGGCCATGGGGGGCGGGTGCGTGATCCTAAACCCATTAGTGAAGATGGCTTAAATGGTGTGATTGTTCCGATCGACTATCAAATTACCAACAACGATGGCGATCGCAATCTCCAAACTTCTGTCAACAGTATTATGGGACGTAGTTTGTTCCTATTAACTGCTGCGTTGAAAACGGAGAACTTTACCGCAGTACTAGATTGTTGCCACTCCGGGGGGGCGAGCCGTAAAGCAGAAACCGCGATCGACCAAACGGTGCTGCGATCGATTTTTCGGGATAACCTAGCGGCTCCCAATCCCAGCGAGGCGGAGTTAGCGGATCAGGATCGCTGGATGCAGGCGATGGGCTGGACAACGGCGGAATTGCAGCAACGACGACAACAGGGGATTGCTAAGGGCGTCATGCTAGGGTCAGCCCAACGTAACCAATTTTCGGCGGACGTTTCCTTTGGGGATTTCTATGCAGGGGCGTTTACCTATTTGCTGACGCGCTATTTGTGGCAGGCGACGAGTGACCAAACGTTAGGCAATGTTTTTATCGATCTGGGGCGTAGTACTAAGGATCTAGCAAAAACCTCACGGATCGTGCAAGATCCCATTTTTGAAACTAAACCCGGTAGCAATTACCAGCAACAACCCATTTACTTAATCAATCCCTCCCAACCCGCCGCAGAAGCGGTGGTGCAGTCGGTGCAGGGCGATCGGGTGGAGTTTTGGCTCGGGGGAATTTCTCCGGAAAGCTTAGATGCGTTTTCCAAAAATGCGAAATTTGCGATCGTGAATTCTACGGGGCAGGCGTTGGGATACATTCGTCAACGGGGACGCACTGGCTTAGTGGGCTATGGAACCCTGGAAGGAGCTCCTAAATCGGCGATCGTTCCAGGTGCTTTATTACAGGAACAGGTGCGGGGAATTGCGATCGAGACGGCTTTACGAATCGGGGTCACTCCAGCAGTGACAGATAATTTACAGCAACTGAAAAATAACTTAGTGAATACCCGACGGATTCCAGCCCAACGCTTAGAACTTGTGTCCTATCGTCCCGATCAAGCAGTGGATTACATTCTGCATCGCAATAACCAAGGGCAATTGGAGTTAAACACGACGGATCTGAAAATCCTGCCCAATGGTTTAGCCGCAGGCGGATCAGAATTGGAACGTTTAGCCCAACGTTTGCAAAGTTTACTGGCAGTCAAGGTTTTAAAAACACTAACGAATGGGAATAGTTCAACGCTGAAGGTAACGGTAGAAGTGCTCGATCGCAAACGGGAAACCCTCGTCAGTGCAACGGAAAGTCGGGGCGCTGGCAACCGTCAACAGCGACGATCGGCTCCAGTCAAAGCGGTCAAAGCGGGATCGGAAATTGCCTTGAAGCTGATTAATCAGGATCGTCAACCGTTGCATGTGGCAGTTTTAGCGATCGCGAGTAATGGGGATTTGACAATTTTGCACCCGTTGCTCTGGGATGGTTCGCAGAAACCTGTGCCACTGGCTCCCCAGGAACATCGTATGGTTCCCGCCAGCAACGATCGCTTTCAATTTATGATCGAGCCGCCTGCGGGCTTTTTGGAGTTAATTACCTTAGCCAGTACGGAACCGCTGAATGATGTGCTGCGAGGGTTACAGAAAATTGCACAACAGCGGGGTACCCGATCGGGCAGTCCCTTGGATTTGCAAAATGGGGAACCTTTAGCGATCGTGGGGGATTTGTTGAACACGCTCGATCGGGATTCCCAACGGAATCAACAAGCCATTGCCCAAGTGGCCGTCGATCAGTTTGCGATGTTATCTACGATTTTGGAAGTTCAGGAATAACGGAGCGTTATCCGAAAGCATAATGCTTTTTCACATCCCTGTGAATCGTCCACACGCAAATCATGCCAGCGGGAAACGTGACTAAATCTCCTTGACCAAACCGAACGGTTTCTCCATTAGCGGGCGTGACAGTCACATCCCCTTCCAGCAGATAGCAAGTTTCCGATTCGTCATAAAACCAATCGAACTGTGATGCTTCCTTTGTCCAAATTGGCCACTGTTTGACGCCCAATTGCGCTAATTTTTCTTCACTGGGTTGATGTTCGATCGTGATTTCCATCTGATGATTCCTCAATCTTTCTAGTGACGTTGCAATCCCTTTCATAATTTATATCGTTTCCCCAAATCCTTTCTAAAAATTGTTAAATTAGCAGTCTGGGAACTTGTTTCTAGGACGTCGATCGAGGAGAGGGCAACAGCCATGATGCAACGGGGTAAGCAGGACGGGCCGCAGAGGTTTGGGGAATTGCGACGACTGCCCTTGCAACGACTGCAACGAATCCTTCAGCGGCAGGTGTTACCGTTTGTCCTAGGAGTACTGCTAGCGCTGTCACCCGGATTACGCACGATCGCGGCTCAGACGGTAATCGCCTCCCCCAGTCCTAGCACCAGTCCCAGTCCTAGCCCCACTGCGACACCGACTGCGACACCGACTGCGACACCGACTGCCACGCCCCCAGTAACGCCCACTGTCTCCCCCACAGTAACGCCCACGGTCTCCCCCACAGTAACGCCCACGGTCTCCCCCACAACTTCTCCTACGCTCCCACTCCCCAACCCTCCCACTCCCCAACCCACGGCCTCTCCCAAAGCGGATACCATTACCCCCGATCCCGTCTCTCAACCCCAGCCCAATCCTGACGCAAAACCCAAGCTGGAACTCCCGAAAGATCCCCTCAACCCGGAGCAAACGCCAGAGGAAAAACAGGCGGAAACGGAACGGCATCAGAAACTGCTGGAGGCCGATCGACGCTACCAAGCGGGGGACATTGAAGCAGCGGTGGCGCTGTATAAGGCAGTGAAGCCTACCTTTGAGAATGTGCCGGAACGTGCTGCCCAGCCACCCTTGATGACGAATCCTGAGGAATTGCCGCCAGCGGGAAAGGTCTATTGGCGGGAGGCGAACCAGGGGTGGGATGCGGGGCTGGAAAGCCGATCGATCGTGGCGATCGATTTGCTGGTGAAAAATTACCCGCAGTTTTTGCCGGGGCAACTGTTGGCGCTGAAAATCTATGAAAAGTATGGTAAGTCTGACCAGGCGTTGAAAGCCTTGGATGCGATGGCTGCGGACTATCCCAAGGAACCGGAGGTGATTAAGGCGCGGGTGGCGGCATTGGCGAAGGCGGAACGCTGGATTGATGCGTCGATCGCGGCACGGCAGTTTGCCTTGATGAATCCGGATCATAGTGAAGTCAATGCGTTTGTGCAATTGGCGGATGAAAATTTGGAACGCTACCGCAAAGCTCTACGCAAAAAAGTGACTGGCAATGTGATTGGCAATATCATCACAGGCGCGATCGGGTATGCGGTTACGGGTGGATTGCTGGGGCCCTTTACGGCGGCGCAGAGTGCGATTTCGCTACTGCGGGGGGAATCGGGTTTGGGTAAAAGCATTGCCAAATCGGTGAAGCGACAAGTCCCGATGGTGGAAGATGCGGAGGTGCTGGCCTATGTCAATGAACTAGGGCAGAAGATGGCGGCGATCGCGGGACGTAAGGATTTTGAGTATGAGTTCAATGTAATTTTGGATGACAAGCTGAATGCGTTTGCCTTACCGGGGGGCAAGATTTTTATTAATGCGGGGGCGATCGTGAAGAGTCGATCGACGGCGGAGTTAGCGGGGTTGCTGGGCCATGAGATTTCCCACGCGGCGCTGACCCATGGCTTTCAACTGATGTCGCAGGGGAATTTGATTGCGAGTGTGATCGGGTATGTGCCCTATGTGGGGGGACTTGCCAGTGATTTGATTGTGTTTAATTACAGTCGCGATATGGAACGGCAAGCGGATGATGTGGGAACGCGATTGCTGGCGGCATCGGGTTATGCAGCGGATGGGTTACGCAATTTGATGGTGACGATGCAACAGGAGGAGAAACGCAAGGGCGATCGGCGGCCTCCGGAGTGGGCTTCGACGCACCCAGGTTCGGGGGAACGGGTGAAGAATTTGGAGACGATTATTACCCAGTCGGGCTATAACCGTTATGCCTTTGAGGGGGTGGAGCGTCACGAAACCCTACGCCAGAAGGTATTGCAGTTGATTAAGGAAGAGCAGGAACGGCAGAAAAAGTCGGGGGAATCCGATCGAATGCTGCCACAGCGTTAATCAATTCTGTGATGAATCCTGTGAATCAATTGACGTGAATTGCTCAACTGAACGCTAGAAATTTTGGTAAAGTTGTTCTATACAGTAAACCCAGGAGGCGGGATGACCGATCGATTAGACCGGATTGAGAGCGAGTTAGAGGCTGTGACTACGATTGTGGGGTCAGCGGCTCGTTATGCAGAATCAGCCCATGAAAGTTTCGATCGGCTAAACAGCCGTCTGGATGAATATATCTACCAGTCCCAGCGACTGATCAACGGCCATGAGGAGCGATTGATTGCCCTCACAGATCATGCAGAATCAACCCATGAAAGCTTCGATCGGCTAAACAGCCGTCTGGATGAATATATTTACCAGTCCCAGCGACTGATTAACGGCCATGAGGAGCGATTGATTGCCCTCACGGGGCAAACCGAACGCCTGGAAGCAGTTTTTGCCATGCAGCAACGGCAGATGGAGCGATTGGAGCAAAATATCGATCGCTTAGACCAAACTCAGCTATTGCTGCAACAGCTTGTGACTAATCAACAGGAACAGTTGAACCGCCAACAGCAGCAACTAGAACGGATGGACGAAACACAGCGATCGACCAATGCAGCGTTGGAGCAACTGGGAAGTATTCTGAATCAACTGATTAAGGGCGATTGATGAACTTGACACTGGAAACTGTAGCAAAGTTGTTCCTTACTAGGCGGTTGTCGAAAAAACATTACGTTATACCAAATTGATTGATCAATGCTATGGCTCCGATCCCCCCTAGCCCCCCTTAATAAGGGGGAAACAAGAGAAAATAGGAGAAAAGTTAATAGAATTGCTGTTTTTTGCTTGATTGACTCAAAGTCCCCCTTAATAAGGGGGATTTAGGGGGATCGAATTTGCGTGCAGCCTGACCGATTGCTGGGCGTTTACCACTGACGGTACAGGACGCTAACCCATTCGACTTCGTTGCCGGGAACGGGCATGGGTTGACCCTAGTAAACCCTATCCATGAAGCCGGTTGCGTGCATTCGATCGATGGTGGATTGGACGGTTTCGCGAGTGCCGAAGAGTTGTAGGCGGATGTATGGACGGTCGCGTTCGATCGAACGATCGTCGCGATCGCGAGTATCTTTAGCCATGATTGAGCTTCTCCTGGGTGTGGTGAATATCATCCCGCTGCAACCTTGCTCCCTTCTCCTGCGTGCGGGAGAAGGGCTGGGGATGAGGGTCTTAAGAAGCCCAAAAACTTAGAACCACCCCGGTTTGACATCACAAACAAGGGTGGCTCGATCGAATGTTAAAATTCTTAACAAGCCTCCTTGCTGGGCTAATCAGCTTGGGGGATAGCTACTCAGGGTTGGTGCGAACAATCCTGGGTAGTGCTCTAAATTTTCGGGTTGGACATAGCGCTTCCAGGGTTCGTGCCGCATCGTCAAGTGAGAGAGGGCAAGGTTCCATGGCGTTACTATGAAAGACAAGCCTACGGATAAAACTTGGGTCTGTCAATAGGGTTTTGAAAATTGGACGTGTATCATTTGATACTCGTGTTTGAGGTTGGATTCGATCCCCCCTGGCCCCCCTTAAAAAAGGGGGAACATGAGAGAATGCATTCAAAGTCCCTTTTGAAGGGGGATTTAGGGATCGAATCCACGCGATCGACGTTGGGATGAATGCTGTAATAAATGTTCGACTAACGTTAAAGATAATGCTGCGAGAGTTGATTCGACTACGCTGTGAAGGAGATCCCCCCTACTAGCCCCCCTTAAAAAAGGGGGAACCGGAAAAATGTTCAAAGTCCCCCTTAATAAGGGGGATTTAGGGGATCCGAGATGTCGCAGAATCGAGAAATTGAGAAAGATCGAATCTCTATAACTTCCTATGGCGAGTTTTCCTTAGATGGGACATAATAGGCGAGAGCTTGCCTGCTGCGTCCATTCCGTCATCTGCTATGCCACGCGAACCCCTCACCCAACCCCTCCCAAAAGACCTCCAAGATCTATCCTTTCGTGGGATGGACTGCGAAGGCTGGGATTTTTCGGGGAGAGATATTCGAGGTTGTGATTTCCGTAATGCTAATTTAAAAGATGCAAACTTCATTAATGTAGTTGCTGGAAGAAGCTTTGAGAAAGTTATAAAGCATATTAGAAATATATTTTTCTTAGTACTTTTAGGAGTGGTTTCAGGAATTAGTTCATTCTCAGTTTTGAATTCAATTAATGATGGTACTAAAATTGCATTTGATACTATAGGTATAGTTCTAGAATCAGGTGTAGGAGGTGTGCTGACTAGCATAGTTTTTGCTGTATTAATAGTAATCGTTGCATTGATTTCTGGAATTGTGGCTGGATTGATACCACTAGTAATGTTTGTGGATATCGATAATGCTTCAGATCCTAATGAGTTTTCTACAGGTGGCTTCCCACTTTTTGCAAGTGTATTAGCGGGTATAGATGTAGGGATACTCTTGAAGGCGATTGAATTATTTGGTAAAGGCGAAATAGTATCAGGATTAGGATGGAGTTTTGCATTCATAGTATTACTGGCCGTTACTTTGTTTACCTTTGTTGAAGCAATCAAAGAATTCCAAAATGTCACAGGTACCAACTTTAAAGGTTCGAATTTGCAAGGGGTACGTTTCTGCGGCGCGACACTAAGCAACTGCAAATTTAATGATGCTAATACCCGCTATGTCAACTGGACGGGCGTAAAAGGCGAACGATCGGATATCGACTTTACCTATACCCGAATGCAACTAATGATTAGCCGCAAAGGCAGCAGCAGCCAGTATCCTGACCTCGACCTGAGTGCGCAAAACCTTGCCGGAGTAGATCTAGTCAAAGCTAACCTCGCAGGCGCAGACCTGACCGCATCCAACTTGCAAGGAGCCGACCTCACCTTTGCCAACCTCTCCAACACCAAAGCAGGCGGCACTGACTTTCGCCATGCCACCCTCACCGGAGCTTGCATCGCCAACTGGACAATCAACAGCGACACCCAATTCGACGACCTTACCTGCGACTACATCTACCTCACCCCCGATCGAAATCCCCAAAACCGCCGCCCTCTCTCCGGCAGCTTTGAACCCGGAGACTTTGAAAAACTCGTAGACAAATTCGCCGACACCCTCGACTTCATCCTCCGCCGAGGCACCGAACCCGCCATCTTTCGCCAAGCCCTCAGCCAATTCCAACAGGATAATCCCGAAGCCCGCCTCAACGCTATGGTCGAGCTAGACAAAGATCGTGTCCTTGTCCGAGCCACTCTCCCACCCGACACTGACAAAGTCCAACCATACGAAAAGTTCTATCAGGATATCTATATAATCCAAACTCAACTCCAAGCAGCCACCCAGGAAATTCGCTATCTTGAAAGAACGATTCAAGACAAAGACAAAACCATCACTATGATGGAAGGTTTGGTATATAGCGCGAATCAACGCCCAATGAACAAAATTATTGAAAAAGGCACATATTTTATGACATATAAATCTGGACGTGATATTAACGTGGCTAAGGATAAGTCCGCCATCAATACAGGTTATGGAGCCGCAGCCGCCGGAAACATTAGTGGCAACCTCACCCTAAACTTAACTGCCCTTCAAGAAACCCAAGATCCCAAAAAACAAGAACTCGCCGACCTGATTAGCCAACTCCGCAGCGCGATCGAGTCCCCCGACTGCGATCTCGACGATCGCTTCAAAACCCGCGCGATCGAATACCTCGACAACCTCGCCCAACTCGCCCAAGAACAACCCACCCCCGAAAACTACCTCAAAAAAGCCAAAGAAAACCTTGAAGACCTAAACGACATCGCTGAAAAAGGCTCCAAACTCGCCACCTTCGCCACCAAATACCTTCCCACCTTCACCACCGCGATCATGAAACTCGGAGCTTGGTTTGGGGTATAGCTGCCATCTGCCTACTGCACCCAAGCTAAAATAAACCCATCCGATCGCAGGAAAACCCCATGGTCACCACCCCCGATCGCCCAATCTCTCCCCCCGAAATCCCCACCAATCCCCCCGCCCCCCTCACCATCACCTGGCAACGCCTCCCCGACGGCTTTCGGCTAGAAGAAAAACCCGTGGAAAACACCTGCCAACCCCTCCTCGCCGGAGCCCTACGAGAAAGCCTCGAAATCACCGATCGCATTCAGCCCACCATGCTGATTGCCTCCAACTTCGGCCTCTGCGCCACCGTCAACAACGAACTCATCCTCAAAGCCCCCGACTGGCTCTGGGTTCCCACCGTCAAAACCATCATCCCCGATCGCAAAAGCTACACCCCCCACCTCGAAGGCGACCCCCCCGCGATCGTCATGGAATTCCTCTCCGCCACCGACGGCGACGAATACTCCTCCAAACCCACCTATCCCCCCGGCAAATGGTTCTTCTACGAACAAGTCCTGCAAGTTCCCACCTACGTCATCTTTGAACCCGACAGCGGCCTCCTAGAAACCTATCGCCTCGCCGACTCCGGCTACCAACTCGAACAACCCGACGAAAACGGCCACCACTGGATCCCAGAACTCAACCTCTTCCTCGGCACCTGGCGCGGCCAAAAAGAAGAACGCACCGGCTACTGGCTGCGCTGGTGGGATCCCGATCGGCAAATCCTACCCTGGGCCGTCGAAAAAGTCGCCGCCGAACGCCAACGCGCCGAAGAAGCACAACAACGGGCTGATCAAGAACAGCAACGGGCTGATCAAGAACAGCAACGGGCCGAAGCCGAACGCCAACGGGCTGATCAAGAGCAGCAACGGGCCGAAGTCGAACGCCAACGCGCCGATCGCCTTGCCGAACTTCTGCGATCGCAGGGCATCGATCCCGATGCGCTAATCTAGTGAAGTCTTCCTCGTTCCCTTGGCATGTCCACCGTTTTCGCATCCCTCATCGGCCAACCCGCCGCGATCGAACTCCTGACCCAAGCCGTCAACCGCGATCGCATCGCCCCCGCCTACCTCTTCACCGGAGCCAACGGCATCGGCAAACGCCTCGCCGCCCAATGCTTCCTAGAACTCCTCCTCTCCCCCCATCACGCTCCCTCCCCCACCCTCCCCCGCCGCATCCAACAACGCAACCACCCCGACCTCCTCTGGGTCGAACCCACCTACCTCCACCAGGGCAAACGCCTCACCGCCCAAGAAGCCGAAGCCGCCGGAGCCAAACGCAAAACACCCCCCATCATCCGCCTAGAACAAATCCGCGAAATCAGCCAATTCCTGAGCCGCCCCCCCCTAGAAGCCCCGCGATCGGTCATCGTCCTAGAGGCAGCCCACACCATGCCCGAAGCCGCCGCCAACGGCCTCCTCAAAACCCTCGAAGAACCCGGCCAAGCCACCCTCATCCTCCTCGCCCCCAGCCCCGAAGCCCTCCTCCCCACCATCGTCTCCCGCTGCCAAACCATCCCCTTCTATCGCCTCTCCCCCGACCAAGTCGCCGACGTACTCCGCCACACCGATCGCGCCGACATCCTCAACCAACCCGAAATCCTCGACCTCGCCCAGGGCAGCCCCGGCGACGCGATCGCCCAATGGGAAAAACTGCAAACCATCCCCCCCGACCTCCTCACCCTCCTCACCCAACGCCCCACCAGCCTGCGCGACGCCCTCACGATCGCCAAACAAATCGCCAAAACCCTCGACACCGAAGCCCAACTCTGGCTCCTCGACTACCTCCAGCAAACCTACTGGCGCAGCACCACCAACCTCAGTCTCCTGCAACCCTTAGAACAAGCCAAACAACACCTATCTGCCTACGTCCAACCGCAACTTGTGTGGGAAATTGCACTGATGAAAGTGGCAAAACTGTAGACTGATAGCAAATCCATCACGAAATCAACGACCAAATTAATTGACAACTCTGTAGGAGACAGACGAACTCGGTCGGATTGGACTGTAGCATTGAACATCGGTAGCATTGAACAATCAATTGGGTATGAGGCAGAGCAAGCATGTGGCCAGTCGCTTCCAGCAATTAAATCCAGCACACCTCCATCATTGGATTGGGGAAGCCCAAGTACAGAGCGCCCTCGGACGCTTACCTGACTACATTCCCCTCCTCGCCCAAGCCGACATTACGGGGTTAGCGATGCAAATCCAAACCGCAGAAGGCTGCTGGTTTCGATCGGGACAAACCCAACCCTTTGTCCTAATGAGCGTCATCAAACCCTTTCTGCTCTTGATGCTGTTGGAAACCCTCGGCAGTCAGCGTGTCTTTGCCAAAGTTGGCAAAAGCCCCTCCGACCAACCCTTCCACTCCCTCTCCCAACTGGCCGCCGATCGAGGCTTTCCCCGCAATCCCATGATTAACAGCGGCGCAATCACCCTCGCAAGTTTATTGCCGGGACGTAACGGCTCCGAACGCTGTGAAGCCCTGCGGCAATGGCTCAACCAACGGGCAGGCTGCCAGCTTCGGCTCGATGAAGCCATGCTGATATCGGTGCGATCGCTCGCCAACGAAGCCAACCGCGCGATCGTCAATCTCCTCTATCAAGCGGGCTACGTGGAAAACATTAACCTCGCCCTCGAAACCTATAACCACATTTGCTGCCTTTCAGGAACGATCGAAGATTTGGCAAAACTAGGACTGATGTTAGCAACACCGCATTTACACCTGCAATCCCAACACCAACAAATTGTCAATGCATTAATGTTTACCTGTGGATTGTACGAAGTGTCCGGTGAGTATGCCGTTCGCATTGGTCTTCCCATGAAATCCGGCGTTAGTGGTACATTAATTGCCGTGATTCCCAAGGAAGGCGCGATCGCCATTTACAGTCCCGCGATCGATGTCATTGGCAATTCCGTTGCCGGACTCTTCCTCATGGGCAAACTCTCCCAAGCCCTCAAGCTAAGCGTCCTAGCCATAGATTAACCAAACTCAAAGTCCCTCGCCCGTTCTGGAAGAGGGATTTAGGGCGAGGGCCAAATGCAGCGGCCCCACGAGTCATCTAGAACTACTGTATTGTTACACTGCTGTATTACTGCGCCTCAGCCTTCTGCCGATGCAAGTACTCAAACACACTCTTATCCCCAATATCATCCGGAATCGCCTGCACCGCCTTCCGACCTGCGAACACAAGAAACAACCCCGACCACGCGATCGCTAATCCCTGCGCCACCCCGATCGGCAGCAATCCCAACAGATGCCCCAGCAGTAAGGTCGGAACGATCACCGTCAGAAATTTCGTCTCCAAACGGTTAAAACAAAAAGCTTCCTTGAAGTAAATCCCCGTCAACGCCGCAAACGTAAACCCAATCCCTAAAATCGTCCACGGATGCTGTACCACCGTCTCCGCAAACGGGGCCGGATCCCCCACGGCAACGCCGATCGCCGCAATGCAACCTACCGCCCAAAACGCCTGCAATGCCCGATGCAGAATTTCTAGATAAATGTGAATCGTGAATAAGCTAACACCTAGCGCAACACTAAAGAGCGCATACAGCCCAGCAATCAGCCAAGCTTGGGTTGAAGATTGCGGCATAACCAGCGCAATCGTTGTCACCAACGCAACACAAACCGCAGCCACCATCAATGCCGATCGATAAATCCGCACTCCCTGACGATCGTGATCGTCGATCGTGAACGGCCCAAATTGTCCTTGGTAGATAACGGGTTCTGTGGAGGAAGTCGCGGTGGAGGAAGTCATGGTAGGACTGGTTGAAGTAAACGACTCAAACAATAAACGGAGTATCAAGCCTCGATCGTACAAGACTTGCGACTTTTCTCGCGGCTTTTCTGTCGTTAAATTCAGCATTCAATCTTCAAACCCGACTGCCCCCCTCTAAAACCTTACTCCGCCAGCATTAACATCGGCGCAACTGGGAACTGACACAAATTATTAGCTCGCTGCTTCACAAACTCCCGACGTTTGAGGTAGACATTCTTGGCATGGGTCTTGACGGTGTTTAAGCTAATTTTCAGTTGATCCGCGATTTCCTGGTAAGTACATTGCGATCGCAGCAACATCCACACCTGCGCTTCCCGCTTCGTCAAACCGTAGGCTTTCTGATCCCGGTGCAGTTCCACCTCACAGCAATCCTCTACTACCACCAACAGAGAAGACGGCTGCTGCGATCGGGACTTCATCAAACTAACGTGCAATCGCACCCATTGAATCAAACTCGGCTGATATTCAACCACCAAGGGCACCTGCGGAGTTTCCAACCCCAGAAATTGCTGACAGACGGCTGCTATATCCTGAGGTAAGCGATCAGGAGAGGATTGAAACAAAGTCTCACAGAGATGATGGGCCCGTTCATTCAGATAAATCGGTTGTAAGTCCGGGGAAACAACAAAGATGCCAAGGTGTAATGAATTGAGAACTTCAAATTGCATTACGAAAGGCTCGGGCTGCGCCTGAAAAGGGATTAAACCGTAATTCATCATTACCTCAATCCGTATCCGTATATCTCAAAAGGTTGAAAGATTCTTATGGAAAGATTCGCTTGAAACAACAGCTACACTCACAGCATGGTTTACCCGATGAGTCACCGCAATGAGTCGCCATCATGAACTACCACGATTAGCAACTATAAGAAGGCACCATAATCAGTCACTATGGTGAATCACGACGATGAATCGCTACAGCAAGCACTATGGCAAGCATAATCAACGGATCCTCTACAGTCGGTTAACCACTCACCTATCCCCCAGGATTAAGCCCAATTTCTTCATTACTCAGGGAACAGATTACTCAGGGAACAGATTACTCAGGGAACAGATTACTCAGGGAACAGATTACTCAGGGAACATCATTGGGAAGGAAGGCTGGCCAGAGTGTCTCCTAAGGCGGACATTCTCTGACATGGGGGAGGATTGGAGTTGTTGTAGACGCTGCATTGGCTCAGCTTAGCCCCAAAAAGTCAGGAAATGGTAAGGATGTCGCTCTCGCAAAAAAAATTAGGCTCTGCTCTCCCTGTGATCCCAGAAATTGCTACGATTCCTGACATTCTTGCGATTTCTGCGATCGCAACGATCGGACAACCCGCAATTTAACCCTGCGCTGCTTCCGCCCTTTCCAGATTATTGCTGCCTCAACCCATTACCCTCAACCCATTACCAATGCAGGATTTCCGACACTTGCTGCGACAATTGCAAGGGATCAAAGGGTTTCGCGATAATCCCAGACACCCCTAGCTGGGCTTGTTCTTCGGGGGCGATCGGCATGATTTTTGCAGTCAGCAAAATAACAGGAATGGTTTGAGTACTCAGCTGCGATCGTAACTGCTGCAATACAGTCAGACCATCCATATCCGGCATCATCACATCCAACAAAATGGCATCCGGTTGATCCCGATGGGCCTGCTGTAACCCCTCATTGCCCGAAGCAGCGGTCAGCACAATCCAACCCCCCAAGCGTTCCAAGGTGATTTGAATGACGAGTCTGAGACTGGCTTCATCCTCAATGACTAAAAGTGTCTTGGGAAGAGGGGTTTGGGTAGATAAAGAAGACATAGTAAGAAGGAGGTTCCTGCGGAATGACCGCGATTGGGAGATCATTGACCGATCCCTTTCCCTATCGTAATCACTGACGCACGAAAATTGCATCGCCAAATGTAATTTATGCACTGATATTTAACACATTGAGCCGTTAATCGCTTCAGCCCAGATTTAAAGCCGCTAGGGGCAATGTAAAGTAAAACGTACTGCCCTGCCCCACAGTGCTTTCAGCCCAGATTCTTCCGGTATGTTGCTCAACAATTTTTTGACAAATCGCTAATCCTAACCCCGTACCTCCAGCCTTTCGGGAATCAGAGGAATCCACCTGCTGAAATCGACCAAAAATCATATCTAACTTATCGGCAGGAATCCCTCGGCCCTGATCTCGAATGGAAAATAAGCCATAGGCCGTCGGCTGCGACGATGCCAAGGAAAGTAGATCCTCCGATCGATCAGTCGTCAATCGACCGACAAGCCAGGGATGAGAAACCGCTTTTGTACGGATCGTAATCGTGGTTTGGGGGGGCGAAAACTTGATGGCATTTCCCAAGAGATTCACCAGCACTTGGACAATCCGATCGGGGTCAGCCTGAACATACAGGTCAGTGGGTTGCCAATTGAAGGCGATCTCAACTTCTTCGGCAAGGGGATAGATGGTTTCGATCGCCTGTTGGATCAAAGCCGTTACCGGGAAGGGTTGGGGGGTCAAAATTACAGTTTTGGCCTCTAGGCGTTCGAGATCCAACATGTCATTCACTAAGCGAGTTAGTCGATCGCTCTGGCCGATCGCCACTTGAATCAACTCCCGAGCCATTGCAGGATCATCCTCAAAAATGCCAGATGCCACAAGGCCCAGGGAACCTCGCATAGAAGCTAAGGGGGTGCGCAGTTCATGGCTGGCAATGGCGATAAATTCATCCTTCATTTGCTCGATCGCTCGCCGTTCCGTAATATCGAGAATTTGTTTCACAAAGTAGAGCGGTTGCCCTTGGCTATCCCGCACTAAGGAAAGACTGCGGATCACCCACAGGTCATAGCCTTGTTTATGGCGATAGCGCTGTTCCGACTGGTGACTGGTGATCTCAGAGGTCAGTAACTGGTGCAGAATCAGGGAATGGGAAGGGAGATCATCCGGATGCAAGACATCGGCGCAGGTGAGTTGCTGCAATTCTGGCTCACTGTAGCCCAACAGTTGGCACAGCGCAGGATTTACCTTCAGCCAACGCCCTTCTAGAGACATTAACGCAATTCCCGTCATCGCATGATCAAAGGCATGACGGAAGCGTTCTTCGCTTTCTTGCAGGGCTTGAGTCCGTTCCTGAACCCGTTGTTCCAAGGCTTCATTCAGTTGCTGTAAAGCAGTGGCGGCCTGTTTGCGATCGGTGACATCGCGCCGCACCGATACCCAATGATGCACGCGATCCTGGGCATCACGGATAGGCACCATACTGAGATCGGCCCAAAATTGCGATCGATCTTTGCGGTAGTTAATAAATTCCAGTTGCGTCGGTTGGCCCGATTGCAATGCTGATCGCAATTGAAATAGTGCTTGGCGATCGGTATGTTGCCCTTGCAAAAAACGTGGCGTTTGGTGAAATACCTCTGCGGCAGAATACCCCGTCATTTCTGTAAAGGCAGGATTGGTGTAGACAATTCGGTGATGAGGCGGATAGGGATTACTGTTTAAGGTGACATTACTTAGGGAATCGCTCTGCGATTGTTTTAGGGACTGCGAATCTTCTAGGAACAAGTCTGGCTGGGATACCGCGACTTCAACTTCAGATTCATTCAGCACTTCCGTAATAATGACTGCTTCATGAATGTTAGTCACAACCGATTCTAATAGCCGCAATTGTTCCTCTCGCCGTTTACGATCGGTAATATTCTGCGTCATCACCATGCCCGCAATAATCTCACCACGATCGTTCGTAATTGGCAAATGGTAAACCCAGTAAATCAAGCCTCTGAACGGGATTTCAGTCACTACGGTTTCACCCGCCAAAGCCGCTCGATAAAAAGGTTCAATGTACATGGCAACTTCACTAGGAACCGCTTCCCAAATCGTTTTGCCTTCTAACTGTTCTTTAGACAATCCCGCTTCAGCAAGGCCCAAGCCATCAGCTAACGTAAAGCGAAGATCCGTATCAAACAAGAAAACCCCACCATTGGGAAAATTACTAGCGAAGGTGCGATACAACGCTTCACTTTTTTTGAGGGCAGCTTCAGCTTCTTTAAAATCCGTGATGTCGGTACTGATTCCAGTCACAATCCAACAATCGGCTGCTTCATCTCGACGGGAGGCAAAGGTCACCGTTAGCCAGCGCAGCACACCATCTTTACGATATAGGCGGTATTCGATCGTATTCGATCGCTCCGCAAACACATCCTGAAAACCGGGAACCAAACAGTTTTGCCAATCTTCAGGATGCACCCGCGACATCCACAGATAATTGTCGGCCATCAGTTCTTCCACTGTGTAGCCAAATACAGCTTCCGCACCGACGGATTGATAATCGTACTTCAACTCAAAATTAGAATAAACCCGCACTTGAAAAATAGACGCGATCGCATTGTCTAGAATGTCGCTCAGCTTGGTGGTGGAGTCCTTCAGTTGCAATTCTAGTTGTTTGCGATCGGTAATATCCGTCAGCACTCCTGTCCCAAACCAACAGTGTTCATCCTCGTCCCACCGTGCTGTAAAGTTGGCATTGACCCACTTTACGGTGTCATCCTTACGACGAAAGCGATAGTCCACTTGTCCGGCATTGTACTTGCGGAGGCTATCAAAAATGACCGGCACGATCGCCTCTAAATCTTCCGACAAGACTCGATTCCCCCACAGTGTCTGATCTGCAATCATTTCATCGGAGGTATACCCAAACAACGCTTCACATCCGGTAGAACAATAATCGATATGCCAAGTATTATTAGTAAATCCTCGAAAACTGAGGATGGCTGCACTGGCATGGGTGAGAATGTCACTGAGATGGATGGAGGATTCTCGCAGTTGAAATTCCAACTGTTTACGATCGGTAATGTCCCGCATGAGCCACCGCAAAGTCAGTCCTGCACCCTTGCGATCGCGAATGACTGCAACACTGAGTTCAACCCAGGTTTCAACCTGTTGTTCAACCTGCTCTTTAACTAGATTTGCGATCGGATTGCCATGCTCACTAGCCACATGACAAATTCGTAACTCACAGCCCCGAACTTGTCCCACTTGCCACAATTGCTGAAAGACGCGATCGTAAATCGCTGAGTCGGCTGGGTGTATAAAGGTGATCAACGATCGATCGATTAAATCTTCCGGATAAACCTGTAATAACTCAGCAGTCGCTTGGTTCACTTCCCGAATCGAACCGAATTCATCCGTCACGAGATAACCATCAGGAGCAAAGTTGAACAAATCCTGATAGCGTTGTCTCTCCTGTTCAATAGACTGTCGAGCCTGAACTAATTCCTGATTGTGCTGCCGTAATTGCTGGGCCAGTATTTCCAGTTCCTCTAGGGCAATTGAAACATCCCCCACTGTTTCCATGACCAAGTTCGTCATTTCCCCCCCCCGTTCCAGCAGTTGTACCCGGTGCAACAAATTGGCAAGCCGCTGGTGGGCAGATTCAATCAGGGTTTCAAAGGGTGGGCGGGGGAGGGGTTGCTGGGACATGGCCACAAGCTCTTCTGTCTGAAGTCCTTGTCCTATGATAGGCGAGGGGAGAGTACCTCAACTGGAGTTTATCCCCTCCGTCAATTCCATTTCCCATCGCAACTGTTGCATAGGAAACCCTTAGGCTGCATAGGAAACTATTAGGCAACAACATGGGGACAAAACTCAAAACCTCACTATTTCCTAACTTTTTAGAGCTATGATTACCCTAAGATCTACAGTAAATGCGATCGCAGGTGGCTGATTGGCAGCAGATGTTGCAATTGGATCAATCAACTGGGTAATGCAACTGGGCGATGTGCCATCTTGAATTAATGATTCATCATTGAACTGAATTGTGATGAGAGTGGTTGAGCTAGGATCGTGAACTCTATCATGCAGGTGACTCCAAACCAGGTGACTACAGACCAGACAACTACAAACGATGCGTTTGTGATTCAAACTGTCCTTTTGATTGATGATGACGAAAAATTTCGCGCTATTTTAGCCGAAATTTTGACCGATATGGGGTTTTCGCCCATCTCTGCTGAAAATGGAATTCAGGGATTGAAACTTGCCAATCGACACCAACCTGACTTGATTATCTGTGATATCAATATGCCAGAAATGGACGGCTACGGGGTACTCAAAGCCATCCGCAATGATCCGACTCTGGCTCAGGTTCCTTTCATTTTTCTAACTGCCGAGATTGATGAGACGAATCACCAACAGTGCTTACAATTAGGCGCTACCGCCTGTTTAAAAAAACCGCTCCGGTTGTTTCAGTTATTGGAAGCCATTACAACCATCCAACAAACCCATTTACAAACAACCTAGGGGCTCTTCAGCACCTAGGCTAGGTGTCCCGATCGTGGCTAGACAGTTTGCGAAGGCGGTTCAAAATGCGGGCAATCAGTTCCGGCTCAACGATCGGTTTTCTCACATAGTCATCCGCGCCTAAACTAAACACCTGTGTAACAGTCGCTCGATCGGTATGGGCAGACAAAAAGATAATCGGTAAATCAGCCCAATCCGGATCACTCCGCACTACCCGGCAGAGATCAAAGCCACTAATTTCCGGTAACTCAATATCTAAAATTAATAGATCCGGTTTGCAGGTATTGAGGATTTCCCAAAAATATTTCGGATTCTCTAATGGCGTGACTTGAAGCCCCCAGGGTTCCAGCAGGGCAACAATGGTCGCCAAAACTTGGGGATCATCATCCACTAGCAAAATGCTGGCATGGGGATCCGGCGTAAACTCGATCGCTTGAGCCAATCCTTTCAAAAGCATGGCAGGCTCGATCGGTCTGGCTAAGATAGCCCGTACCCCCAGGCGAGTCAGGTGTACCCGCTGGTGTAGGCGGTCAATGGGAGATTGTAGAGAAGATTCAGGGCTCAAAATAACCACAACGGGAACCTGCTGCTCTGTGAAGACGGACAATAGCTGGATGGCCTCCGCTTCAGGCGTCAGAGCGAGGTCTACCATAGTGAGGTCTACCATGACGATACAAGTAAGCTTCTGGCTTAACAGTTGCTGAACTTCAGCCAGCGTGGTCACAAATAGCGTGGTCACTGCTAAGGTTTGCCAAGCATCACAAGCAGTCAACCGATCGATCATGGCCCTCAATTGCGGATCCTGAGTCATTACAACCAGGGTTTGCTCACCCGCCGGAATCACCGAGGCAAGTTCTACTGGAGAGCCCGTCCAACTCTCTTGATTGAGGCTTGCATCATGGGCCGCGAGTTTTTGTTTTAAGGTCTGAAGGGTAGCGGCAAGGTGTTGGAGCATTACCCGATCGAGGGGTCGATCGATCTGGAGGGTGTCTTCAAAGATGCGGGCCAGCCTTGAGCCTTCTGGGAAACCCAAGGATCCGAAAGACCCCACCAGACGATGGGCTTCAGCTTGGGCCTGGTGGCGAACTTCCGGCGTCAGCCTGCCTTGGTTCCCTTGGTCGATCGTCAATTCCAGTAGCGCTAGGCGGGATGGCAGCGTCTCTCGGAAATGAGCCCAAGCTTGAGCAATACTGGCTTGAATCTCAGACCGCACGAGGGTTAGCGCTGCGGGCGACTGAGCGGCTTGTACCCCTAACTCAAGCATTCCTTGCGATGGCCCTCGCTCTCTCTGAGTAGCTCGTTCCTGAGGAGCCAACGACGAACTCGGGCCATCGGGCGGCGGCAAGAGACGATAGCCCAGCCCGTAAATGGATTCAATCAGTTCGATCGTCATCCCTGCGGCGCGTAGCTTTTGCCGGAGTCCCCGAATTTGGGTATTCACCGCCCGTTCTCCGCAGGCCGCATCCACCCCCCAAACCTGATCCAGAATGGCCGATCGACTAAAAATCCGACGTGGGAACTGCAAAAACAATTCCAAAATGCCATATTCCTTAGGCGTCAAATGAATCGGAACACCGTCATAACAAGCCTCTCGCCTGTCAACATCCACTTCGAGGTGTTCCCATTGCAAGAGAACAGCCGTCTCTGACGTCTGTCGTCGTCGGAGCAGGGCACGAATTCGAGCCAAGAGTTCAGCTTCATGGAAGGGCTTACTGAGGTAATCATCGGCTCCCGCTTCTAATCCCGCAACCCGATCGTAGGGACTATTTTTGGCCGTCAGCATCAGAATCGGGGTTTGATTCCCTTCAGTTCGAAGTTGGCGACACAGGGTAATGCCATCGATATCCGGCAGAGTCAAATCCAACAAAATCAGATCGTAGGTTGACTGTTGAACCAAATCTAACGCCGTTTTTCCATGTACTGCTGTCTCCACTACAAAGTGATGATCGGTGAGGATTAAATAGAGCCGATCGGCAACAGTGCGATCGTCTTCAACTAGCAAAATTCTCATGTTGAATCCTACAAGTTGTTATCCAAGGTTTTCTTAAAACAACAAGCCTTTTTATCGGGTTGAATCCCATTCTTGGGTTGAACCCCATCCCTTCATTGTTTGAGGCTGATAACTTTTTAATCCTAGTCACTAAAATTGAGAATCTTGTGAGGGGTGACATTATATCAGTTTCTAACTCATGGTCTAATACATACCGGATGGCTATCATACAGTCCCTAAGAAGAGCAACACTGCCAGCAGGGAGAATTCCGTTAATAACCTGGGTTGGAAAGCCACATATTTGCAAGTTTGCAAGTTTGCAAGTCATCTATGCAAGCAATTTTTAAAGTTATATTTCTGACCTTTTCTCGAATTCCTAGAAATTAATAACTTTCAACAAGTAATATGTGGATTCATTCTGTTTATCTCTGACAATCAAGACATTAGGTCAGTTTGAATCTGGAAAAATCGCAGCAAACTGCACAATTTATGATGACAATAACGAGGAACAGTTTGAGGAAAAGCAATTAAGACCGTCAACACTAGTGCACCTGACCTTGTCAGGAGCGATGGTATCAATCAGGTCAGCAAAAGACTGTGTTAATGAATCACTAACAAATTACTACGGGTGCATCGTGTATGCGTTTTCAACGGGTGACGCAAGCCGCTATAGAACAGTCTACGACCCAGCATGCTTCCTCCATGCTGCCTAGAACTCGCTTGGGGCAGCATGGGCTCAGTTCCCAGCAGACCCCAGAGCAGGAGCATCAATCCGATCGGGTTAGCCCCACCCCAAACATTAGCCCCACCCCAAACAATGGAGATGGCACCCATGACATCCCCTTCCACCTAAACTATGACTTTACCCAAATCCCCATCCATCCCCAATTGACAGTCACCCAACCAAACGATCCAACAGAACAGGAAGCCGATCGCGTTGCCGATCGTGTTATGGAACAGATGTATCTGCCCAGGGGGATCTCGGCGCAGTTTCCAGAAGCCGAATTGCAGCCACGGTTAGGACTCAATCCTAGGATTGCTCGGGCTTTTCAGGGCGATCGGAACCAGGCATCCGCTCCTCCAGCCAACTTGGAACAGGCGATCGACCGGGCCAGACCCCACGGAGAACCGTTAGGAGCCCCGGTGCGGCGATCGATGGAACAGGCGTTTGGTGCAGATTTCCGGCAAGTGCGGGTGCATACTGGTGCGGAATCGGAACAACTGAATCGATCGATTCAAGCCCAAGCTTTTACCACAGGAACTGATATTTTCTTTCGATCGGGAGCCTATCAGCCCCAGAGTCGATCGGGACAGCGGCTGATTGCCCATGAGCTGACCCATGTCATGCAGCAACAACATGGCTGTGCGAACTCAATGCCGATCCAACGAACCTACCAATTCCAAGGAAGTACTTACAAAGCGACGGACTACGACACTAGCCACAAAGACTTTCAGACCTTGCAGCTCTCCGAAGGTAAATTTACTGCGGTTCAGGCCGATGCAGGCTTGCCGACGTTCTATGGTGTACTCAAAAAAATCTTTGCGAATAATTTAAATGACTCTATTTTTGCTTACACCAAAGCGTTAGGGGACAAGTGCGATCGGCCTCGGAAAGTCAGCGCTCGGGTACAACGTCTTAAAGACACCAAAGATCTACGTTTCCAGAATGCCTACGTCACCGCTATTGGCAACTTGGGCACGGAGGAACTGCTAATCCGGGATGGGGTAGATGTCGCAAGGGTGACGGCCTACGATGGTGGCCATTTAGTCGGTTATCAAGTCGTTGCGGGGCCAGGAGCCGATCAAGCCTGGAACGTTGCCCCGCAGGATCGGGTGAATAATCAATTTGCTTACAACAATACGATCGAAGAAATGGCTCGGACTGCGGCTATTGGAACGATCTATGACTACCACGTCGAAGTGAGGTACAAGAGTCTCAACTTCCGAGTCGATCAAAATCAACTCCTGAAACACGGCATTATTAAAGCGCTAGATCCTAAGCAATATTGGGAAATTCAACTACCCGCCAGAATTCCGCAGTACTGGGATGCCAAAGCGGACATTGTGAGTCCAACAGGTCAGTTTGGTAAGCCAGCGAAGGAAGAGAAAAAAGGATCTGAAATCCCCAAAACCTATCAACAACATGCGACAAATTTTCTTGACCATCCCCTGACTCACACAGCATCTGAGACGACTGCCAAATACAAACTATCATTATTAGACAAATCAGCCAAGGAACTCGACAAAACTACAGCCCTCAAGGATCGATCGACCATTCGCGGAGTTGAATACCGCATGCACCAAGTTCAACCCCACAATCATGACGCTCAATTAGCGCCTGACACTTGGGATGTCGCCTTGAAACAGGCCAATTTTGGAGAGGTGAAATTAGATGAACTGACCTATAACGAGGTGGAGAAACTAGAAAAAGATCTGGTCAGCCTCTTGAAAACCGTACAGGGGTTTACTGAGGTCGAAATGGAAGATATGGATCTTGCAGAGGAGATTACTAAAGGCTTGAATGAAGTAACCACTCAGACTGTGAAAAAGGAAGAAATCGCCCCGGACGGCAGCAAGACTGACAAAGAAGAGATCGAAGAACTTCCTGAGGCTCCCGATCGAGCCGTAGTTTTGGGATTTGAATTATTCAACACCTTTAATCTCGATAAAGAGCATGAAAATGAAATTGCTGTGTTTAACAACCAAATCTCTGCCTGTCAACAACATGATGTCCTACAGCAACAAGATGTTTCATTTATGAAACTTGCAGAAACGACGATCGCGACCCTAACCAGCAATCCGATTCCCAAAACCGCCAGTCAAACGGAAATTCGTCAGCGTTTTATGACATTAATGACAGAGAAGCGTGGCTTGGAGCGCATTCACCTCAATCAACAGGAAAGGCGCACGGCTCGCAACGCAGCAGTGGCTAAATTTAGAGAAATGAAGAACTTTTTGGCCAATGCGAAAACTGTTGCTAAAGCTATTAAGAAGCAGAAAAAATGGTCAACCCCTGAAGGCCGAAAGTTGCAAACGTTGTTTGGTCAGCGGGTGGGCGCTCTATCACAATTAAAGTTGAGTGATTTAAGACTATCCTTGAAAAATAAATTTAAGATATCTGCGTACAAAAAAATTACGCACTAACGGAATTGATGATCAGTAGGATCTTACAAGCGGATTTGAGACTCAGGAGACAGACATTGTTAATTAGTTTGTCGTTAATTAGTTTGTCATTAATCAGTTTGTCGTTAATCAGTTTGTCTTCTCGGAACTTAAATAATGGGTGATAGCCTCTGCCTCACCGGGAGCTTGGAACCAATAGCCCTGACCAAACTCGCACCCTAGCAATTTAAGCTGCGCCAGTTGCCCCTTGGTTTCAATGCCTTCCGCCACTAAAGGAAAGCCTAGGATTTGACTCATCTGCACGATCGCGGTGAGGAGCTTGAGTTTAATGGGCGTCTCCTGCAAATGCGCCAGGAAAGAACCGTCTAGCTTCAGAAAGTCGATCGGGAGTTGATGGAGATAACTGAGCGATGAATAGCCAGTACCAAAATCATCCAGACTAATTTGTACTTGAAGTTGTCGGAGAGCCTGTAAATTTTGTACAACCACGGCTAAATTTTGCATCATACTGCTTTCAGTAATCTCCAACTTCAGCGAAGGGGGAGACAGTTGTGTTTCCTGCAAAATTGACTCGAGACAAGGAAGCAGATCAGGCTGTTCAAATTGAGCGGCTGACAGGTTGACGCTCAAGAAAAAATTGCTGTTGACAGTGCCTTGCGTTTGCCATTGCTTTAACTGTTGACAGGCCGATCGCAATACCCAACGATCGAACTGCAACAGGACACCATTTTTTTCCATTAAAGGAATGAACGCCGCAGGTGCCAATAACCCTCTCCCAGGATGATCCCACCGCAATAGCACCTCCACTCCGTGAATCGTGCCGGTCAGTAAGTGGACGATCGGTTGATAGTACAACTTAAATTCACCATTGTGAATCGATCGCCACAGGCTCATTTCCCAATCAGACTGACTCCCTGATACGCAGGGATAAGCAACTGTTGATTGTGCGGGGCAAGCAATAAAATGAGACATATACCTAAGGGAGCATCCAAAGGATGAAGGAATAATTAGCACCGCGTTAGCTATAGTACACGTCAAGACAGCCCTAGACCTGCAAAGTCCCAAGATTAAGGAGTAAAGCTGACAGGATGAAGCTAATACTTTGTACAACTAGCAATGACCGCAGAGCACACCAAAAGAGTTTCATTGTATAAAATTTACGCCCATGGATGACTCGCCGATTCAGTGAACGAATTTAGTGATAGGAACTGTTAGATTTACTGAAGAAATATGGACACTTCTTCTTCCACATATTAGAAACTTGAGGAACTTAAGCGATCCATAATCCGTGATCCACTACCTAAAAGGGCCGGGTTAACAAGGTTGACGATTTCCATGAAACTCCAGCCTATCTTGCAAAAGCTCCTACAAGAGTTAAGGGGGTGACATCATATTCATTGATATTAACTAATATTGATGTCACACCTGCATAGATTGCTAGATACCTGAGAGTACTCAACACAGACTCAATTGTTCTATATATTTTTCTCTCGTCATGAATATCGCATGCTATGCAGAGCTCCACCATCCCTGATAGAAAGTTTAGAAAGAAATTTAATGAGACCGGAGGGAAACTTAATCGGGACGAGATTGGATTAGACCCAACCTGTAAAATCATTCCAGGAAGTCTACTGTCCTTCGACAACTATCCTTTGAGCAACCGTGATAACAACCTACAAGCTTTCTGAGCTTGTCAAGAGTTCCCTGATTGCAGTTTTCTATCCATGATGTATCCTTCCCACACTCCTTCTGATAATGCTTCGCTTTCCCCCTTTTCCCTTAAACGTAAACGAGGCGTTCTTCTCAGTTTGCAAGGATGGCAACGGATCCAATCAGCGGAAACAACGATCGCCCTCCAGTCCAATGATGGAAAACCTTTGACGATCGAACAGTTGAGCGAGCGCAGTGGTCTCAGTACGAAAACCTTAACCAAGGTACGCCAACGGCAGAAACCCGTAGATGTACTCACGCTGCAAACCTATTTTCAAGCGATTAATCTGAATCTTGAAGCAGAGGATTATCTTTCTGAAATCGAAAATGAGCCTGGGACGCCTTGCCCTCTCCCTCAAACTTGGTTAACAGGCCCTTTATCGATCGAATCTCCGTTTTATATTTTCCGGCCTCCTGCCGAGATGACAATTTTTCGGGAAATGATGCAGCCTGGTGCTTTGGTAAGGATTAAAGCCCCTCGGCAGTTTGGTAAAACCTCCCTTGTAGCCCACGCCATCTGCCATGCCACGGAGCAGGAGTGTCGGACGGCTATCCTAAGTCTCCAATCAGCTGACAGCCATGTTTTAAGCGAATTAGAGAGGTTTCTTAAATGGTTTTGTGCCGCATTGAGCCGTTGTTTAGGGGTACCTAATCGGCTAGACGCCTTTTGGAATCCCCTGTTTGGCAGTAGTTATAGCTGTGATGACTATTTTGAAAATTATTTGTTAGCCACCTCTGAGGCTCCGTTACTCATCGTCTTGGATGAGATTAATGTGCTGTTCCAATATCCAGAAATTGCCACGGATTTTTTTGCACTGGTGCGAGCTTGGTATGAACGATCGCGGCATCGCTCTGGCCAAAATCAAGCTTGGCAAAAACTGCGGTTAATCTTAATTTATTCCACCGATATCTTTTTTCCCTAAATGTCCATCAATCGCCCTTCAACGTGGGTGTGATGATCCATTTGCCTGAGTTCAGCCTCCCCCAAGTGCAAACGCTGGTTCTGCGCTATGGGGTGATGAAAGCAGAGACCTGTGCACTGGAACTTTTTCAGCTTTTGGGGGGGCATCCCTTTCTCACTCAGCTAGCATTATTTCATCTCGGAACAGGTAAGCTCAGTTTGGAGGAATTAATGTGCACTGCGATCGCGCCCAACAGCATTTTCCAGAGCCATTTCACCCAACACTTACACTATCTAGAAAGTGCTGTGGAACTGAAGGAAGCCATGCGCCAGATTGTTTTGACTCCCAACGGCGTAGAACTGTATCCAACGATCGCGAACAAGTTACGCGGAGTCGGCTTAATTCGCTTCCAGGGATCGTTATCCGTTCCCTTCTGCCAACTCTATCAACGCTTTTTTGAAAAAGTCCTGAATTAATCGTGTGAGGAGTCCTAGTTGCTTTTATCCTTACTTTCATCCTTTAAATTGATCCTGTTCCTAACGCTTGGACTGATCTCAAATGCCCTATCAAGTTGGTGGCAGCCTTCCACCCCATGCTTCTACCTACATTCACCGACAGGCAGATGATGTTTTATTCCATGCCTTGAAAACCCATAACTTTTGCTATGTGTTCAATGCACGGCAGATGGGCAAGTCTAGCCTACGGTTGCAGGCAGCATTTCGGCTACAAGCAGCGGGTGTCCATTGTGCGACGATCGACCTCACGGAACTTGGGACTCAGCACATCACGATCGATCAGTGGTATGCCGCGATCGCGGCCTATTTGCTAAAACGATTGCAGATTTCCTTTCCCTTAGCCCCTTGGTGGCAGGAACGACAGCATCTTTCTAATATTACTCGTCTGAATGATGTAATTGAAACGATCATTCTTGAAACGATTGATGAACCCATTGTCATTTTCATTGATGAAATTGACAGCGTACTGGGATTGAGTTTTCCGAGCGATGACTTTTTAGCTTGGGTTCGCCACTGTTATAACTATCGGGCAGATAATCCCCAATATCAACGGCTCACCTTTTGCTTAATTGGCGTGACGACACCGAGTCAGTTAATTACAGATAAATCACGGACGCCCTTTAATATTGGTCAAGCGATCGAACTTCAGGGGTTTCAATTCGACGAATGCCATCCTTTACTTAAAGGGCTATTGGAATTTGCCGATCCTAAGGTCATTCTGGAACGGATTCTTTATTGGACAAATGGACAACCCTTTTTGACCCAAAAGTTATGTCATTTGATGAGAACCTGCAACTACGTTACAATGCAGGACTTCTCTCAAGAATCCACTGATTCTCTCTCTCCCAAATACCTACAAAATTGGGTAGATGCGGTTGTGCAAAGCCGTATTCTCGATCGCTGGGAAAGTCAGGATGAACCCGAACATTTAAAAACCATTCGCGATCGTCTGCTACAAAATCCACAAACGACCTCAAGACTCCTAGGGCTATATCAACACATTCTGGAAGCTGAAGATCAAAACCGCAAAAATCAAGAAGGCGTCGGTCAATTAAGCACCGGTAGTCCTGAAGAAAACGAACTCCTCTTAACGGGATTAATTGAAAAACGGCAAAACCGCCTTCGGGTCAAAAATCTGATTTATCGGCAGGTATTTACACCCAGTTGGGTTTGCCAGCAGCTCAGTAAATTACGCCCCTATGATGAAGCCTTTAGGGCCTGGGTTGCCTCTGAGCAGTTGGATGAGTCTCGGTTGTTGCGCGGCCAAGCGTTGATGGATGCCCAGATATGGAGCCAAACCCAGAGCTTAAGCGATTTGGATTATCAATTCCTGGCAGCAAGCGAAAAGTACGATCGCTGGGAAATGCAGCAGATTCTTGAAGCCGATCGGGCCAAGGCTGTGGAGTCGGAATTACTCGCAGTAACAAAAGCCGCTAAACTCCAGCAGTCTTTTCTGGGCGCTGTGACCATTGGGTTATGCATTTCTTTAGTTTTAGGACTCACTGCATTCTTGCAGTCCCGCCAAGCGATCAGGAATGCCTACCAAGCTAAATTGAACGAAGTTAAAGCCCTCGCCTCCTCCTCCCAGGGGTTGTTTGCCTCCGATCGTCAACTGGATGCCATGATCGATGCGATTAAGGCAAAGCTGCGACTCCAAGAACTGCAACGTCTTAACGATGGGCCGATCGATCCTGCTACCAAGACCCAAGTAGATACCGTCCTCCAGCAAGCAATCTACAACACCAACGAATTTAACCAACTGCGGGGACACCAAGGGGGCGTGCTGACGGTGGATATCAGTCCCGACGGACAGTTTATTGCTACGGGTAGTAACGATAAAACGGTCAAAATTTGGCGGCAAGATGGCACGCTTCTCAACACATTGCCCCATTCAGCCACCATCCATCGCCTCGCCTTTGGGCCAGATAGCCAGTACCTCGTGACCGGAGGCTTAGATGGCACGATCAACCTTTGGCGTGTAGATGGCACCTTGGTAAAAACCATCCAAGGGCATCCAGCGCCTGTGTGGGGGGTTGCCTTCAGTCCCAATGGGCAGTTGCTGGCCTCCGCCAGTGGCAGTCGCAACATTAAAATTTGGCACCTAGATGGTAGCTTGTACGCCACTCTAAAGGGGCATGAAAAAGCGGTTTGGGGGGTAGCCTTTAGTGCGGATAGTCGATACCTTGTCTCTGTTGGCGTCGATCGTACGGTGCGATTTTGGACTGTAGATGGCAAACTACTCAAAACCCAAACCGATCACCAAAATGCGGTGTGGGATATCGCGTTATGCCAAGCGTCAAATTTGTTTGTTTCTGCCAGTGGCGATCGGACTGCAAAAATCTGGCGAGTTGATGGCACCTTGGTGAGAACCCTGGTAGGTACCCATCCTATGCTCGGCGTGGCTTGTAGTCGCAACGGGGAATACATTGCTACCAGCGGTACTGATAATTGGGTCAAAATTTGGAAATCCGATGGTACCTTTATCCGCAATCTTAAGCAACATAATGCGGTGATTCGGGATGTGGCCTTGAGCCCCAATGGCTGGATGGCGGCATCGGCCAGCGATGATACCTTAGTTAAGCTCTGGCAACGGAACCAATATTTATTGACTCCAATGAATGGCCATCAAGATATCATTTGGGAATTGGCAACTAGCCCCAATGGCAAACTCATTGCAACAGTGAGTGGTGATGATACTCTCAAACTTTGGCATACGGATGGGAGACTCATCCAGACGCTTCAGAACGTGGACTCTGGACTTCGGAGTGTGGCTTTCAGTCCAGATAGCCAGCAGATGATTACGGTGGGGAATAGCCTGAAGGTGCAATTGTGGGATTTGGGCGATCGCGGCAAACCTCAAATTCGATTGCTGAGATCCTTTAAGGGGCACAAGGCCAGTCTGTATGCTGTCGCCATCAGTCCTGATGGTCAAACGATTGTATCTGCGGGGGATGACAAGACGATTAAATTTTGGTCGATCGACGGCCAATTGCTCCACAGCATTAAAGCCCACAAAGAACGCATCTGGAAGTTAGCCTTCAGTCCTGATGGCAAGCGCTTGGCCTCCGCTAGTGAAGATGGGACGGCCAAGCTCTGGTCGATCGACGGCAAACCGATCGCCACTCTCCGGGGACAAGGGACTGTCTGGGGGGTGGCCTTTAGTCCCGATGGTCAAATGGTGGCGACTGCCAGCCGCGACGATACCTTCAAACTGTGGCGACCCGATGGCAGTTTGATCCAAACGGTCGTGACCCAGAGCCAAGGCATCACTCGGATTGCATTTAGTCCCGATGGCAGCACGATCGCCACCGCCGGGGTCGATAACACGGTTAAGCTCTGGAATCTCCGTGGACAGTTACTCAGAACTTTGCCAGGGCACCATGGAATTGTTGCCAGTCTTGCCTTTACGCCCGATGGAAAGCGTTTAGTGTCTGGCAGTGATGACAGTACTGTCGTTTTGTGGGACTTACCGAGGATTCAGACCCTCAATGAATTGGAGACAGCCTGTAACTGGGTTAGAAGTTATCTGCGAACCAGTCCTCAGTTTACAGAGCAGGAGCGCCAATTATGCCAGTTCCCACGGAACCCCTAGGATACCCCATAGAATCGTCGAGCCTTGCGAATTTTGGGCTAGACTTGGGCATTCTTACACCATAACGTTGCCCTCCCATCTCCGAAACCCCATTCCTGCGCTATGGTGCAAACGCAAGATGTTAATGCTGATAGCCTCCTTGAACAGGCTCTCACCCTAAGTCAAAAGGGTGATTATTCCGCTGCGATCGACTGCTTCAACCGCGTTCTTGAGGTACGACCCGACTCCTTGATTGCTTGGAGCGAAAAAGCCAGCACGTTGCTGAATGCTGGCCAGCAGGAAGCTGCCATGACCTGCCTCAACAAAGCGCTGACAGCCCATCCTTCCTCGCCCTACTTGCAGTACCAACGGGGCTGGATTGCCCATGTAGCGGGCCAGTACGCCGATGCGATTCTGAGTTTCCAGCGTGTCTTGCAACTGCAACCCAACTATCCCAATACCCACTACAGTTTGGGCCTCTCGCTCTATACGATCGAACGCTATGAAGAAGCGATTCCCTACTTATCTAAAGCATTAGATTTAGATCCGCAATCCGCTGAAGCCTGGTATCTCCAAGGGGCGGCACTCTATGCTACAGGCCGCTACGAAGGAGCCATTACCCACTTCAACCGCGCGCTGGAAATGAATCCAGATAATCCAGATGCCCTCAGTGGTCGGGGGAACTCTTTACTCTGTCTGGGAGACTACGAAGCCGCAGCATCTAGCTATGCCCAAGCTCTTGCGATCGATATTGAAGACCCCCATATTTGGTACCACCGTGGGTTAGCTTTGAAGCAAATGAACCGCCACGAACCCGCGATCGATTGCTATCAGAAAGCGATTAAACTCTATCCCGACTACGCGGCGGCTTGGTATGGCCAAGGCTTTTCCTGCATGCGTCTTGAGGACTATGAAACGGCCCTGGCCAGCTTTGACAAGGCGCTGGATATCCAACCGAACTACTATGAAGCTTGGTACAACCGAGGCGTGATCTTAAAAACCATCAATCGCCTGGAAGAAGCCCTAGTCAGCTACGATCGAGCCTTGGAGTTACGCCCCACTGATTTCCGGGCGTGGAATAATCGAGGCGGCTTACTCGTTAGCCTTGGTCAGTTTGAAGCCGCCCTCAAAAGTTACGACAAAGTGCTGGAACTACGTCCCGATGATCCGATCGCCCTCAAGAATCGATCGGCGGTGCTGCGGAAGTTGCAATCCCAACCCAGCGGCTAACCCAACGCCCCCCTAGGCCATGCCCTGCAAGTATTGCTGATAGCCGACTTGATCCAGTTTGGCTTGTTTTTCCATAACCATGTCTTTCAGGCTGGTCTGGTAAGCCATCACTTTTTCCAATAGAGCCGCATCGTGAGCCGCCAGAATCCGCACAGCTAACAGCCCCGCATTCCGCGCATTGCCGATCGCCACCGTGGCTACTGGAATGCCCGCTGGCATTTGCACGATGGAATAGAGGGAATCTACTCCCTGTAAAGTACGGGTCATCACGGGCACACCAATCACAGGTAACGGCGTCAGAGAGGCCACCATTCCCGGTAAATGGGCCGCGCCACCTGCTCCGGCAATAATCACCTTAATCCCGCGTGTATGAGCGGTTTGGGCATATTCCACCATACGTTCCGGAGTGCGGTGGGCCGAGACGATCGCCACTTCATGGGCAATGCCAAATTCTTCACACACCGCAATCGCGGCTTGCATTGTGGGCAAATCGGAATCGCTACCCATAATGATGCCGACGATCGCAGGTTCCATCGGGTTTGTCATAGTCTCTCCCTGTAATGTCTCCCTGTCATAACTGAATAAGAAAAATCCCCTGAGCGATCGTAAAGAACACTGAGGGGAGTCTCCAAGCAAAATTAAATCTCAACGAACTGCCTTCCGGCTGACTTAGGCTTGTCTAATGGGAGGATATAAACCCGTCCTATTTAGCGAGTTAAATCAACCGGATTGCGCAACAACTACGGTGCAACCACTGCAAAGGCCACGGAGACAGATACTTCGGGGTGCAGTTTGATTTCAGCGTTGTATTCGCCCAGTTTTTTGACTTCAGGCACTTCGATGTCCCGCCGATCGAGTTCGATATTGGCGGCAGCCTTGATCGCTTCAGCGATTTCTTGGTTGGTCACTGTCCCAAAGATCGCGTCGTTTTCGCCCACTTGCTTAGCGATCGACAGCGTACCTGCTTTTTCCAACGCTTCTTTCTGCTTCAGCGCTTCCACTTTCAGCTCAGCCAACCGCTGACGCTCCAGTTCCTTCCGGCGCTCAACCTGTTTGAGGATGCCGGGGGTCACATTGGTGGCAACCTTTTGGGGGAAGAGGTAGTTCCGTGCGTAGCCAGGAGCCACATCCACCACATCACCCAGTTTGCCCAGTTTGCTCACGTCCTTGGTGAGGACGACTTGAACCCGTTTTGCCATGATCGTTCCTACTTAACGCTTGTTTCCGTCTCTGCGGAGAAATCTCTAAGCCAATTTTTCGCAGCCAAATATCTAAGGATACCAGAGAGGAGATCTTTTTGGAAGAGCTTGGTGAAATGTGGCTTGGCGATCACACGAGGAGATCACGCGAGTCCTTGGCGCACCAGGGGTTCAAACACGGCTAGCAAGTCTGGGTGACTGACAACGAGGGTAGGATAGGCATGGGATCCATAATTTTCACCAGGATGGAGGGGAAAGGCGGGTTCTTCGCTGAGGAATTTCCAGGTTCCCCCTGCAGCTTGAACGATCGGCCAAGTGGCGGCAATGTCCCAAATTTTGGGTGTGGCTTCTACGCCCCCCAGGGCAGCTCCCATGGCAACCGTCAGGACATTGTAGGTGGCCACCCCTAACATGCGGACTTTAGCGGGAATGGGATTTTTGAAGACACCAATGCTGCGGGCGCAGAGATTGAAAAACTGAGTACCGCTGAGGGCATCACCGGAGACTTGGATGGGCTCACCGTTGCAAAAGGCTCCCGTGGGCATCTCAAGGCCGGAGTTGCCTGCCCAGTAACCGTAAAAGGATTGCCCCAGGGACGGAACATGGACATAGCCGAAGACGGGAGTGCCGCGATAGAGCAGTCCGATCGAAATCCCCCAGATGGGCAGGCCGCGCGTAAAGTTGGTGGTGCCGTCGATTGGATCGATAATCCAGCACCATTCGTTGGGCGGGAGGATATGGACGGTTTCTTCGCTGAGGACCCCATGGTCAGGAAAGGCCGCTCGCAGCAATCGCCGTAATTCCCCATCGGCCCACTGATCGGATTGGGTGACGAGGGAGCCATCGGCTTTTTCGATCGCCTGCATATGCCCAAAATCCTGAAGCAAGCGATCGCCCACCTGCTGGGTCACGGTCTGAGCCGTTTCTAATACTTGAGTCCAAAAATCGATCATGGGTGTCTCACTACAGCTTAGACTCTTATCTTTTCAGGTTTTCACCCAAAACAAAGTAGCCTGAGAGCTTTGCGTCCTAAATCCATAGAGACTTGGAGAAACACTCAGTTCGATCACTAAAAATGCTTTGATGTCTACCCCCTAAGCAGCCAGAGCTTCTAAACGGCTAATACTCCGATCGACGATATCCAAACTGGCCTGCCAAAATTCCGGTTGGCGGATGTCTTGGTTCAGGTGGGTTTGCACCACCGCTTCAGCAGTCATGCTGCCCGTATCCCGCAGAAGGTTGGTGTAGAGCTGATTAAACGTCTCGCCGTAGCGTTCTTTTTGGGCGTAGATGCCGAGGCTAAATAAATAACCAAACAGATAGGGATAGTTGTAAAAGCCCAAGCCAGACATGGAGAAATGCAGCTTACTGGCCCAAAATAGCTCGTCATAGCTGGCCAAGCTATCTTCGTACCAATGCTGCCAACTGTCGCGCATCATCGTTTTCAGCGTATCGGCAATGACAAATCCCTGTTTGCGCCGTTCCACCAAAGCTTGCTCAAAGGTGAAGCGGGCGGGAATATTCAGCAAAAAGGTCGCGGCGGCGGTGCCATCTTCCCAGGCGATCGCGAGTTTTTCCGCCGTAGTACTCGCTTGGGCTAGGAGGGCATCCCGCACCAGGGTTTCAGCAAAAATGCTCGCCGTTTCAGCCAGCGTCATGGAGTAGTAGGTTTTGTAGGGCGGCAGATCGCGCATGACCCAGTTGTGCCACGCATGACCCAGTTCGTGGGCGAGGGTTAGCACATTGGTCATACTGCCGTCGAAGGTCATGAAGATGCGTGGCTGGCGGGGTTCAGCAAATCCGGTGCAATAGGCTCCCGTGGCGCGGTGGGGTGTGGGCTTGGCGTCGATCCAGCCTTTTTCGGCCATCATCACGGCAAAGTCGCCCATGGCCAGGGTGAGTTGGCGGAAGGCGTTGGCAATCAGATCGATCGCGCCTTCAAACGTAATCGAAGTCGTTTCCCCAGGGGCGGGTGCCGGGGCAAATAAATCCCACGGTTGCATCGCTTCCACTTGCAGCACCTGACCCATGGCCTTGAGGGCACGCTGGCCGATCGATCGCCGTTGGTAGGTGGTTTCCATCAGGGCATCCAGGGTGGCGCGATCGATGCAGCTTTGGTGGCAGCTTTTGTCTAGGTAATGCAGAGGCCGAATTTTGCTGCGCTGTTTGCTCTCCTGTAAGCGCCAGCCGTTGATCGCGTTGAGGATGGCGGCGACGGTGCCCGCTTGGCTCTCCCAGGCGGCTTGGGTGCCGTGCCATGCGGCCGATCGCAGGTCACGATCGGGGGAACTTTGTAGGTTAAAGGCTTTCGCAAGGCCGATCGATTCGCCATTCACCTGACATTGCAAGTTACCTGCCAGTTCGGTGTACAGGTTGCCCCAGCTATGTAGGCCGTTGACCGCCAGTCCCGTTACCAACTGTTCTTCTTCTAGGCTGAGCAGTTGGTCTTGCAGTTGGCGATCGTGGTGTAGGGAAAAGCTGAGTTCTTCCAGCAGCGGATCGCGAATCAGTTCTTGGATGAAGGCGTCATTGACCCGCAGGAGAAACACTTCCAGGGGTTTCGTGGCTTGGCTAAATTCGGCGGAGAGTTGTTGGAGGGTGGGTTTCCATTCGCGGGCGCGAGCGTCTTGGGCATCGACGCTGAGGATGGAGGAGATGAAGGTGCGCAGGTTGCTCAGTTGGTTGCGAAGCTCCGTCCGCCGTTGGTGCACGGTTTTGACTTGTTGCAGGAGGGGGTCGAACTGCTCTGGGGCCACGGTTGCAGCGGTGGCGATGTGCAGGCTGAAGGGGGTGCATTGTTCGGCAAGGTGGGCGATCGCGCCTTGGAGTTGCTCGACGGTGGCGGCAATCTGCGGATCTGCACTGCTGCTGTAAAACTGGCGGTTGTCCCAGGTTTGCTGCAAGGCGGGGTTGGCAGTGGGCGAGGGGGCGGATGGCAGATTTGACACAGCAGTTCTCCAAGATGAAACCCAAGCTCTATCCTACGCTAAAGGTTTAGGGGTTGGGGTTCGCCATCATGTCAACCCAGACGGTAGCGGAAATCGTCCGTTACAGGGTATGGATGGGTCAAAGTCTTCAAGATCGTTGGCTTAACCATTCGTACCTTTTTACGCTTGGAACTGCATGGGTTCGCCACAGGGGTGAGCTAGTACGACGCCAAGATAGCAATCGTGCTGCTATTCGAGCTTATTTAGCGGCTCCTCATTTCCTGCTTCCAACTGCGTAAGTCCTGCCTAGTATCCCGATCGAGACGAATAAACCGTACTGGAACGATCGAACTATGTCTGTAAACCTAAGTTGTGTTTCGTAAATTTTTTCCGCTGGGGTTGACTTTCCTAGGGTTTCTCCGTAGGCTGTTCAGTCATAGCGATCGCCGTGGACATCCTTCTTTCAGTTGGGCTTACGATTGACGGTACGGCATGAAGCATGGGGTCGCTGGGTTCCCAAAAATTTAGGGCACTACCCACAGTTGTTAGAGCAGCTATGGGTAGCTATTCCCCCTCGCTGAAGACGCAGCCAGGAGGCTTGATGAGGATTTTAACATCTGACCGAGCCACTCTTGTTTGTGATGTCAAACGGGGTGGCTCTAAATTTTGGGGCTTCTTAAATCCGCAACAAGGAGAAGCTCACAAGATGGCGAAAGAGACTAGCGATCGGAGCGATCGCTCGATCGAACATGGCCCCCAACGGTTACAGATCCACTTAATCGGTCACAAAGCATTCATTCAAGACACGATTAATCAATTCCATGCCCACCGAATTGCCGATCGGATTCACTGGAGTAAACCCATGAAAATCATCCATTCCGACGGACAATACATCAGCATATTAAGCCGCGAACGCCAACGCTAATGCTTAAACTCAGGTGTCCTGCTAGTTTCATAAGACTACAGGCACCTCGATTAGCTTCATCAACCCTAGGGGCATAGATTATCAAATGTCTTCCTTTAAATACCCATCTATTTCTGTTACTCATTCTATCGAAGCTATCATTCACAATGAATCTTCAATCCACCGATCTCGAACAACCCGAAAATTTAGGGGAGATTAAAACCACCATTCGGGTTACAGCCTACATCCTCCGTCAAAATTCCCTCGGCCAGCAGCAACTTCTCATGTTCCAGCATCCAGATTGCGCAGAAGCCCCCATTCAGCTTCCAGGCGGTGGCGTAGAACCTGACGAATCGATCGAAGCGGCTCTGCATCGGGAGATTTGGGAGGAATCAGGTTTGAGCAATCTAACCATCATTCGCAAATTAGGCATTGCTGAAATGTGTTGGCGCTTGCCCCGTAAACAAATTTCCTATCGCCACTGTTTTCTGCTGCGGGCTGAACAACCCACACCGGAATGTTGGCAACATACCGTGCAGGGAACAGGAATCGATGGGGGGATGAAATTTTCCTACTTCTGGGGAGAACCTCGATCGGAATTATTTCACACCCCTGAAGTGAGCTATTTTCTCCGACCTGACTGCATTCCAGAACTCTACAGCCACTAAGCCAAATCCGGTTGCCAGAGCAGCAACGAACGATCACCCCCAACAGAACCAGCCAAACTCAAGCGAATCAGGTAAACTAAGGAGTAAATTAGCTAGTAAATTTGATCTGAATCACTAGTTTCAATTGTATTGCTCCGTAGGTTGATCATGTCTGACCTAGTTCTGTTTTGGCACCGTCGAGATTTGCGCATCACCGACAATGTAGGGTTAGCCATGGCTCGCCAGAAAACGCGCAAAGTGGTTGGCGTCTTTTGCCTAGATCCCGGCATCCTGAAACGAGACGACATAGCCGATGTGCGGGTGGATTATCTATTGGGCAGCTTACGATCGCTGGCGCAACGGTATCGCGAGGCGGGCAGTCAATTGTTGTTTTTGCACGATCGGCCAACAGAAGCGATTCCAAAACTGGCGAAAAATCTAGCCGCAACCGCTGTTTACTGGAACTGGGATGTCGAACCCTACGCCCACGAGCGGGACAACACAATGATTCATGCCCTCCACGAGGTTGGCGTTGAAGTTGTTACCGCCTGGGATCAACTTCTGCATACCCCCCAGGAAATCTTCGCCAAAGCTACCCAAGCCCCCTACACTGTTTACACGCCCTTCTGGAAAAACTGGCGCAGTCAACCCAAAGCCGAGCCCTATACAGAATTAACCAGTGCGATCGGTCTTTCAGAAACGGAACAGGAAACAGCCCAGCGGTCGGGCGTCATTGAATTACCAACGCTAAAGGAATTAGGATTCCATTGGGGAAATGGGCAGATTTTAGAACCAGGGGAGATCGGTGCAGCAGAACGGTTAGAAACATTCATTGATCAACAGATTAGTGATTACGATACCGAACGCAACTTTCCCGGCCATGCCGGTACTTCCACCCTCAGCCCAGCCCTCAAATTTGGCACGATCGGCATTCGTACCGTCTGGGCTGCGACGCAAACCGCCATGGAACAGGCCCGCAGTGAGGAAACCCAAAAAGGCATCACCACTTGGCAGCAGGAATTAGCTTGGCGCGAATTTTACCAGCATGTGCTCTTTCATTTTCCCGAACTGGAGCAGGGAGCCTATCGCGCCCCCTTCAAGACCTTCCCCTGGAACAATGATGACGATCACTTTCAGGCTTGGTGTGAAGGTCGGACAGGATACCCGATCGTCGATGCAGCCATGCGGCAGTTGAACGAAACGGGCTGGATGCATAACCGTTGTCGCATGATTGTGGCCAGTTTCCTCACCAAAGATTTGATTTTAGATTTTCGATGGGGTGAAAAGTATTTCAGGCAGCGGCTAGTCGATTGGGATCTGGCAGCAAATAATGGCGGTTGGCAGTGGAGCGCCTCCAGTGGCATGGATCCCAAGCCCCTGCGGATTTTCAATCCCGCGAGTCAAGCGCAAAAATTTGATGCAGAAGCAGAATATATCCGCCAATGGTTACCTGAATTACGCAGTGTTGAGACAGGGGAACTCATTTCCGGCAAAATCGACAAAAGCACCCGCGATCGAGCAGGATATCCTAAACCGATCGTCGATCATGCAGTCCAACAGCGGATTTTCAAAGAGCGCTACACTGCACAAAAAAAACAAGCTGAATCATAAGAGGAACAGGCCAACCCATCATAAGACCCACTCACCCATTAGGAGGGCAGGATAAAGTCCAGTCAAGCTTGCATCGGCATTGATATCGGCATTGATATTAGTAAACGCAAATGAGACATTGATATTCGAGGCCAGCAACAGCAGTCATACCCAATCAACCTGTAATTGGGTATAACCCACGATCGCAGGTTAAAGAAGCTGTAGGGTATAGCCCATTACTGAGATTGCTAGGTGGATAGGTTAATCCTTTGATTATCATTCATTAATTTATCCAACAGGCCCTAGAAATCAAAAGTCAAAATTCGAGAAATCACACTCAAGATACACAAAAAATCCATCAATATACGATCGAAGCAATTGCTCTAGTATTTGCTTGTAACAAGTGAAAATTCGCAAAATGAACACTTATTTTCAATCATTTTAATACTAGCGGAATATTTTTAAATCCTATCAAAAGTAGCTTGACAAAAAATAATTGATGAAATCAAAATCCCTATAAGCCTTATTTAGCAAGACTTCTAGAACATTTAGCAAATCAATTTTTACCCTGATTACAAGCACTTCCTGACATTTTAATTATTTTGATATAGCTTAAACGGCCTATAATGCACTCAAAGCAACTCTTTTTTCTTTCAACGATTAAATCGAGTAACCCATGGTTGAGCATAATCCTTCCAAATCTCTTTATATTGTACTGATTAGCATTCATGGTCTAATTCGGAGTCATGATTTGGAATTAGGCCGGGATGCAGATACCGGAGGCCAAACTAAATATGTGGTTGAATTAGCCAAGGCCCTTGCTCACCAGCCGAATGTGGAGCGGGTTGATTTAGTGACTCGACGGATTATTGATGAGGCCGTTGATCCCGACTACGCACAAGATACAGAACCCCTGACGGACAAGGCCCAAATCGTTCGGATTGAAGCAGGGCCAGATACCTATCTTCCCAAGGAAGAATTATGGCCGCACCTAGATGGATTTGCCGATCGCCTGTTTACTTGGTTGCATGGGCAGCCCCGGATGCCAGACATTATTCATAGCCACTATGCCGATGCCGGATATGTGGGCGTGCGGCTGACCCATTTAACGGGCTTACCCCTCGTTCATACGGGACATTCCTTGGGACGGGACAAATGCCGACGGCTATTGGCCTTGGGCATGACCATGGAAGAGATTGAACAACGCTATAACATGCCGCAACGGATTAGTGCTGAAGAAGACACCTTGGGGAATGCGGAGTTAGTCATTACCAGCACCCATAATGAAATTGAAGATCAGTATGAACTCTACGATTATTACACCCCTGATAAAATGGCTATTATCCCGCCGGGAACGGACTTAGAACAGTTTTATCCGCCCAGTCATCAGGATAAAAAGACTTTCGAATTTAAGGAAACATTAAAAAAATTTCTTAGCCATCCCGATAAACCGATTATTCTGGCCCTATCTCGTCCCGATGAACGAAAAAATATTGTTTCTCTATTAGAGGCCTACGGCCAATCTCCGCGTTTACAGAAATTAGCGAATTTAGTGATTATTGCTGGAAATCGGGATGATATTCGGGAATTAAATGAAGGGGCGCAAAATGTTTTAACGGAATTATTATTAGTGATTGATTGCTATGAATTGTATGGGCGTGTTGCCTTGCCCAAGCACCATGCCCCAAGCGATGTAGCAGAAATTTATCGACTTGCTGCGGCTTCTGGGGGCGTATTTGTGAATCCGGCGCTGACGGAACCCTTTGGGTTAACGCTATTGGAAGCGGCGGCCAGTGGCTTACCCTTGGTGGCAACGGAAAATGGTGGGCCTGTCGATATCATTGGGAATTGCCAGAATGGTTTATTGGTTGATCCGTTGAATGAGAAAGCGATCGCGGAAGCCCTGTTGACGATTTTAGAAGAACCTGAACTCTGGCAGAAGTTTTCGGAGAATGGCCTGAAAAATGTGGCTCAGTTTTATTCGTGGGATGCCCATGCCCGCACCTATCTCCAGAAAATTCAACCTCTGACGCTCCAGCATAAGCCATTACCGAAATCTCCCCCTGTTCCAAAGGCAGGTCAGTACCGTAAACGGGCCATTTTTACCGCGATCGACAACACTTTGGTGGGTAATGCAGAAGGACTAGCGGAATTTGTTAAAGTGGTTCGCCAGCAACACCGAAAGTTTATGTTTGGAATTGCCACTGGGCGGCGTTTAGATTCAGTTCTTAAAGTCTTAAAAACCCATGGAATTCCCACCCCAGATATTTTAATTACCAGTTTAGGAACCGAAATTTATTACCCGCCTCAATTAAAGGCAGATATTACCTGGAATCACCACATTGACCACTGGTGGACACCCCAGGTTCTACGACGCATTATCGACCCGTTGCCGGGTTTAGCGCTCCAGCCCAAAACGGAGCAAAGTCGCTTTAAGGTTTCCTACTATTACGATGCGAATCTTGCGCCGCCCCTTGAGGAAATTTTGACCCTATTACGGCAACAGGAACTGTCTGTAAATACAACGCTGTCCTTTGGGCAATATCTGGATTTTGTGCCTGCTAGAGCGTCCAAAGGACTGGCAGTGCGGTACGTGGCAAGGCGGTGGAACATTCCCTTGGAGCGTGTGTTGGTGAATGGGGGTTCCGGTGGAGATGAAGACATGCTGCGGGGCGATACCTTGGGTGTGGTGGTCGCCAATCGGCATTGGGAAGAGTTATCAATTTTAAATGAAACCGATCGGGTTTATTTTGCTGAGGGCGAACATGCTTGGGGCATTTTGGAAGCGATCGAACATTATGATTTTTTCAATTTATAGGAATTGATTAGTTGCTATTTTGATTTGCAAAATTTTAATGTATAGCTACAGCATTTAAGTAGCTAGTTTTTATTGATTCAATTTTCTAATTGATATATTGGTATTAACAGCAATCATTTTAGATCCCTAGCGAAGGTTTATACGATGCAACAACTACTCATTTGCACTGATCTCGATCGGACTTTACTGCCCAATGGCAAACAGGCCGAATCCCCCATGGCACGGGAGCGATTTACTCGGCTGGTGGCCCGTCCGGAGGTGTCCTTAGCCTATGTCAGTGGGAGGCACCGGGCTTCGGTGGAATCGGCGATCGAGACGTATCAGTTACCCGCGCCAGATTGGGTGGTGGGCGATGTGGGCAGTACGCTGTATCACGTTCGGGACAATGATTGGGAAGCTTCGCAAATTTGGGAGCAGACCATTTCTGGTGATTGGCAAGGATGGACGGCGCTAGATTTACAGGAAATTTTAGAAGATCTGGCCGATTCCCCCCATTTAACCCTACAGGAGACTCAGAAACAAAGTCGCTATAAGTTGAGCTATTATCTAGCGCTGGAAGCCGATCTGATGGCTTTGCAAGAGAAAATTCACCAGCGTTTGGCTGAAAAAAATATTGCGGCAAGTTTAATTTACAGTGTTGATGAAGCAGTAAATGTAGGTTTATTGGATATCCTTCCGGCCCGTGCGACGAAGTTGCATGCGGTGGAGTTTTTGATGCAGCAGCAGGGGTTTGATTATAGCAATACGGTTTTTGCGGGGGATAGCGGCAACGATTTGCCTGTACTGGCGAGTTCAGTGCCCTCGGTCTTAGTCGCCAATGCCCATAGGGATGTGATTGACCAAGCGCAAGCCCAAGCCCAGGAGCAGGAAACCCTCGATCGCTTCTATCTTGCCCAGGGAAATTTTTTGGGGATGAACGGCAATTATAGCGCGGGTATTTTAGAGGGGATTGCCTATTATCATCCCCACACGCAGGCTTGGATGGAGTAGGATAGGTAAAGTTTTTGCGATTTTTTGCGATTTTATAATGAATTGCTTGAATATTGCAGCAATTTTAACGCCTGAAATCTGATTAATCAGGCTAGATTGCTCATGTTTGGCTTGACGCGCTAGATTGATGCTTTGGAAAACGGGAGCAAATCAGTGATTTTTACGTCAAGCCTAGTCGATCGCGACTACAGGTTGGCGATCGATTCCCGTTGCAATTGGCTATGAAAATTTTCTGTTGTGACTTTATAACTTTGCAACTTCCAGTGCGACTTTATAACTTTGCAACTTTGCAACTGCCCAAGATTGATTGAATTTAGTTGAATCTAAGAGGACTCTACACCGATGTACGAACAAATTTCTCACTCTTTATTAAACTCAATTTTGGATGATTTGAAGCCTGAAATTCGTCGGCAAGATTTGCGACATTTCTACACCCGTTTAGGAGCAAATTTTTACGCGATTCACTCGCTCTTTTTTACGCTCTACGGCCATCGGGATGATTTTCAGTTGCAAATGTTACGGTTAGTGGAAACCATGGCGAAGGGCTACATCGATCGTACGCCCGAGTTGGAAGCTTTGGATATTCAGCGAGAGCAGGACCACAATTGGTTCCTGTCCCAGAAATGGGTGGGGATGGCCTTGTATTCCAACGGGTTTGCCGACAATCTCCCGGATTTAACCAACAAAATTAGCTACTTTCAAGAATTAGGCATCAATATGGTGCATATTATGCCCATTCTGAAGTGCCCTGTGGGACAGAGTGATGGGGGCTATGCGATCAGTGATTTTCGGCAAATTGACGATCGGGTGGGCAGTTTAGAGGATGTTCGGCAGTTGGCCCAAGACTTCAGGAAGCGGGAGATTTTGCTGGTGCTAGACATTGTGCTGAATCACACGTCCGATGAACATGAGTGGGCACAGAAGGCGATGCAGGGCGATCGGGCCTATCAAGATTACTATTACGTGTTTGACGATCGGGAAATTCCAGATTTATTTGAGCAAAGCATGCCTGAGGTGTTTCCTGAAACTGATCCGGGCAACTTTACCTGGAATGGGGCGATGGAGAAATGGGTGATGACGGTGTTTCATAACTATCAATGGGATTTGAATTACAGCAATCCCGCTGTTTTTATTGAAATGCTGGATATTATTCTGTTTTGGGCCAATCAAGGGGTAGATATTCTGCGGCTGGATGCAGTGGCTTTTTTGTGGAAGAAGATGGGGACTTCTTGCCAGAATGAACGCAAGGCCCATTTGCTGTTGCAGTTGATGAAGGATTGTTGCCAGGTGACTGCGCCCGGTGTCTTGTTTATTGCAGAAGCGATCGTGGCTCCCTTTGAGGTGATTAAGTATTTTGGCGAAGATGCGATCGTCGCGAAGGAATGTGAAATTGCCTACAATGCAACGCTGATGGCGCTGTTGTGGGATGGTATTGCGACACAAAATGCCAAGCTGCTCTACCAGGGTGTGAAAAGTTTGCCGAATAAATTAGAACGGGCGACTTGGCTGAATTATGTCCGGTGTCATGATGATATTGGGTTTGGGTTTGATGACCACGATATTCGGGCCGTGGGCTATGAGCCAAGGGCACATCGACGATTTTTGGTGGATTATTTTAGTGGTCGGTTTGATGCTTCGGCGCGGGGATTAGTGTTCATGCCCAATGAGGCGACGGGCGATGCGCGGATCTGTGGGTCGTTGGCTTCGTTGGTGGGGCTGGAAGCAGCGTTGGAAGTGGGTGATGATGATTTGATTGCGGCGGCGATCGGGAGAATTCTTTTGCTGCATGGCATCATTCTGTCGTTTGGGGGGATTCCGCTGATTTATAACGGGGATGCGTTGGGGGTGTTGAATGATTACAGCTTTGCTGAGGATCCCAGTAAGCGGGATGATAACCGTTGGGTGCATCGACCGAAAATCGATTGGGAAAAGGCTGCATTACGCAAGAAACAGGGCACGGTTGAACATACGATTTTCAATGCGATGAAGAAGATGATTGCGATTCGTAAGGAAATTTCTGCGTTTGCTGATTTTGATAATCGGGAGTTGCTGACGATCGAGAATGAGCATTTGCTCTGTTTCACTCGGTTCAATCATCAGCGACCATCGGAGAAGGTTTTAGTGATTGCTAATTTTAATGCGCAGCCTCAGTCGATCGAGTTGGAGGCGCTGAGGCTGGCTGGGTTTAATCTGTATGGTCAGTGGATTGATTTGTACAGTGGTCGCAAACCTGACCAGGACGATCGAGGCATTGTGCTGGAAGGGTTTCAATTTTGCTGGCTGACGGAAACCTAATGCAGCTTATCTGATTTGGGGTGGGTAGAGATCCAAAGTTCGATCGTGGACGTATTCCTGTTTGTTCTGCCTGGTGATGGGCACAAGTGGGAAGGATTTGCTATGGAAGGGTTGCGGGGTGGGCGTTGGAGTGGGTTGTTGTTGCTGGTGGCGGGGGTGTTGTTTGGGGGATTTATGTTTTTGCATCCGCCGAATGATGCGGTGGGTGCGATGCAGCCGATTTGGGTTCCGGTGCATGTTGCGTGGTTGCTGGCCTATGGGCTGATGGTGTGTGGTTGGGTGCCGCTGTATGGCTGGTTGGGGATGCGGGGGCGCTGGGTGGCGCTGGGCTATGGGTTGGCGTTTTTGGGATTGGTGTTGTCGTTGCCGATCGCGGTGTGGGATTCGTTTGTGGTACCGGAGTTGGCGGTGCATGCGCCAGGATTGATCAAGTTGATTGAGGAGACGTCGATCGAGGCTCCGGCGTTGGTGTTTCGGGGGTTGGTGTTTTTGGGGATTTTTGTGTTTTCGGTGGGGTTTGGGGTGTTGGGGGTTACGGGTTGGCGATCGGGGTTATGGTCTGGGCTGACGGGGTTGGGGTTGGCGATCGGTGCGCCGTTGTTTTGGCTGGGGGCGTTGTTTTTGAGTCAGGGGCCGATCGGGAATGGGGTGACGGAGTGTGGAGCGGTGCTGTTTGGGATTGGAATGATGGGGTTGGGTTGGCAGGTGTGGCGGGGGGTGGAGAGCGAGGCTGAGGGTTAGGGGTGTTTGGGGTGAGATTGTTTGCGATCGCCTTGAAGACATAGCACTAGCCAGCAAGCTTAGGATAGTGATAGCCAATTAATTTGTGAATGCGATAGATTCGATCCCCCCTAACCCCCCTTAATAAAGGGGGAACAGGAGGAAACAGGAGAAAAGTTAATAGAATTACTATTTTTTGATTAATTAACTCAAAGTCCCCCTTTTTAAGGGGGATTTAGGGGGATCGGAGGGCTGGCGAGTGAAGATAAGAGTGTTCTAATCATCTGGGCTACAGCTATATCAAACTCGCATTAACAAGAGGGAATTCAGTCAACTTCTTTCAAATCCCCTAGCCTGCTGTTCGCAGGCCAGGGGGATTTGGGGAGGCGTCAGGGGTTGCAATGACGAGTTGATTGGGGATTAGGCGAGAACTGGCTCAGCCGAGAATGCCATGAATTGTGCGAGGTTGGCCTCAAAGTTGGCAGGCTCGAAAAGCCGTAAATAAGCTTTTGCCATGGTGGGTGTTAACAGTTCCAGCATCAGTTGATTTTCTACCCAAAATTCAACGACATGAAAGAGGCCATCCCGATCGCAATCGCGAACGTGCCAGCCCTGCCGCTGCCCGATTTGCTGAAGGGCTTCTAACTCGATCGGGACGGAAATGGCCGCATGGAATGGGGTGTAGCGGGAAGCGTTCTGCGTTTGCTGAAACCCTGCTTGTGTCTCATCGGGGACGATAACGGTTCCCATGGGGTATAACTCAATGGCTGTGCCAAATTCATCTCCCGCAAATACCATGTAGCTGCCGGGATGGGGCGGAAATGGGGCGACTTTTGCGGTGCTGGCAAAAACTTCAGCTAAGACTTCAGCAACTTTTTGGGGCTGATTGACGGCGATCGAAATGTGGTGCAACATCAATAATTCTCCTGAATCTGTGGTTGGGGGTGTTCGGTGTGTTTGTAGTCTGATGGGTCGAATTTGGGAAAGGGCTTAGCGCGAACAGGCTTACCGCGAACAGCCTTCGATATCAAGCTGAGGACGGATAAATTTGCTAATCCGATACCAGGTTTCTTCGTCTACAACGCCGCTTCCAGGTGCACCTTGAGCACGCTGAAAATTAGCGACAGCTTTTTCGGTCTGAGGGCCATAATTTCCGTCAAAAATACCGGGGTTAAAGCCGCCTGCTTTTAGGGATTGTTGGATTTGGGCGACGAGATCGCCTTTTGAGCCGCGCTTGAGGGTGGGCATATCGACTGGAGCACTTTTGTAGAGGGCGCGCCAGGTGCGATCGCCAACGATACCATCGGCAATTTGAAAGACTTGATGCTGAAAGATAGCGACAGCGTTTCGTGTTTTTTGCCCGAATTGACCATCGACTTTTAATTGAAGTTTGAGATTAAGGGTATTGGCATTAAGTAGTTGTTGTAGCTCCTTAACATCTGCGCCAGTGGCACCATTTTTGAGTACAGGTTTTTTGATTTGAGTAGATACCATGACGATTCTCCGGTGAGTTAATTGGTTGAGTGAAGTTTTAGTGGTTTGTTGAAGGTGGCTATGCGGCATAAATCTCTACATCATGCTGTGTACAGATTTCGGTAAAGGCGATCGGATCGGGGGGTAGGCTGGTAATTTTTTCGCCTGTTTCTCAGTAGAATTCTGCTGCGGATGCGGGTGCCAGACTGATGAGGGTGCGGCAGGTTGGAGAACAGATGCGAAATGCATGAATGGTGTTGGCGGGGATGTGAATGACGGCTCCGGCTCCCAGAATTTGGGTTTGCTCACCGACTTGAACTTCCATTTCGCCTTCCAGAATGTAGAAGGTTTCTTCCCAGGGATGGCTGTGGACGGGTGCGCTGCCACCTTCGGTATCTGTGACTTCTGCGATCGCGTATTGACCGTTGGTATCGTCTCCTGTGACTTTCCAGGTGAAGGTATGGGTCAGCATGGTGTGCGTTTCTCCTTCACCCGAGGTCAAGAGTTTCGGCTGGGTGGTGGGTTGTGAGGGCTTTGACATTAGGTTGGTGTTCATGAGGTTTTCTAACTAGAGGACTGGGGGACTTATGCGCTGTTATGATTTGTGCGCTGTCATTCTGCGAGTGAATTAACTGTCGAGATATTGGCCTTTGGGCTGTGGGTGTCGGCTCTGGTGACTTTCCACATGGAGGTTTGGCAGGGTATGCATTTCTGCCTCGCCTGAGGCCGGAAGTTTTAGCTGGGGGGTGGGGGCTTGGGTTCTCGATTTGTGTTCATGGGGTTTTGTAGCTAAGGGGCTGGGGGGACTTATGCGCTGTTGGTGGGTTGGTGGATAAATTTATTGTTGAGAATTTGTCTGTTGGATCTGGTGCGGGCTTTTGTGGGTGTTGGATCGATCGGTGGTTTGGAGGTTGGGGCTGTTGAGGATGAGGAAATGCTAAGAATTGGCTAATGAGTAATTGTTTATTTTTTCTTTTTAAAGAGTTTGAGCGATCGGGGATTTTAAGTTGTTGGGGTTGTTAGTGTGACTAATGCTCTAAAAGGTAAGGAAAGGGTAAGGTTTTTGGGGAGAAGTTGGGGAGATTTGGCTGCAAGTGTGAAGGGATTGTGGTGGCTAGGGAAATTTTGCGTAATTTTTAGGTAATTTTCTAAAGTTGCTTTCCGTCAAGGTATTTTTTCTTTAGAATAAGTAGTGTGCCGTTCTGGGTACATTTAGTCAGGTCGATCGAGGGTGGTTCTCAACGAAGCCAGTTCGATCGATAAGTGTGTGTTTCTACCCGCTGTTTAAAACGTTCTTTTGGTTTTTGGTTTTGGCTGCTCTGTGTTAGACATTTAGCGACGATCGATTAGGTTTGTTATGACGACGAAGCATGATCTGGGAATGCGGGTGCGAATCCTGCTGTTGTTGTCGGCTAGGGACTTGCGCCGAGGCAATATTTTAAATTCTTTGACGAGTTACAGTCACATTGAATTTAGTCGATGCTTTTGATTGCTAGAGGTGTTGATAGCAAGATTTAACAATGCTTGTAGCTTTCAAAGCTATCAAGACACTAACTGTTTTCAACACTCTAGACTTCTTGTGATTGAGGCATTAGTAGTGAATAGCTCGTTAGGCAATGTTATGCAGAATACCAGTCAAATTGATTGGGATATAATCCTCGATAATATTCCCCCCAATGCTAATGAAGCAACTGTTAGTAGTAAATTTATTCCTTCACTATTTCAGGGACTAGGATTTGGTGGAGGGGATGAATGTCCACAGTTCAATACTGGTAGGGGAGCAGATTGCGTTGATTTTGCAGCTCGTAGGCATAAGCCAGGAGAAAGTTCGTTCTTATTCTCTAAGACAAACCCTTATTTACTAGTAGAGGTGAAAGGTCGGGCAACAAATGCTGGGGCAAGAATTAATTTGTCATGTGGTACACCTGCATACCGTGATACTCAGGCACAAATCATAAGATATCTACTGGCACCTAATTGTGTTACTGCTCAATGGGGAATCATTACTAACTCAACCCACATACAGCTTTTTCGTCGCCATGGCAAAATTGTAATCCCTGCAACTGCAAATCTCTTAATCAAAAAGGAGAATATTCATGGAATTATTAGTCATATAAAACAATTGATTGATAAACCCCCTAGATCCCTCTCTATCTGCATTTACAATAATAAAGGTGGAGTCGGCAAAACCACAACCGTAATTAATCTTGCGGCAATTTTAAGGAAAGAAGGTAAACGAGTTCTTGTTGTAGATTTTGATTCTCAAGCCGATTCTAGTCAGTCATTAAATGTGTCTTCTGGGGAAGTTACTCTATCTGAATGTCTAATCGATACCAAGCTAGATATTCGTAAGGCAGTAGTATCTTTTAGTGTTACTGATCGCAATGGGAAAACAGCTCATTTATTTGATGTTATTCCTTGTGATAATGGAATGGATCGTTTTATAAACAGTGAATTCCATGCAAGTATTCAGAGAGGCATTAAGCGCTTACGGGATTTGTTGAATATTTTTACTTATTCGTATGACTACATTTTGATTGACTGTCCGACTCAGTGGCTATTTTTTAGTCAGAGTGGAGTCTATGCTTCTGATGTTGTCCTCATTCCTTCTAAGCACAATGGACTGACATCATTACACAATGCTGTTAGGGTGATTCGTGACTTCATTCCAGAAATTCAGAAGGAACGGCGGGATGGTGGCCCTGTTGCATTACCAATATTTTTCAATGGAGAAAGAATCACAGAACATTCACGTCGTATAGCTGAGGAGGAAATCGACAAAATCGTGTCTCAAAATGATCAGCTTCTTCCTTATTTCCGGCCCAAAGCCACGAAAGGAAACAAAAGCACTTTCATTTTTCATCTTCCTGCCTATGCATCCGTTGCTAATGCCGCGTTTGTCAATCTACCAGCTGTTTTCGTCCACAAAACTGTAGCTGAGCACTATCTGGGATTAGCTAAGGAGTATTTTCTGTAATGGGCAAGTTTGATTATGTTGGGCAACTGATGCATTTGCCCCTAGAAAGTCTTCAATCCTCAGAAATGAGTAGTGAATCTGAGTTTGTGGTTACTGCTGCTGCTGCACGCCTTCAGGAAACTGATGGACGAAACTGGATTCCCTTAATTGTTAAAGAAGTGGGAGACTACCAATACGAAGTTGTTAGTAATCACTTTATTTTTGCTGTAGCTCAACACGCCGATCTTGAAAAAGTTTGGTGCATCATCATTCAACCGGATGATGAAATTATTGACCAAACTCAATTTCTTGCCCGTGAGAAAACGCCCAGAATCAATCTTGCAACCGCATCTAGAGATATGATTTTTGCGGCTTTAAGACATCTTGCCGCAAGTCCAGAAAATCCCTTAAAAGGGGTCGATTTGACTGTAGCAGTGAATCGGATAGAAGCTGCCGATCGCTCGGCTTGGCAAGATTTCAGCCCAATTCCAAAACTGAAGTGTGGGATTACAAAAGGCAAAAAACTGGATGCACTCAATTCAGTCTTTTTTATTGATGCGCCACCTCCACCTCCTGCACCTCCTGAAATTATCAGTATCAAACAAGCTTCTCATGAAGAAATCCTTGAACGCTTAAAATACTTAACTGATTATCGGATTGGTGGATTCGATAAATTTGAACCTGAAACAATTGCAGATATCATTTTTGCAGCACCTAAAACGAAGTGGAAAAGCCTTAATCCTTTAACAAAACTCGATTGTGGTTTTGAGACATCGCATATCAAAGTTCTCAAAACAGTTTTCAGTCTCTAGGATTGGCGATCGCTTCTACTTTTTGCGAGAATTGTCGATCGCGCTTGAATTCTGCAAATAATGGGATTGTGTTTGCGGATATATCGAACAACATCATGGAAGAATCTACGGTTTATCGATCGCTCAAAAGAGAAGCCCAGGAAGAAAAGTCTCGCGAGATCGCTCTGAATTTCCTCAGAGAAGGTATGTCTGTTGACCTCGTTGCCCGTGGTACTGGCTTATCCATCGAAGCCGTGCAGCACCTACAGGAAGAACTCAACCAAACACCGCAAGCCTAGAATTGCACTAGCTAGAGTTCCCGATCGCTTCTACTTTTTGCGAGAACTGTCGATCGCCTAGCGCGAGGAAACCAGGTGGATCAGCAAATGCAAAGTTTTGAAACAGGGATTGACAAAACCGAATTCTTCTCTCTAGGCTGTTAACTTAAGTTCTTGTTGCATCCGGTTCCAACCCGCAACAAGCGCCAAAACCCAAAAAAATAGAGCGCCACCCAGAGTTGCAGCGAACAACCCTGAGTAGCTAACCCCCAAGCTGTTCATGCCAGCTCGGCGGCTTGCTGAGAATTTTAACATTCGATCGAGCCACCCTGTTTCGTGATGCGTCCGGGGTGGCTCTAACTTTTTGGGCTTCCTCCCAATCCACACCCCAGGAGAAGCTCCCATGTGTTTCACAGGCTCCAGCGACGATCGTCGCCTCGATTCCCCTAACCCACAAGAACTCGACATCCACCTCATCGGCCACCGCGAACTCGTCGAAAGCACCATCAACCAACTCCACGCCCTCCGCTTCAGCGATCGCATCCGCTGGAGCATCCCCACCCCCATCCCCAACTCCAGCGGAAAATACATCAGCATCCTGCACCGCGAAGCCTAACCCCCGCAATCAACCGATCGTCCAGTCGATCGTTCAACTTCCCCATCAACCGCTGAACCGACAACACCTTCCCCGCGCGGTTCACCTCATACACCCAATCCTCCTGAAAATTCGTCACCACCACCCGCAACCGATCCGTCGTCACCCACGTCAAACAAGGCTCATTCGGCGCAGCCGTCGGCGATCGAAAACACTCCGTCACCTCCTCAAAACTCCGAATATGTAACCCATCCATTCGCAACTTCAATCGCGCACCTGCATCCTGCAACACCACCCGCGCTAACCGAGACGGCAACCGATCCGTTCTCACCGGCAATCCCCCGATCGCCTCCGTCCGAATCCCAAACCGTTCCCCCACCCGATACACCTGCCGTTGCCCCGATCGTCCCTCCACCGTTACCCGATAGCCCTGCTCACCCATTCCACAATCCTCGATCGGCAACGGCAACCCCAAACACCCCCCAAACCGCCGCGCCTCCACCCGCGTAATCCACACCTGCTCCGACAACAACTCCAAATGCCCCCCCGCCAACATCTTCACCTGCATCGCCAACCGCGACCCCAAAGTCTGCTCCAACACCGGATTCTCCCGTTGCAACAACACCGCCGATCGCTCCTCCCGATCGACCCGCACCGTCCAGCGCCTTAGCCCCTGCTCCAGCTTCACCAGCCAGCCACTCCCCGGAATCGGATCACAGGGATAGGGCAACCCCCGCACCTGCTCACAACCCTTCGGCCAATTCACCACCGCCGCCCCCAAAAACCGCCCCTTCCCCTGACCAAACCCCCACTCCGTCGCCGTCTTCACCACCAACTGCCCCGCCCACTCCGGCAAATCCGGCTGCACCCGCCGCCCCGTCCCATCCACCCGAAACGTCAACATCGGCACCGGCTGCGGCACCGCGATCGCCGCTGGCCCCGGCAGTTCCCTGCCCCCCGCCACCGTCACCCGCCAGCCCGCCACCGCCTCCTTCCCACAATTTCGATCGAGCACCCCCAACTCCAAACACCCATCCTTCCACGTCACCGCCTCCGCCGACCCCACCATCACCTGACTCGGATGCAACTTCGCCCCAAACGACCCCACCATCGGCCCCCCCTCCGGCAACGCCCAATACTGCGCCGCCGATCGTTGCACCGCCTCCCGCACCTGCGCTGGTAACCCCTGCGGCAACTCCAACCCCTCCCGCCGCACCAGCACAAACGACCCCTCACTCGCCACATACACCACCCGCTGCCCCGCCCCCTCCAACGTCACCTTCCAGCGAGGCACCCGCGCCGAAATCCACGGCACCCCCTCCATATCCCGCAAACTCGCCGCCGCCGTCCGCACCACCTTCCCCGACGCCGGAAACCCCCACCGCCCAATCGCATCCTGCCGCAACTGCTCCAACACCCCCACCGGAACCTGCCCCGCGATCGCAGCATTCTCGACTGGCGAACTTGTGACGGTCGATCGGTCGATCGGTGCCTTCCCATCAGTCATTCCATTAGCAAACCCATTGCTAATCCCATTGGAAGTTCGATTGGCAATCCCATTGGAAGACGCACTAGACGCAACGCAAGCCAACATTCCCAGCACCAAGCCCGCCCAAACACCAGACCGCCGCACCATCCGAGAAGACATGAAGTACCGCATAATCACCGGGGGATAGAGAAAGACCCTTCTATCATGGCCCCAGCCACCCCAACCCCCCCCAGCCATTACCATTTTTGAAACACCCCGAACCCCGCCCACCAGTTCAGCAAATTTGTTCTACCTGAATTTTGTTCTACCTGTACTTGCAGAGTTTGGACTTGTTCGTTGGCAAAGCCCTCCACCTCGGAAAGCGATCGCCCCATAGCTTGCGCGATCGCTTCATTAGGCATCTCAGGCTACTCACCAATTGGTTTAGATGCGGCATCATTGACAACTGAGGTAGGATTAACTAGTATGACAATGTAATCCTACCAAGCTGTCGCAGTCGGCTTACAGCCATGAGTAAGAAAGTTAGTATCACCTTGGATGACGAAGTTCTAGATTTTGTAGATCAGCTGGCAAGCAATCGTAGCAGCTTTATCAATAATGTTCTCTTGCAAGAGAAGAAAAGGATTTTCATGCGAGAGCTAGAAGATGCTTATAAAGCTCAGGCTAATGACCCAGAATTCCAGGAAGAAATCTCTGTCTGGGATATTGCAGCAGGTGATGGTTTAAATGCCTAACGGAAACTTAACCTACAGGCGAGGAGAGATATGGTGGGTCGATTTGAAACCCGTTATTGGTCATGAAACCGATAAAGAACGCCCTTGCCTAATTCTGCAAAATGATATTGGCAACCAAAATGGGACAACAACAATAGTTGCTCCATTGTTGCCTGGAACAAGGACTTACCCATTCGTTGTGAATGTTAAACCAACTACGCAGAATGGACTCGATGGAGATCGGCACATCAATTTAAGTCAATTGAGGGCTGTAGATGCTCAGAGGATTAAGAATAAACAGGGTGTTTTAGAAGAAGTTTATTGGGAAGAAATTGAGAAAGCAGTCTGTATTGAGCTTGGTTTCAGCTTAGCGTTTAAGTCTTCGTAGCTTGCCTAACCAGTGCGATCGTACCTTGTTTTATAGCCATGGCCCATGAATTTAGGATAGTGATATCAAATTGATTTATCCATGCTACAGATCCGATCCCCCCTAGCCCCCCTTATTAAGGGGAATAGGAAGAAATAGGAGAAAATCTCATAGAATTTCTATTTTTTGCTTGATTGACTCAAAGTCCCCCTTTTTTCTAGCGCAGCGGCGCGTATAGCCTATCGGCATGGCTTCGCTAAAGCGCGGGAATTTAGGGGGATTGGAGGGCTGGCGAGTGAAGATCAGATTGTCCTATTGGTTGCCTCAAAACGAAAGATTACAGCTTCAACCAACCAAACACATCAGCGATCGTGAGCTGCAAGTCAGCAACTAAACGGGGAACAGGTAAAGCATCTTGTGCTTCTTGTAAAAACTCGGGTTGTTGTCCCGATGGATAAATGAGGAGAGACTTTTCTGCTGGATCAATCAGCCATCCCATCTGACACCCATGTTTTAAGCAGTGCAGAATATTTCCAGTAACTTTGGTCGGGCTTTGATCAGGGGAAAGAATCTCGATCGCCCAATCTGGACATAGCGGAAAGACATTAGCGATGTCGCCATTATCATCAACAGGAATTCGATCCCAAGCGAACACAGCAACATCCGGAACAATCGATCGTCCACCAAAAGTACAACGCAATTCTGGAAAAGCCAGAGCAATCTTCTGATCTTCAACAAGCTGATTAATTGCGGTAACCAGCTTGCCCTGTAGTTTGTTGTGCTTTCCCTGCGGCATAGGTTTTTGAATGATTCGCCCATCAATATACTCACTCGCGGGTTTTGTCTCTGGCAACTTCAGAAACGTCTCCAGCGTGATTGTTTTGTCTGGAACCTGTACCATCAGCAACCTCTCCTTCGCCCAAAACCAATCCAGCAGAGCAAAAAGGTCATGGCCCATTCATCAAGCGAACCATGACCCATTTTAACCCCACTGATCCGATCTCACTGCCCCTTAAAACACCCTGCTCTGTAGATTTATCAAAGATTTCCAACCCCCCAATTTCCCCTTGCTATACTGCGGAAATTCCTGAACTTGATCCGCGATCGCCATTTCAAGTCATCGATCGCTCTACCCCTGATGATCTATCCAATTTGTCAGGTCATCAATCGATTCAAACCGGAGCAGCGCGATCGCTAGAGCTTGCAACTGGTCGGGCGACAAGGCATTGATTCGATCGTTAAGGGAGGCAGATAACGCATCAAATTTTTGTTCTAACTGAAGAGAAACAAGCAATCGCTGCCCCTCCTCTTTTGCTTCCCGAAAGACTCTGGTTTCTTCCAATTTAGTGCCTAGCATCGTATCAATTTCCTCCCGCGATAAATTCGTAAACTTATACACGATGATTGTACTGATCATTTCTATTATGCCTCGTTTCATAGGCAAGTCCGTAATCTCCTGGTTCGCCCGCCCAATCAGCATCCTCGCCTTCTCTGGTGCAGTTGCATCCTCTTCGATCGTCAGCACCATGGTCGCCACCCCCAACGGCAAAAGTTCGATCGCGCCCAACTCATTCAGATAAATCCGATGCACCTGATCACTGTTCAGTAATGCCCGATAGGGGTAGGTTTCAGACTGTTCCATCGATCGCGACGGGTAAATAACCACCATCTGCCAATCAAAAAATGCATCTCGATTGCGATAAAAATAGGCCATCGACTCTGTAAACATTCGCTCATAGAGCCTGCGATCGGGCTGCATCTGAACCTCAGAAAAAAAGACTACCCCTTCAGGCTCATCTTCTGGAGGCAAAAACACCCCATCGATCATAAACGTCGGCTCTTTCACCGCCACTGATTCAAATCGATAGCGTTCACGTCGTATCTGCATGACAGAATTGGCAGTTTCTGGTACCGCGTCCAATAGTTCAAACAGCAGACTGGGAGCTTGCTGGAACAATTTATAAAAAATTGCATCACGACGCATACTTTCGCTAATTTACAAGAGGATTCGTTCTATTGTACTAGTGGTGTTAATCAACTAAAATCCCACTAAAATCCCTAGGTCTGGACGCTCGATCCAGTACCATTTTTGCCCCCCCTGCCCTGTAGATTTATCAAAGATTTCCACCCCCCCAATTTCCCCTTGCTATACTGCGGAAATTCCTGAACTTGATCCGCGATCGCACCATGGGACAGCCCAGCCCCTCCACTCCAGACCCCATCCCGCCCACCCACTGGGTCAGCAAAAACGACGTTTTCATCTCCTACTCCCGCCGCGACAAAGCCTTCGTCGAACAACTCGTCGCCCAATTCCAAGCCCTAGGCCGCGACCCCTGGATCGACTGGGACGACATCAACAAAGGCGAAGACTGGTGGAAATCCATCCAACGGGGCATCGAAGCCGCTGACAGCTTCGTCTTCATCATCAGCCCCGACTCCGTCCTCTCCAGCGTCTGCCGCGACGAAATCGACCACGCCGCCAAACACAACAAACGCTTCCTCCCCCTCCTCTGGCGCGAAGGCTTCGACATGGCCAACGTCCACCGCTGCATCTCCCAACACAACTGGATCTTCGCCCGCGCAACCGACAACTTCCAGCAAGCCTTCCAAGACCTGATCACCGCCCTCGACACCGACCTCGACTACGTTCGCGCCCACACCCGCCTCCTCCTGCGATCGATCGAATGGCAACACCGCAACCAAGACCCCAGCTACCTCCTGCGCGGTACCGACCTCGCCGACGCCCAAACCTGGCTCAGCCAAGGCATCAGCAAACAACCCCGCCCCACCGCCAACCACAGCGCCTACATCACCGCCAGCCTCAACGCCCGCACCACCGCCCTAAAAGCCCGCCAAAAAGCTAAATGGATCGTCGTCCTCACCACCGTCATCGCTAACCTCCTCTTCGTCGCCGCCGGACTCACCCTCATCTACTGGCGCATCAGCACGATCGCCGAACAACAGGTCGAGCAAACCATGGAGGAAACCCTCGACGGAGCCCTCGCAGGCATTGACGGCGACGAATTCGCCCAACTCAGCCAACTCAACCTCGCCCCCGGCCAAACCGAACCCAGCACCAACCCCCTCTACCAAGAGCACCAAGCCTGGTTACAAACCGTCCACCAAATCGCCCCCAAAGCCTTCCCCGCCACCTATACCCGCAACGCCGATCGCAAACTGATCATGGTCGGCGACCTCAACCGCATCACCGACCCCGCCCAAGCCTCCCCCTACCACAGCTTCATCACCGACAACCTCAGCGAAATGGAACAGGGCTTGACCGATGTTGTCATCAACCTCACCCCCTACAAAAACGAATTCGGCACCTGGGTTTCCATCTACGGCCCCATCAAAACCCAATCCGGCCAAGTGGTCGGGGCGCTCTGCCTGACCTACGACTCCACCTATTGGACAAACCTCACCGACAAAATCAAAGGCATGATGACGATCGCCTACATCCTCGCCTTCCTCTGGCTCACCCTCTCCAGTTGGCTAATTTTACGGGCCATCCAACCCCCCAGCCAGGAATAACCCCCGGCAATCATCCAATCCTACCCCCCAGCATTGACAAAATTAATCGGATCCTGATCGCGACGATGTTTCACCGGAATTGGTACCCCCGGTCGATCGCCCACTAGCGCCGCCGTTGTCTCCAGCGCTTCCCGTAACCGCTTCGCTGCATAGATCGACATATCCCTCGGCACACAAATGCGATCGCGCAAATACCGCAACGCCGAATCCATCCCCTGCGGCGGCACACAACGCTCCCCCGTCATCAAATACGTCAACGCACAGCGCAACGCCACCTCAAACGCGCCATCCTCCGCCGGATTCACCCGAATAATCTTCGATCGATGCTTCAATACCCGAAACAACGCCTCCGATCGTGCATTCTCCGGTTCTGCATAGGTCACATCCGGCAGCCCCAACCACGGCCCACCATTCACCCGCTGCTGCGCCGCCTGCATCTCCACCGAGCCATTGCCGTAACAGCCCCCCATCTGTGGTGGCAAATCATGGGCATGGGTATGGAAATCACTCTGCGTCCCCCGATAGGTCGATCGCGTCTCCATGGCATCAAACCAAGCCGACAACCGAGGATTCTCCTCCCGCAACGAATACCCCTTGTAGTAGTACAAACTGGCATTCATCCGCTCCACATAGGGCGTAAAAATCACATCCGCCGTGCCAAACTCCGCCAGAAAATACGGCCCCGGTGTCCTCGCCAATGCCGCCTCTACCTCCTGCACCACCGCCACAAACTGCGATCGACTGCGATCGTCCTCCTGCCGCGATCGGGCCGGATAGCACAACCAGCTACACCACGCCCGAAACAACAAGCGCTCCAACCGCCGCAACGGCAACACCTGCGGATCTTCCATCCCCAGACCCAGCGGCCCATACACCCGTTCCAACGCTAACAAAATATCATCACTTTCCGTAATCACCCGCCCATCCAATTCGATCGCCGGTAGCATTCCCGAAGGTACTTTCTGCTTATACCAGCGCTCTTTATCCCCGTAACAAAACATCGTGACCTTTTCAATGCGGTAGGGAATTTGCTTTTCCTCCAACCACAGCCACACCTTTTGGCAATAGGGACACCAAGCATGGTGATCGCGGTACAACGTCACCCGCACCGCCGACTCCGGCTGCCCAAACAACCGCAACCGCGACTGTGCATTCGTCGGGCCATTGACATAATCCAGTTGAAAATCCGTCAAGGCTTCCAGTTCAGACCAAGAAAGAGGCGCGATCGTCATGGGAAATCTGCAACCTATCACACGAAACTAGCGCTTCCATGCTACCCGAAACCGCGAACCCCTCACCCAACATCTTCATTACGCTAACTTGCCCCCCCCAGAGCACAGAAATTTAGGTTTCGGCTGTGTGGGTTTCAATGTTAATTCTCAATGTGCCAGTTGAAAGTGCACAATTGTGAACCATGGTCGATCGAACAATCACCCCGGTCTCTTTACTCTAAATTAGAAAGAGCAAACTGAGAAGGAGGTTCATTCACACGGGCAGAAGTCGCTAATTTCTGCATAAATTCTTGACTCAACTGTTGAAAGGCTTTACCGCCCGAACAGCCCGGATTACTCAGCACCACTGGCGTATAGCTATCCACCGCCTTCGACACATTCACATCCATCGGAATGCGCGTTTTAAACAACTTGGCTTCACTGAAGTCATCATTCAAGCGTTTCATCACTTGATTGTAATAACGTCCCGTTAGCAAGTTTCCTGACAATGAAAAAGCGATACCCAACAAATCCACCTTCACACTGGGATCATCTCGATGGGCTTCTCGCAAGCGATGAATTCTGCGTTCCAGTAACTGAATCCCAATCAACGACAACGGCTCCGGTCGTGCAGGAATCAAATAATAATCACTTGCCAACAATGCACTCCGGGTAATCAAGTTATACCCCGGTGCGCAGTCGAGAATAATAATGTCGTAATCGGCAGAAATCGGCTCTAGAATATTGCGAATTAAATTTTTCTCAAACTCATTCCAGACCTGCTCAAACTGCTCCGCGCGGCCCTGTTGCATCGATCGCTTGTGCAACATTTCTGATACTAAGTATTCATCGTAAATTTCAATGTCACCCAGCATCAGACTCAAACCAGGGACATTACAGATGTAACTTTTTACAGCATCCCGCGCCAAGTTCGGTAAATCGGGGTTACGGGCGATCGCTTGGTGCACAAGGTAACGCAACGTGCGTTTATCATTGCGTAACTTTGCGAATTCTCCCGGCGGCATTAAACTGAGCGTCGCGCTGATCTGGGTATCCAAATCCACAATCAACACCCGCTTCCCTTGATTTCTTGCCAGGGACGCGGCCAGATTCACCGTAAGCGTTGTCTTGCCCACGCCTCCTTTCATATTGGTTGTTGCGATAACAAACGCCATAGGAGTGCCCCTCGATAGACCTGATTAAATCATGGATCCTTAAATCACCGACCGCTCGCTGGATTAAACTTGCTTCAGCAAGGGACTGGGCATCAATATACATTAACTTCCCTATCCTTGCAGCATTAGTTTGTATTTCGGCTCACTCGGCTGTTTTTTCAGCCATCCCTGATTATCCCTACGGAACTCTCTTGTGTATGACTGATTCTATCTAGCGTAGGATGTTTGCACCTAAACTGCTATGCAATTTCGGAACTGGATTACCCTAACAGGTCTGACGATCGTCAGCACAGGATTAGCCTGTAGTGCCCTGTCGCCCACCCCCTCCTCTTCTCCCACCCTCCTACCCTCCTCCTCTCCCACGCCCAAGCCCCAACCAAAGGAAATTTTGATAGAAGGCGAAGTTCGATCGCTCCCTGGCAGCCTCGATCGGATGCCCATGTTCAACAGCAACAGTCCGGAATGGATTAAACAAGGGGGCATTCTGCTGTCTACCTTTCCACCGGAGGGCAAAAAAACACCCGCTGCTCACTTAAATTACGCTTTCCAAGGGGAATTTACTCTCTTCGCTCACCACTTCACCCACACGCCCAAGGACTTACAAACTCTTTACATCGGCATCCTGGCCTACAACCCCAGCAATCAACCCGTTACCGTAGAAATTCCTGCCGCCGCGAGTTATCAATTAGAGCCGGACGCCCCCTTCAAAACGCAGCCGATGCTGCTGGAAAATCCGACGGGTGAAATTTTTTCAGGCCCCGGCATTCGCGCGGTGGATGCGGTGCTGCGGGGCAAGCGGACAGCGGAATTTGCCGCTAAAGTCGTCATTCCTGCTAAGGGCTATCAACTGCTGATGAATGCGCCCATTCCCACAAAGGGGCTGGCACGTCCGGTGAATGGTCGATCGAGCTTTGCCAATTTGAAAAGCAGCGGCAAAGTCTACCTTGCTAGCTTAGCCATGTTCGCCCCCAAAACCGCCCAGGGCAGCGATCGACCGCCCACCCTAGCCGAGTGGCGCACCCTGCTGGAAACAGGTGCTCTGGCCATGCCCAGGGACAAAAGGCCAACCCCCTTGGATCAAACCAGTGGGCCATTGATTTATAGCCGCGTGGCGGGGGTACAAATCGGCTCGACCTGGCAAGCCAATCTCACAGACCCCGGCAAAACAACCTTAGCCTTACCCCGATCGGGCCAAACCCTGTCCTATCCCATCAGTACCCTGCGGCGCGGACGCCTGGGCACCTCGCAAATTCAAGCCGCTCCCCTCGTAGTGCGCTATCCCGATACGGCCTACGAGTCCCACGGCAACTACGGTGTGCGCTATGACCTGACCATGCCCTTGGTGAACCGCAGCGATCGCGCCCAAACCGTCGCCATCACCTTCGCTACGCCGCTTAAGGACGATCAACTCGTGCAAGGCAAAATTCGCTTTCGGCAACCGCCCCAGGATTTTCCTTATTTTCGCGGTACGGTACGCCTGCGCTATCAGGATGATGCGGGTAAAGCAGTGACTCGATATCTTCACCTCTGGCAACGCACGGGGCAACAGGTTGATCCTCTGGTAACTCTTCAGTTGAAGCCCAAAGAGCAGCGATCGGTGCGGCTAGATTTCCTCTACCCACCAGATGTCACGCCCCCGCAAGTACTGATGATTACTAGCCAGGCTTGAGGATGACACCCCAACCCTGATGCTTGCCACCTAGTCAATTGTGAACTGGAATACCTTTTTTCGGAAAATCCGATCGGATTTTAGATTTACCGCTATTATAGTACAAAAGTACTTAGTTGAAAGATTTTCTCTCTATGCCAGTGGCGACCTGTGGGGAGGCCATGGGCAATTTTCCTAAGGAGTCACGCTAGATTGCAAATCCGTTGTTGCCGTCATGTTCAAACCGATCGCGCTAGGAACCCTACTTGCCAATCGTTATTACCTATTGCGTCACTTAGGTAATCGGGAATTTGGCTGGCAGTATTCCGCCGTCGATCGCGATCGGGATAATCGCCTCTGCTTGCTGGAAGACTGGCTACCACCCGCCGCCTTAATGCCCCAGATTCCCAGTCAATACCGCAGCTTTCAAGCCCGCCTCCAGCCGTTCCTCGCCCTACACCATACCCAAATCCTCAGGCCCCAGGCCACCATCCTGGCACAGAACCGTTTTTGGCTTGTGTACGACTATCCTGAAGGTCAAACCTATGGCGAACTTCTGGACGATCGGCGATCGTGCCAGGAAGCTTTTACAGAAACGGAAGTGGTGCAACTCTTGCAGCAAATTTTGCCATTACTCCAGCATTTGCACGACCAAAACCTACTGCATTGCAATCTCCATCTAGACAGCTTGTTTTTATCCAATACTGAAGCGTTACCCTACCTGACCCACTTGGGTCAAATTCGGAACATTGCCCTAGAGTTGGGGTTTGAATCCCTTTCCCCAGATTGGATCCCCCCGGAATTGCCTGCGACGATCGATCAAGATCTCTACGATCTCGGTGCGATCGCCGTGCAGTTACTCAGTGCCACGCCGCTAACAACCTCCTGGGAACGCTATACGACAGCGGTCTATGCCAGCCTCAGCCCTGCCTTCGCCCGCGTGCTCAAGCGGATGCTCTTGCCCAATCCCCTCGCCCGCTATCCCAATGCCCAAGCCGTCCTAGAAGCCCTCCAGGGGCAACCCATGACGGCTGTGTCTGTGCCCTCCACAACCTTAGCCAGCCGTGGGGAACCTGGAGCTTGGGTAGCTGATGAAGTTCCCCCGATCGCTGACGATCGTTTTGCACTATCCAACCGCCGCCCTCCCACTCGTTCCCTGGCGCGATCGACGGAACCTTTAGCAACGCAACCGAGACAGCGATCGCTGCGATCGCGCGATCAATCATCCGGTCAACCCTTTTGGCAAGATCTCTCCTTCATCCTGCTATTAGCCACCTTTCTCGGTTTATCAGGATTGGCGACTTGGCGTATTTGGCAAACCTTTCAACCCAAGCCCTCTACCCACCCGCTTTCTCAAACTCGTACCCAAAATCGTGGAACGGAGTCCGCTCAGCCAAAGGATATCAATGCCAATCAGAATTCTGAGAATATGGCAAACACTTCTATGAATTCCTCTGGTAATTCAATGCAGTCCAATTCGATGGAGCTACAAACCTCTATTGCACAAACGGTTTTTCCAGAATCTCTAAAGTCACGCATTCAAGCCTTACAAATTAATCCCGATTGGCTGATTAGTGCAGTTGATGAATTATCGAGTCTATCAGCCCATCAGCAAATTCCCGATCGTAAAGCTCAACGCTGGCAAGATCATTTAAAAGTTTTAATTGAAACCCTTGAAAAATTAAGTGAACCAGCTCGTAAAGGATTAGGCAATTACCGTCGATCGAACTTAGAACAATGGCTAAATCAAAAGCCCAATCAACGAGTGAGTGAATCAACCATCAGTTTAATCACTGATACGCAATTTTTTTTGTGGTTTCCCAATCAAATCGGGCAAGTGCTCAACCCTCGCCAACTAGGACAAATTTGGTACGCGATCGCTCAGGATCAACTGGCCCAACTCTCGACCCGTCTCACCTCCATTCCCACGAATCAGAGTCCCTATAATCATCAAGGCCGACTAGATTCAGGCGAAAGTCATATCTATCAGTTCTCCCGTTCCGCTGGGCAATTTTTGCAGGTGCAGCTTAAAACCAGTCAGGGACAACCGCAACTCGCGATCGTGCAGGGGAATCAATTCCTAGCGCGGAATGTGCGTGAGTCCAGTTGGTCGGGCTTAACGGCAAAATCAGGAACCTATGAAGTGATTATTTCTGCGGCCAATCAACCTGTGAATTACGCCATCTCGATTCACGGAAACAGTTCCCTAGGACAAAAGTAGGGGTATCCAAACTTTCACCTTCCGTGTATCTACTCATTATCGCGCAATTGGGGTTTAATCAATCGGCATCAGCTACAGCCAATTCTCTACCTGTAATCCAGGAACCTGTTCGAAATCCTTCAAATTCTGGGTTGCAACGATTCTCCCAACATTTAGCGCAATTGAGGCAATCTGTAAATCATGGGTCGCAATCCGAATTCCTTGACGACGCAACGCCAAGAACCGATCGTAGGCAGTTACTGAAAAATCTAAAATCTCAAATTGATTCATCATCTGTACTGACATCCGCAAGCCACCATAAGCCCAACTGAACTTGTCGGCTCGTTGCGGGAGTGGCGCTTGGGATGCGGACTTAATTGCTTTCAGCCAGCCTTGCACCTGTTCTTCAAGTGTGATGCCTGTAATTGCAACATTGGGTAGACCGATCGCGGTAATTTTTGCCATTATATTCGGCTGAAGATATTCATAGCCTCTCAGGTGATTGGTATCAAGGATATACTGGCTCATACCGTATCAGTTGCCATGTCCGCATCAATTTCCTGACGAT
>MUGG01000146.1 GCA_002148405.1 Alkalinema sp. CACIAM 70d | reverse complement strand
ACAATCTCAGCATCACAACCACAAATGCTCTACTACCTCGACAACCAACTCGTCACCCAAATCAATTCATCACTCAAGTCTGAAACTGATGTCTCTCAAGCGGTTCGGCTCTCAGCGAATCTCAATCGGTGCTTTCAAGGCGTGATTCCAGTCGGAAAAGGTTTTATTGTCACTGAACAACAAGTTAATGATTGGATCAATGCTGATTCCAAAAATCAAGATGTTCTTAAACTATTCTCAATGGGTGCGAATTTGGCCCAAGAAGTCAATGGTAAGCCTGATCGCTGGATTATTGATTTTAATGACATGCTAATCGAAGATGCGAGTGAATACAAATTGCCATTTGCCCACGTTAAAACTTACGTAAAACCCGAACGTGATAATAATCGGCGGCAAGTTACAAAAATGAATTGGTGGAAATATGGTGAGAAACGCCCAGCAATGAGAAAAGCGATCGCCCCTCTTACACAATATTTTGCTGTTCCAGAAGTTTCAAAATGGGCCATTTTTGTTCCATCTCCTCCTGATTGGCTACCAGGGAATAAAACTAAAGCAGTCGTATCCGATGACTTTTACGTTTTCGGAATCCTGACATCCAACGTCCACCGCACCTGGATGCACGCCCAAAAATCAACCCTCAAAGCTGACATCGCCTACACCCACAACACCTGCTTTGAAACCTTCCCCTTCCCCCAAACCCCCACCCAAAAACAAATCGACGCAATCCGCAAAACCGCCCTCGAACTCCACGAATACCGCAGCCAACAAATGGAGAAAAAAGGCTGGGGCATCACCAAACTCTACAACGAATACTTCCACGAACCCGCCTCCCAACTCGCCAAACTCCACAAAACCCTAGACGACCACACCCTCAAAGCCTACGGCTTCAAACCCACCGACGACCTCCTAGAAAAGCTCCTAGCACTCAACCTAGAACTCGCACAGAAGGAGAAACAAGGCCAGCCAGTCATCGGCCCCTGGGCACCCGACAATCCCCCAAAGCTATAATGTCAACAACCCGCCAAAGTGACACCCATGACCACTCAGCAAATCGAAGAAATCACCCGTCCACTAGAAAATCGGATCGCCACACTGGAAGCCGAACTCATCCAAATCAAACAACTCATCCAACCGCTACAACCCGCTTGGGCTAGTGTATTTGGCTCATTTGCTGACTGTCCCGAATTCGATGAAATGGAAGCATTGGGTCAAACTTGGCGCGCTGCTCAAAATCAAGCCCCGGAACTTGAATAAAGATCATGTATTTGTTCGACACCGACTACATGAGCCTCATTCAACGGGGTAACGCCGATGGAAAAACGATTGTCCAACGACTCATCACAACCAATAGCCCCTCGCCACTACCGTCATCACCTACGAAGAACAAATGCGCGGTTGGCTTGACCTAATTGCCCGTGCCACAAAATTCGATGCCCAAGTGCGAGGCTATCAACTTTTACATCAGCACGCCTTGAACTATCAGAAAGTCATCATTGCGCCCTTTAACTTTCCTGCGATCGCAACCTACCAAGAACTTCGCAAAACCTATCCTCGACTGGGCAAAATGGATCTCAAAATTGCCGCGATCGCCATCAGCCAACAAGCAACGCTACTGACACGCAATCGTCGTGATTTTGGGCAAATTACAACACTGCAACGTGAAGATTGGCTGGCTTGAACGTGACAACAACAAATACTTCCACGAACCCACCAGCCAACTCGCCAAACCCCACAAAGCGATCGACGACCACACCCTCAAAACCTACAGCTTCAAACTCACCGATGACCTCCTAGAAAAGCTCCTAGCACTCAACCTAGAACTGGCAGAAAAAGAAAAACGCGGAGAACCCACGATCGGCCCCTGTTTCTCCAACAACCCACCTAAACGATACAGCTTCCATAATTCTAGGTACCCACAGACTGCAAACCACCCATACAACCTGCGGGATCCCTAAACTGCAACTGTTAGCGCTAAGGGTTAACGCAACCGTTCGCGACTCAAGATGCTGATGTATTGCTCGTCGGAATGCACGATCGGCATGGGTTTACTCCAATGAATCCTGTCTGCAATCCGATGGGCGTGGAATTGATTAATCGTGTCCTGTATGAAGTCATGATGACCGATTAAGTGGATCTGTAACCGTTGTTTTTCGTGTTGAACCGCGCGATCGCTCCGATCGCTAGAACCTTTCGCCATAATGTGAGCTTCTCCTTGGTGTAGTGCACCCCATCCCTGCTGCAATCTTGCTCCCTTCGCCCGCGTGTGGGAGAAGGGCCGGGGATGAGGGTCTTAAGAAGCCCCAAAATTTAGAGCCACCCCGTTTGACATCACAAACAAGAGTGGCTCGGTCAGATGTTAAAATCCTCATCAAGCCTCCTTGCTGTAGTAGCAGCGAGGGGGAATAGCTACCCGGAGTTGCGTCAACAACGAAGGGTAGTGCTCTAAATTGTTGGGAACCCAGCGACCCCATGCTTCATACCGACCCGTCAAAGAAGGATGTCCATGGCAATCGCTATGACAGAGTAGATTACGGATAAAGTACTGTCCTGTCAAGCCTGCTTTACAAAACTGCTCAATTTGTCTTTCTCGGTAATGGAGGACTTTGAGGCTGTTCGATCGGCTCCTGAGAAAGCTAAGTACATTCCTGTTTTGCCTGTTCAGTTGAAGTCATCGGTGCATGGAGCTGCCGTGTAGAGCTTTTTCCAAAAGAAATGGGAAAGCTAAATCAGTATGCTTCTTATGACTATGCTGAACGTTCTGCTGATCGGAATTCTGATTGGGATTGTGGTAGGGATTAGCTTGGTTCAATTGTCGGCAAGTACGGCCAACCCCCAGGCGCGTTACCAACATCGCCGTTCACGCCATCCATCCAATCTGCGTGTGCTATTGGGAAAAAGCCGATTTCAAGCTTTGAGCGATCGGCCTCCAGCCTCGCCTGAATTACAACAAAAGTTGATTAGTTTATTCAACGGCGATCGAGAAGCCGCAGAGCAATGGGTTGCTAAGGCTCGATTTGGCCGCCCTGGGAAATCTGAAGCATATTACTGGTTTCGTGCAATTCAATTATTTGAACAACAACACCCTTCGATCGAACCCGTACCCAAACGCACATTTGAGCAGACCGGACATGATTGAATCTGTCGGCGATCGTTAGATCTTTTCACGAGCAAGGCGATAGGTATCGAGGCAAGTCCGGAAGGATTCCTGCGAAATTTCTTTGTTGAGTAAACTGGTTTCGATCGCCGCTAGAATCTTGCTTAATTCCTCGTGCTGAACCCTTGAAGCAGTAGCTGGGTTGGGCTGTGTAGACGGGTTAACTTGAGATTGGCTCGATCGCTGGGATAAATTAACTAACTGTTCAATGTAGCGATCGGCTAACTCTTCCGATGCCTGGGTGATTCTGCGCTCTAGTACGATGCGCGTTGTGGTGTAAGCCTCGTTAAATGTGCGAAAGGATTCCTGGGAAATTGCTTCGTTGACTAATGCCGTTGCCGCTTGGTTAAATTGCTGTTCTAATTGTATAAGCTTTTCTCGAAGTTTCTTTTGTCGCAATTTTGGATCAGTTTCCGTTTCCTCAGCCATTGCTTGAGTCGCTTGACTAATATAGGTTTCCGCTAAATCTTGCTGTTGCTGTAAGCGCTCTAAAAAGCGTTGCCAAATCCAAATAATTGCCGCGATCGCGGGGGTTCCTAAAGTAACAAAGGTTGATCCGTTTTCCAAAATAAACGAGAAAAACGTCGGCTTATTGCGATCGTAGTAAGCACGGGCTCCTGCATGAATCGGAATTCCAGTCCCAATGGAATTGCTCGGCTGGCTAATATTGGCAACGAGCGATCGCAATTCACTGTGTTCCGCTGGCAGAGCGTTGGCGATGTCCAAACGGTGCTCATCTAAGGTTTGCGTAATTTGACGTACCCAGCGTTTATCCAACGTCTGACTAGTGAGCAACAAACGCTTGACCCCAACGGTGGGTAAGGGGTGGGCAGGAATGGGCGGATTCCCTTGGTACGCGCCTTGGGGAATGGTGGCCACTTCCAACGCGGGATGATTAATCTGTAAAGCCTCTGCTTGCGCAATCGGAATCAATTGCCCATGGAACTGGCGCACTAGCATTGCAATGTAGTCATTACCCAAGGTGCGCACCCGAAAAACACCATCGGCTTGCTGAGTTTCAAAGCTATCTGATCGATCGCTGAGGGGTGGCTGACAGGGCGTTGTTTGTAAATTAACGGAGTCTAATCCGTAGTAATGGGTCACTTCCTGAAACGATCGCTGCTCTCCACTATCCGCTTGTAGGGCAATGGTTTGTTCAGCGACGTCAGTTATTTGCTGGATCGAAGCATGGGGCTGGACGACCAGTTGAAACAGGTCGCGATACAGCACCGCGATCGATCGCGCATTAGACCCTGCAGGAATATCCGCTTGAGACGTTGCGAGAGCCACCTTGCCCGATTCCAGCAGATCTAAGTTCTGAGCACTGCCACAGGTGGAAATGACCTTAATCTTCAAATTGGGGTGATTCTTAGCAACGGCTTGGGCGATCGCCTGACTGAGCAGGTAGCTTTCCCCACTTGGGGATCCAGCAGCCAGAACCAACTCATGAACTCGCTGAGTTTGAAGCCCGTAAATTCCTAAACCCAGTAGAATTGCTAAGACCAGCGGCAATAAAAATTTCAGCGGCGACCAGGTAGACATCGCTTTGCCAACCATCTAACTAAAGAAGCAAAACTCTTGCCAACTCAGCTATTTAGGAGAATTTTAAACGGGACTGACGGGGCTCGAACCCGCAACTTCCGCCGTGACAGGGCGGTGCTCTAACCAATTGAACTACAGTCCCTCGCAGTCTTTGGCCTTGCGGCCTCTCGACGAAATCTATAATGGCAGACTTGCAAGGAGTTTGTCAAATATTTTCTGAATTTTTTTCGATCGGCTTTATAACCAGCGCTCCGGAACCAGTGGGGGATAATGGGGGCACTACTCATCAGCCAGGGAATGGGCCAGAATTGGCATGCGATCGATCCCCGAAATCAACGAAAAAATTCAAACAGGCAAGGCCGTTGTCCTCACCGTCGAAGAACTCAAAGCCCGCGTGGCCGAAGTGGGCGTGGCTCAAACCGCCCAGGAAGTCGATGTGGTGACGACGGGAACCTTTGAACCCATGGAGTCCTCCGGCGCAATTTTAAACCTGGGGCAAACGGATCCGCCGATCAAAATTCGCCAATGTTGGGTCGATGGTGTTCCGGCCTACTCTGGCTTTGGAGCAGTGGATTTGTATTTAGGGGCCAGTCAATCGGCGGAGTATGGCAGTGCCAGCGATGGCCTTGAGGAAGAATCACGGGATGCTAATCGCCGCTACCGAGGGGGCGGGCATGTGATTGAGGATTTGATTGCGGGTAAATCGGTGAGCTTGCGGGCGATCGGGCAGGTGACCGATTGCTATCCCCGCAGTTCCTTTGAAACGATGATCAACCGCGATCGGATTAACCAGTTCTATCTCTTCAATCCTCGCAACCTCTACCAAAACTTTATTGTCGGCGTGAATGGTGGAGAACGTCCGCTCTATACCTACCTGGGGACGCTGCAACCTCAGTTGGGTAATGCAGTTTATTCCAACCCTGGGGCTATCTCCCCGCTGCTGAATGATCCCAAGCTGCAACTGGTGGGCATTGGAACGCGCATTTTTCTGGGTGGGGGAATTGGCTATGTCACCTGGGAAGGGACACAACATTTTCCGCTACAAAAGCGATTACCGAACGAAACTCCGATCGGTCCTGCGGCCACCCTCGCGTTGATTGGAGATGCTAAACAAATGGATGCCCGTTGGGTCAGAGGCTGCTATTTCAAGGGCTACGGAGCATCGGTCATGCTGGGGGTCGGCATTCCGCTACCCGTGCTGACGGAAGAAGTCGTGGCCCATTGTGCAGTCCAGGATAAGGATTTGGTCGCGCCTGTCGTGGATTTTTCGATTCCGCGACGGGTACGTCCAACCTTTGGCCTGGTTAGCTACGCCCAACTCAAGTCTGGCAAGCTGAGTATTGATGGCAAGCTCGTGCGGGTAGCTCCCCTCGCTAGTTTGTACCTCTCCCGCCAAGTGGCGATCGAATTAAAGTCTTGGATCCAATCTGGTGATTTTCTACTCACAGAGCCAGTGGCAGAGCTACCCCGAGATCGGGTGTTTATCCCCCAAGACATGCGCGGGAACTAGAGCCTAGACCAGACCTGCTTTTGCACATCAGTGCCCCAGCACATCAGCTAATCTTTGAGGGAGAGTACTGGCCATGCGAGCCAAGATTCGGGATACAGAACTTTTTTTTGATGTGGAAGGGGTAGGGCTCGTGCCCGAGGACGATCGAATGCGCGAGAAACCCGTGGCCTTTTTGCTTCATGGAGGGCCAGGGGCAGACCATAGCACTTACAAACCCACCTTTTCACCCCTCGCCCAGGCCATGCAACTGGTCTACATCGATCACCGGGGGCAGGGTCGATCGGCCAGAGGCGATCGATCGACCTACACCCTCGACCACAATGTGGATGATCTGGAAGCCCTACGGCAATATCTTGGACTCGAAAGAATTGTCGTAATTGGGGGCTCCTACGGCGGAATGGTGGCCATGGCCTATGCGGCCCGCTATCCCCAGAATGTCGCTCACTTGGTGGTGTATGCCACCGCTGCCCACTGCGGCTTCCTAGAGCGAGCTAAGGCAACTTTGGCCGTGCGCGGTACCCCAGAGCAGCAACGGATCGCCGATCGCCTCTGGAATGCGGAATTTGAAACAGAAGCGCAACTGGCGGAATATTTCCAAGTCATGGCTCCCCTATATTCCCAAAAGCCTCAGACGACAGAGGGATCTGCTGGACGGGGACGAACTATTTTTTCGGTGGATGCAATTAATGTAGCCTTTGGTGGCTTTCTGCGAACCTTTGACCTCCGGCCTGAGTTACCTCGCATTACCGCTCCGACCCTGGTACTGGGTGCCCGCCATGACTGGATTTGTGCCCCCGAGTTTTCTGAAGAAATTGCCCAATGGATCCCCCAAGCAACGTTGCAGATTTTTGAAACGAGTGGCCACCTGATGCGATCGGATGAACCCCAAGCACTGTTAGATGCGATTAGAGATTTTGTCGTCGGGCCGCCTATTGGAGCCGACGAGTTGGGTTGAATTCCTAGCAAGCTGAGACAAAGATGGGCATAAAGGTCTGAAAACAGAGGTGGGCACAAACGATGAAGCCTGAGTCGAAAAAGACTCAGGCTTGCCTATGGGTGCCATTGTTCCTAGAGGTTAATCTAGTCAGTTAGGCTGCTGTGCTACGAAGAGTGGCTGCCTTAGCCCCCCGTTTCGCTGTGGTCTCGTTTCTTGATAACCGGCTTAGGGGGAGGTGCTGCGCCTGGTTCGCGCCGACTGGGTGCGGCAGGTCGGCCTTCTGGTCTACCTTCTGGCCTACCTTCTGGTCTGCGGCCACCCCCACTCCTAAAGCTAGGTCTGCCACCGCCGCCACCGCCACCGCCGGGACGCCGAGGGCCACCGCCGCCACCGCCGCCTCTCCGGAAACCCCCTCGACCATCTGGTCGTTGGGTTCGTTTCTTCGGCATCACCATAGCAATTTGGGTGCCTTCCTGAATGACTAAGGCTTGACCTTCCCGGTGAACATGCAGATCCCAAAAATAGCCTAGAACTTTACCGGTTAAGTTTCCTTCTAGATTGAGCTTAAAGAACTTGGTGGAATCGCCTTTGACTTTTTTCTTAAGCACTTGCTGAATTTTTACAACAATGTGCTTGTCCCCTGGTTCATGGTGAACGATTTCGCCACGAATGGAGAAGTAGTTATCCTCTACTTCAGAGGAGGGAACATAGGGACGATAATTAATCTCCGTCGAAGAACTGGCCTGTTCTGAAACGGCTTCTGGAGCGGTTACTTCAGGCTCTTCAGACTCGTTTAAGTCTTCAATATCTTCAACGTCTTCGACATCTTCAATGTCTTCAGCGTTGTCATCACTTTCTGTGTCAGGCTTATTTAAATTCTCAGGTTCCCAGACGCCCACAATTTGCAAATGTAGGGTTCCTTCCCTTTCGCGGGTGCGGGGATAGACGACCCACAGGTGGGGTTCATCCAGGGGAAGGTGGTTTTTCACCAGACTCATCACCCGTCCCAGCAGAACAGCCTCAATTTCAGTGCCGTCGCTGGTGGTGAGGGTTCCTCGGGTGAACTGTTCTTCTGAGGGAGCATAACAACCCCGCACTAACCCGATCGCCCGATATTGCATTGGTTCACTGGGAGCCGGAATTGGGCGGATCCGTAACAGATCAGCTGACTCGATCGCGGTCATTGCCTCGCTGGACGCCTCAGGATCCGTAACACCTGCAACACTGGTCTCAGTTTTGGCGATCGCAGGTTGGGACTCGGGAGCAGCAACGGGTTCCGGTGCGGGGGGCTCCGGTTCCGGCGGGGGAGCCACGGGACGGACAGGCCGTGCAGGTGGCTTTACCAATTTAGGTACAGAGCTATCATCCGATCCGGAGGCTGGCGTTTCGGGGCTAACGGGCGGGATCTCCTCGGAGGAAATCGCTAAGGACTCGTCGGTTGAACTCGGTTGAGATGCAGACGACTTAGATGGCTGAGGTCGATTTGGCACAGGACTCATAGGCTATCGTCACAAGCGGAGAGCATAGACATGCTTCGATCTGAATCCTATCTGAATGGGAAACTCTGGAAAAGTCACGAAAATGACCGAGGAGTTACTCATGCAGAAAGATTTCATGATACAAAATGCAATCTTGTGGTTGGTTGATCCGTACAGTTTCCTGCACTTTTGTAGAAAAAGTTTCTAGAAAAGGCAGAAGAATCGCATCGGGCACCATTATAGACACGATCGCGGGGAATTTTTGGACAAGGAAACCCTCGGCTGCCGACTGTCCGCATCCCTACGCCTATGATACTGACTTCTATCCCTTTCCAATCTGTGATCCCGATCGGAAAAATCTGCGCCCTTCTCGTCAACCTCTAAATTTCCAGCAGGAATCCAAGGATCCCATGGGGCAAACCATGGGTAAAAAATCTCTGGAGTGAGTGGTATTTCTGAGCCAATTGCATGACTAAAGTCCCGGACGAAGGCCAAGTTCTTTCGCTAAGATCAACCTCAGGGAGCGGCTGAAATGACTGAACGAATTCTGTTTCAAAGTCTTTAGCTAAACCTATTGTGGGCCAATCAATCGCTACTTGCAAAGAGAACAGAACATTTCAATAGAACGTTTTCTAGGAGATGTCTCCTAGCATTCGAATTCAGCCGGGACTGTTTGTAGGGCATGTTTTGCAATGAATTTTGTGGCAGAGGACGATCGGCAATCATTCGTGCAGATGAGGAGATCCTAACTGTATTAAGAATCGTATTAAGATAAGTAACATATTGTTATGTATCATTTCATTGTTTGTCATTGTCAGCTGTGCGATTTATAGCGGAGGGCCTAGATCGACAGTTGTGCTGGTGACTTAGAAAAGTTTCTATGATCAAGTTTCTATTAAACAATTAAGCACTTATCCAGCGTCAGGGCTTTTTCATGCGTATTCCTTCATTGACCACTCTCAAAAAGACGCCCAAGATCTGGTGGGTCGCAGGTGCAGCGATCGGTTTAATTGGCTTGTCAGCGATCGCCAGTTTTGGGGTGCTCAAACCGAATTCTAAAGCTTTGGATACTAGTAAATTAACGACTCCAGTGGTTTCTGAACAACTGACGTTACGGGTCAAAGCCAGTGGAACTGTGACTCCCCGAGAAACGGTGAACGTGAGTCCCAAAAGTGCGGGGCGGGTCATGGAACTCATGGTTGAGCAAGGGGATTACGTCAAAGCAGGACAAATCATCGCACGAATGGACTCGTCAGATTTGGAGCGCGAACGCCAACAAGCCTTAGCGAATGTGGAAGCGGCGCGGGCTCGATTGGTGCAGTTACAGGATCCAGCGCGGCCTGAGTTGGTTGGACAGGCGGAGGCCGATCTACGCAAATCTCAAGGAGAGGTCTTGCGTTCCCAAGGTGAAATTTCTCGATCGCAAGGTCTTGTGGCGGATGCGCAGTCGCAGTTGGAATTTGCCACACGCCAGCGGCAACGCCAAGAAAGCTTGCAGAAGGAGGGCGCAATTTCGGAAAACAGTTTGGACGAGTTTATTCGCAAGGAACAAAATGCCCGTGAGACTCTCCGACAGTCTAGAGCTCAGCTTTCCCAAGCCCAAGCTCAGCTTTCCCAAGCCCAAGCGCAGGTGGCGGGCAATCAAGATCGCTTGAGCCAGCAGGGACAGACAGGGAGTACGGGAGATATTGCGGTTCAAGAGGCCCAATTGGCGGCAGCGATCGCTCAATTGAAGGCAGTGGAAAACCGCATTGCTGATACGGTGATTCGTGCGCCCTTTTCAGGACTCGTGACCCAACGCTATGCTTCGGTCGGAGCATTTGTGACGCCGACAACCCAGGCATCGGCCTCGGGAACGGGGGCAACTTCTACCTCGATCATCGCTTTGGCTAGTGAGTTAGAGGTGATTGCCAAGGTGCCGGAGGTGGATATTAACCAGATCAAACCAGGACAGGAAGCTCAGATTATTGTGGATGCGTTTCCTAAGGAAAAGTTCAAAGGTCAAGTTCGGCTGATTGCACCAGAGGCGATCGAAGAACGGGATGTCAAATTTTTCCAAGTAAGGATTAAATTATTGGAAGGCCAGAATAAATTGCGTTCTGGCATGAATGCGGATCTGGAATTCCTCGGCCAACGGATTGAGGCATTAGTGGTGCCAACGGTGGCGATCGTGACTAAGCGGGGACAAACGGGGGTATTGATTCCCGATGCAAAAGGCAAGCCGCAGTTTAAACGTGTGACGATCGGGGCAACCCAAGATAAGCAACGGCCCGATGGTAAGAAAGAAGGGCAGACTCAAATTTTGGATGGCATTAATGCGGGTGAGCAGGTTTTTGTGACCTTGCCAGAAGGGCAAAAGCTCGATCAGATTGTTAAAGATAACCAAGACAAGTAACTCTTAGGTTTGCTTGACTAAATCTTGACTAAATAACGTATGAAAGTTCCTGCTGTTTTTTGCTGAGCTATCTGAGATTAATCAACGAAGGAACCCATAAGATTCATTGGATTGAAGATTCACTGGGGTGTATGGCAGAGTAACTCGACTGAGATGAGTAACTTTATTGAGAGAGGAGTGCAATGGATTGGGTTGAAAGCTTAGGAATGGCCTCGAAAACACTGACATCGAATAAGCTGAGAACAGCTTTGACAATGTTAGGAATGATCATTGGTAATGCTTCGGTGATTGCCATGATTGGGATTGGTCAAGGGGCTCAAAAACTGGCCTCTGAACAGTTTGAGTCCTTAGGGCCGAATGTATTGTTTGTCTCTCCCGGTTCGGGCTCAGCTCGGCAACGCACCTCCCTTTTGCCGCGAACTTTGGTCTGGGATGATGCCAAGGCGATCGCGACGCAGGTTCCTTCGGTGGCGGAAGTGGCTCCCCAACGCCAAAGTCAATTGACCTTAACCTATGGTGGGCTCAATCGCAGTTCATTAGTGGTCGGTACAACGCCAGCTTTTTTGACTGTTCGAGATTTTGATGTTGCTCAGGGACGTTTTCTAACGGAGGATGATCTGAATCGGAGCCAGCGGGTGGCCGTTTTGGGTTCAGAAGTAGCGTCTAATTTCTTTGGTCAAGAAACGCCGATCGGAAAAAAGATTCGCTTGCGGAACGTGAGTTTTGAAGTGGTCGGGGTGATGCAGGCGAAGGGTTCCTTCCTGGGCAGTAACCAGGATGATGCAGTCTATATTCCTTTAACAACGAGTGCAACCTCTTTGACGGGACGCACCTCCCCCTATGGCTTAGATTTGACTTTTATTTCTATTTCTGCCAAGGATGAGCAAAGTATCCCAGCGGCGGAATTTCAAATTACTAATTTATTGCGTCTCCGCCACAAAATTATTAATGAAGATGATTTCACAGTACAAACTCAAAAGGATATCCTACGCATTGTCGGAACTATTACAGGCGGGTTAACAGCCATGTTGGCCGCGATCGCGGGAGTCTCCTTGCTGGTGGGTGGCATTGGGATTATGAATATTATGCTGGTGTCGGTAACAGAGCGAACCCAGGAAATTGGTCTGCGGAAGGCGATCGGGGCAGCACAGTCGGATATTTTGGTGCAGTTTATGATTGAAGCGGTTCTGTTGTCTGCTGCGGGTGGTTTGTTGGGAACGTTGGTGGGGGTGAGTGGGATTTATCTTGTTTCCGTATTTACGCCACTAAAGGCGTCGGTTTCTGTAGGGGCAATTAGCTTGGCTGTGGGGGTTTCTGGAACGATCGGCTTGGTGTTTGGTGTAATTCCAGCGAGACAGGCCGCAAGACTTGATCCGATCGTGGCACTGCGCAGTGCTTAGAAGATTTATGATAGTTACAGTACCTGTGATAGTTGCAATATCTGTGACAGTGACAAGGAGAACTATAGATCATTGATAGTTTAAGTAATCAATCAAAATAAAAATAAGAGTATTGTTGATTTAAATTAATGGACAATATCTCTAGATAAAACTCTATCAATCAATCAATGATTTACCGATTTGCCATCATGAATAATACAATTGTTCGATTAGAAGAAATCACTAAAGTTTACGGAATGGGTGATATTACTGTAAATGCTTTGGCGGGCGTTGATTTAACCGTTGAAGCTGGGGAATATTGCGCCATTATGGGAGCATCGGGTTCCGGAAAATCAACCATGATGAATATTATTGGCTGTCTCGATCAGCCAACAGCCGGTCGTTACTATTTGGATGGCGTAGAAGTGGCAACCTTACCCGATAAGGAATTGGCCCATATTCGCAATCAAAAATTGGGCTTTGTGTTTCAGCAGTTCCATTTGCTGCCTCAACTGACAGCCTTGGAAAATGTGATGTTACCGATGATCTATGCTGCAGTGCCTCCTACGGAACGGCGAGAGCGGGCTAGAGAGGCTCTAGTCAGAGTAGGATTGGAATCTCGCTTGAATAACAAACCCACACAGCTTTCTGGTGGACAACAGCAGCGGGTGGCGATCGCTCGGGCGATCGTGAACCAACCAGTCCTCTTGCTGGCAGATGAGCCAACGGGGGCATTGGACTCCCAAACTACCCATGAAATTTTGGAAATTTTTGGAAATCTAAATGCCAGTGGAATGACCGTAGTGATGGTGACCCACGAGCCGGAGGTCGCTCGCTGTACCCGTCGGGTGATCTGGTTTAAGGATGGGCGAATCTTAGAACCGAATATGGCTCCGGAAGATATTGGCCAAACGATGGTCAGTTGATGAGCCTTAAACAATACTTCTACTAGCTTTTACATTGGGTTTTCTATCGATAATCCACATGGCTAAGTAGTAGTAAATTGTGAAAAGAATTCCGGCAAAGATCTGGCCACCGATCGAACCATGCCAAAAATCAAAGGATTGTTTTCCCCAATAGACTGATGCGATCGCTAGCATCATTACACGAGGTACGTTGAGACTTAATGCTAAGGTCACACCACCAATAATCAGTAGAACTGTTTTACGCACAGAAAGCTGCATAAATTGACCAACAATAAATCCTGCCATACCCAATACAAAACTCATGTGGAATCCATTGCACCCGAAAGCGACTTCTACGGCTCCTGGCCCCAGTTTAATAAACTGCTCTTGGGCGATCGATTCATAGCCCAGTAGCCGTAGTCCTTGGCTACCTAGGTTCGCCATAAGTAATTCGAGTAAATTGTGGGGTGTTGCGAATTTCCAAGTTTGGGTCGCAAGATTGATGATGTTGGGATAAAGACCCACGATGATAAAACCAATGAATCGCCAATGGCGGCGAATCATCACTAAGCCAAATTGACTTAATAACATTCCCATGACAATCAGCATGGCGCAGAGTGCCTGTAAGGAAAATGAGGAACGTAATAGGAAAAATCCGATCGTTCCGGTCAGCAGCAAAGCATATCCAATGATGCGATCGTCGGGGTAAACGCGTTCCTGTTTTAATGTTTCTTGCTGTTTCCATAAACCCGCTAGGCCAAGGTACAAAAAGCAAGTATTCATGAACGCACTAGAACTGCCGTGGATTGTAATATCTCCTAAAAAAACTAAGAGAGTCACTCCATAGATCAGTAGAATGATACTACCGCAGAGAATCAGAAATCCATGGTTTGTTCTTAAACCATTTCGACTGATATATCTACACCAATCAATAATGTGTGAACCTAGAGTTTGCCGTTCCATAATCTCAGGATTTAGAAATAAGGGAAAGGAGCTAGCGAAAACTTTCCCTAGCTCAATCCTATTGATGATTAGGTTCTAGTGATTAGCCACGGGGGGGCCGCATGCCATACCGACCCAGACCCAGTAGCGCTAAGCCAACAACTAGCAAGTTGCCCACGCTGGATAGTCCAGTTTTGATAGAAGTATTCTTGGCAGTTTCCTGTGCAACTTGGGCATTCCCAGATAGCTGCTTGGCAACCGTTTGGAGTTGTTCTTGGGTGACTTTGAGCTGGGGATTTTCACCGGGCTTAATTTCAGCTAATTGTTTTTGGGCCCGTTCTAATTGCACGCTGATATTATTCACAGCCATATTTTGGAAGGTGATGGCATCTCGCACAACTAAAACGCAGGAGAGCGGGAAAATAATGCCGATCGCTAGACAAGCGATCGCGAGTTGCCGTCTCAAAGTGCGCGTATCCAAGGCAGAGTAAAGCATCAGTGCGAGTCCAAACAGCAGAATAATGCTGCGATCGCCCATCTGTTGCATAAAGCCGATGCGCCAGGTTAGTTCGCCAAAGGCCGGAGGAAAGGTCAGCACGGCCATATCCACGAGAAAGCCGACCAAACAAGCAACACCGACAATTCGGCACAAACCTCGAGCATTAGTATTTCCGGTTCCGGAATTGGCATAGTTAGGGGTAGACAAGGAGGACGCCGCCATAATTGTTTAACCTCAATGGGTGAGTGAATTGAATCATGAATACCTAGTCAGAGATGGCGTTTCTGCACCTGTAAGAGAGGGCCATTGCCGTGAATCTCTCACTATTCCGCGAAGTTACTGAATAACTTTTTCCTCTTTCAGGGACTCCCCGTAGAAATCCTGACAAAGTGATTTCTCATTGCCAAAAATTTATATTTGTGAATTATTGATAGAAGCGGTTTCTGATTCTGGGGTTACGATCGGGGGCTCCTGTCCAATTAAAGCCATGGCTAGATAATAGTGAACTGTAAAGACGATCCCGGCAAAAATCTGTCCCCCGATCGGCCCATGCCAAAAATCAAAGGATGCCTTGCCCCAGTAAACCGATGCGATCGCCAGCAGCATGATGCGGGGCACGTTAGCGACCCAGGCCAACAGAATGCCTGCCCCCATAACTAGCAGCGTTTTTTGCCAGCGAACCTGCATCAGCCGCCCCAACAAAAATCCTAAGCCACATAATGTAAAAGCTAGGTCGAAGCCGCTACAGCCTGGAGCTACAAAAACAGAACCCGTAGACAGTCGCACGATCGCGGCTTCTGCGTGGGCGGGATAGCCAATCTGGGTGAGACCCCAACTGCCCACGATCGCCATGGTGCGCTCTAGCAAGTCTGGAGCAGTGACAAACCGCAAAACCTCGGCAGTGATGAACGAAAGATGGGGATAGGTGGCAGCGAGGAGCATGAGCGTGATTACTGGAAACCGTCGGAAAAAGCCCAGTCCCCAGGTACTCCAAATCGCTCCAATAACTAACCCCATGACTGAAAATGCTTGGAAGGTTACGGAAGGGGAAATACTGTGGAAAATGATTAAGGCAATGCTGGCAATGACCAACAGAATGTAACCCGTCCAGCGATCGTCCTCTTCGGCGCGTAACTGGGTCAATGCAGGAGACTGTTTCAGGAACGGTTGAACGCCTAAAATAATGAATCCCAGATTGAGAATGGAATCCGATCGGCCTTTAAGAATGCCCTCTACTAAGACCCCGATCCAGTTGGGGAGATAGAGAATGGCCAGCAATCCCGCAAGTGCGAGTCGTCGCCGATGGCGAGTGGCCAGACTATAGTGCAATATTTGCTTAAGTTTCTCTATACAAGTATGAATAGTCACTGGCTGATTTCTAGAGAATAGATAGGTTGAAATGCAGATAGGTTAGAAGTACTCTGACAGCCGTCTTTCTACAGGACTGTTTGACCATAAAGTCGTCCTTCTATAGCGATGGCCAACAAGCTCAGGATAGTAATATCAAATTGATTCATTGATGCGATAGATTCGATCCCCCTAGCCCCCCTTAATAAGGGAGGAATTCAGTCAAATTCTTGCAAAGTCCCCCTTATGAACGGGGATTTATGGGGATCGAACGATTTGCAAGCACAAATATGCTTGTCCTAACGAGTTTGGCTACCGCTATACAAGACCGTCTTTCTACAAAGCCGTCTTTCCTACAAAAGAGTAGGGAGAGCCTAAATCTCCCCCTACTCTGACTCAGGTGCTTACTCAAATTCGCGTATCAACTGAGTTCCCTGTTGTTCATGGAATCTGGTTAGAGGTGAACTCTAGGAGTTCTTTTGCCTAGGCAGTCGCCAGGGTCCGAGCCTTGCGCTTACGCAGAGCCGCCAAACCAACGCCTACCGCACCAGGCAACAGCGCTGGAACAGGAACAGCCGCGATATCGGCAGAGTAAGTGGTTCCAGTGATAGCCAGCTTAGCTTGAGAGGTAAAAGATGTGACATTAGGATCCGTATTAGTACCCACCGTTTGTCCTGGCTGAACAAAAAAGCCGTCTAGCTTAGCCTCAAAATCAGTGCCAATTTTGTTCAGAATAAAGGATGTTAAGTCATACTTGACATTCCCTAATGCACCACCACTCAGCCAAGACGCCACTCCAGACATCAATTTCCATTGAGTTGCTGAAGTTTTCTCCAGGGTAAGATTCAGAATGTCAAATTTAGCATCAGATGCTCCAATGCCATCAGTAATGCCAAAGAAAGCATAGTCAGCAGTCGTCGCTTTATTATTCGCGAATACTAGCGTTGCGCTGCTTCCAATAGCACCACCCGCATTTTCCAGCTTAGCTGAACCACCAAAGGACAGAGTACGGCCTGCGAGATCCAGTGCTTGGGCCGGAGCACTTGCGCCCAAGCTTGCAGCAGTGATGGAAGCGGCAAAAGCGGTACCAACTGCTACTTTCTTCAATAAAGTCATGAGAATCTACCTCTTCGTTATGTATGAGTAGAATCGCACTGATTTCTAAACCGGAAGTCCTGCGGGGCAATCTCCAATAGAGATTCCGGCAGAAGGAAGTCATCAAGTCTAAAAATCAAGCGAAGGACGATGCGGTAGATGAAGGAGAACCTGATTCTGTGTGAATTTGCCTAGTGATTTCGCCTAGTCGTAATTCCGGAGGCTAGTTGCCTTACTCCGCTACATGTTATGCAATCCTACGGAGAGTGGCAAGCTTGGGGTAGACACTTTATCAGGGCTTAATAATTTCTAGCTAAAAAAACAAGTTTTTTATTGATCAGATAAAATTATGGGAAAGTTGCCTGAAATGCTGAATTGTGAGGAATGCGGTGGGATGGCAGCTCAGCTTACTTGAGGCATGCACCTTTCACAAGTGCGATCGCACCTCCTGAAAACCGTCCCACTGTTAATCCCTAATTTTGAATTTTGTCCTGAATCGCTCAGTTTCCGCCAGAAAATTGAGGGAATGTACCGCCCCTTGCGTCGTTTGGGACAAATTAAATTAGCCTCTAAATGTAAATTAGTCCCTAAATGCTGACAATCTTCTCTAGGCTGCCCCCCCTGGCAGGTGTGTTAGAAGCATTGGGCCCCGCCTAAACAGGTGCCTAACTAGCGGCCAACTGCGCCACAAAATGCTTGTCTAATAGATCGGGGACTTCCTCCGGTGTCACCTTGCTGTAGCGCACCTTATCCACGACCAAGTTTGGCCCCGCCTTACAATGTTTTAAACAACCTGTTCCCTTGACTTGAACAAATTCCGTTAATTGCCGATCGTGCAATGCGGCCTCCAATGCCTGACAAACAGCTTTTCCCTGCCGCTTCATGCAATCAGATTTTTGGCACATCAGAATTTTGGCTTTCTTACAGGGGGTTGCCGGTTGCACAAAGGGTGTGACTGTGCCAGTACCGAGATCTTGTAAGTCCCTGTCTGCATTAATTTTGACTGTATCAGCTGAGAATGGCTCAACCTTAGGAGTAGCCGTTTTCTTCGGCGTAGGACAATAAAGACTAATGGATTCGATCGAGTGAACTTTGAAGATTACACTGCCCGTTGTGAAATCAATCCGGCGATCGCAAATGGTTTCAACCCAACTGCCTGGAGTCAATATTGTTGAAAGTTGACTCCGCAATTTTTTCCCGATTTTAATTTCCTGTTGGCCCAAAGGCGTTTGCAGCCGCAGTCCCTTGATTTGTCCATCCCGTTTCTGCCAAAACCCAAGAAACTGCCCTGCAAGACGATATTGCGTTTCTTGGTGATGTTTGAAACCTGCTTTCTTACCCATGGTTAACCTAACTGCGTGATATGGATGGTTGGATCTGGATTGGGGTCGGAATTCGGGAATAGTTCTAGGGAATGGCGATGGAGCCTACCTAATATTTTGGTAGGGCTGCCCTTGGGGCAGGCAAAAAACTATCCTGTCCACATTCCTGGGTGATCGGAGGAGGCGTTGGAGCGCCCCTCTAACCTTCTTATTGAGACTGGTAATCAACTATTTGCTTTCACCTTAGCAGATAAATTTACCAAATGACAGAGAGTTGCAATTATTTTTTTGGATGGGCTGCTGTTGGGGTTTCCTGCCGGTCGGATTATCCTTGAGCAGTAGCAGGACTGATCAAGGGCACAGGCCACGATGACCGCAATTCGATCGATCCTCTATCCGCTTTGTCAAAAAAATGCGATGATTGCCTAGACAATACCTTTTCTCATTAAGAGTTTCCAATTGACTGTGGAAAATTACGGTGAGACGGTGGACTCAGAGCAAGACCGTGGACATTAAGCAATCCTTTCTGAATCGACGACAACTGCTCCAAGCAGGACTCTTGCTGGGCGTAACCGGCGCTGGCGCGATCGGCCTCTCCCAACTGTGGCGATCCCGAGGTCGATCGACGACGGTTACCATTCCCCCGTTGCCCCAGGAGGAGATGCACCACGGTGCTGGGATCAGTCCACTAAAAGTTCTGCGAGAATTTGACTACGGCACTGTAACCCAAGAGAATGGTCGCACCGTGCGGGAGTTTCGGGTAGAAGCCCAAACGGGAGAGCTACAACTCAACAAAAGCACCAAATTTATTACTTGGAATCTGAACGGTCGGGTTCCTGGCCCCACGTTTCGAGCCACCGCAGGCGATCGGATTCGTGTGATTTTTTACAACAAAGCGGGGCATTCCCATTCCCTGCATTTCCATGGAACCCACCCCGCTGCCATGGATGGCGTCAAGCCTGTGCGCAATGGTAATGTCTTTATTTATGAATTTGATGCAGAACCCTACGGCGTCCATCTCTACCACTGCCACGTTGCTCCAGTAACGCGCCACATCGGCAAAGGGCTATACGGGATGTTCATTATCGATCCCCCCCAACCGCGCCCACCCGCTGATGAAATGGTGCTGATCATGGCAGGTTATGACACCAACGGCGATAACAAAAATGAGTTGTATGCCTTTAATGGAATGCCCCATGCCTATATGCATCAGCCGATCCCGATTCAGCAAAACCAACTAATTCGGCTATATGTACTGAATATGATTGAGTTTGATCCAGTTGCTACCTTCCATCTCCATGCCAATTTATTTCGGGTCAACCCCACGGGGCGATTATTAGAGCCGTCCTACGAAGCCGATGTCATTACGATGGGTACCGCAGAACGGCACATCCTGGAATTTAGTTTTAAGGAAACTGGAAAATTTATGTTCCATCCCCACCAAGATGGGATTGCGGAAGCGGGTTGTATGGGCTATTTCGATGTAATTTCTGGATTGCCTAGTTGACAGGTTTACGACAAACCGTCAGAATAGCTTTCAATCAGCTAAAGCTAATAATTCTCATCAGTTCTCCTCTATTAATCTATGGAGTTACGATCGTATTAAATTCTTTTTTCCCAGCTTATAAATTGTCGGGAGCCGTAGACTGCTTTCCTGTCGTTGTTTTTCGGAACTCAGTGCGGAGATAATTTTCCACAATCCATCGCATCACTCCATCAAATACCAGTGTTAAACCACAGGCTTTTTGTTAAAAATTACTACTAAGGTTTGAAGCATGAAATTTTTGAAGTTTTTAGGGTTATGGGTTGCTTCCTGCGGGTTGGCTATTTTGGTGGCTTGCAACAATCAAGCTCCCTCGACTTCCACAACCCAAAGCCCTCCAGTTGCTAGTTCAGCGCCGACTGAACAGGCGGCCCATGCAGGTCACGGCAAGAAGATTAATATCAATGCTGCGATTTTATCGGAACTGGATAAGTTGGAAGCGAAGCTAGGCGTACCTGCGCTCTCGAATAAAATTCAGGCCAGTCGTCCCTACGGCAAAGTTGAGGAACTGGTTTCCAAAGACGTCATTACCCAAGCCCAGTTCGATCAGATCAAGGACATGGTGACGATCGAAGATATTCAACTGACTGGGGAAGCAAAAGATGTGGATTACATGTTGAAGCTGGGACTGATGAAAGGTCATATGATGGTGGCCAAGGAATTGCTGGATTTAGGCAAACCCGAACAGGCTGAACCCCACATTGGGCATCCGGTGGAAGAAATTTATGCCGATGTGGAAGATCAATTGAATGAACGCAATGTGAAAGCCTTTAAAAACGAGTTGATTGCACTTCAGGATCGGGTCAAGGCCGGGGCAAAGGATGCGAATAAAACGGCTGAAGAATACAAAGCCTCCATTCAATCGATCGACGGTGCGATCTCAGTGTTGCCGGATACCCAACGCAAGGATCACGATTTTGTCCTGCAAGTGATCAATGGATTATTGGATACAGCGAATTCGGAATACACCGCAGCGATCGCGGATGGCAAAGTGAAAGAAGCGATCGAATATCAGGACTCTCGCGGGTTTGTCATGTATGCCAATGATTTGTACAAAGGCATTGCGGATCAGATTGAAAAGGAATATCCCGCAAGCCATAAGGTGATTGTTGCCACGATGGCGGATCTCTTGAAGGTGTGGCCTACTCCAATCCCGCCCCAGAAACCTGTGAAAACGCCGGAAGAAGTGGGTACGCTGATTAAACAAATTGAAACGGAAACGAAAAAAGCGTCTTAGAGCTACGATTTATCAGGGTTAACGGGTTTTGTCTAGCGATTTAATGTTCTTCTTGGATTGCATTGGGAATTGTGTTTTATGGACTTGAGTTCTGCCTTACCCACGTTTGTAATTACCCTGCGAGAAGGGGTGGAAGCGGCATTAGTCGTTGGCATTGTCCTAGCCTATCTCAAAAAAGCTCGCCAATCCCATCTAACACCTTGGGTGTATGGCGGTGTTGGTGTTGGATTGGCGGCTAGTGGGATGGTAGGTGTGCTGCTTAGCTGGTTTGTGCAAAATTTGGGGCAATCCAACGAGAAGTATGGCCCAGTGTTTGAGCCGTTGCTGGAGGGTGTTTTTAGCCTAATGGCGATCGGGCTGTTGAGTTGGATGTTGATCTGGATGACGCAGAATGCGCGTACATTGAAGACTGATGTAGAAGGGGCGATTCATGCAGCACTGAACCAAGCTAAGGCAGGTTGGGGCGTGTTTGCACTCATCTTTTTTGCGGTGATTCGTGAAGGCTTTGAAACGGTATTGTTTATTTCAGCGAAGTTTCAGCAGGGGTTGGTGCCTGCCCTAGGTGCGTTGGCAGGTTTGGCGGGGGCTGTGGCGATCGGAGTCATGTTGTTCAAGCTGGGAATTCGCTTGAATTTGCGTAAGTTTTTTATGGTGATGGGAGTGTTGTTACTCCTGATCGTAGCGGGATTAGTTGTCACGGCACTGGGACATTTTGATGCGGCGTTGAATGCCTTGGCAAGTCTCGATCGAAAGTCTGCGGCCTTGTGTTTTTTCCAAGAACGATTTGTCAAGGCGGAAAATCGTTCTTGCATTCTAGGGCCGATGGTCTGGAATTTTAGCAAGGTGTTACCGGATGATAAGTTCCCTGGACTGATTTTGAGTGCGTTGTTTGGGTACACGCAACGGCTCTTTATGGTACAGGGTGTGGCCTATGGGGTCTTTTTGATTGCGGTGGGCGGAATTTATTTTCAGAGTGTAACTGGCAAGCTCAGTTGGCCGTGGAAAAAGGTGGAACGTCTTCTGAATAAAATCTATCTAACTAAAATCTAACGGTTAAGATAGCAGCAGGCGTGGGATAGAGAGGTATTTAATCCTGTCCAGATCAAAATTGGCAGAAATTTGCTTTTGACCCATTCGATACTTTACGGTTTAAAGGAAATCGGTTTAAATCGTGGGATCGAGATAGCCCCGGGGAGGTGGTAATGAGTCAAGCGAATATTCAAGTCTGTTCGATCTGCGGGGTCAAAATCCAGAAATTAATTGGCCAGGATATGGTTATTTTTTCCACAGGAGCAAAATCGACACGGGAAGTGCTCTATCAACGAGTGTGCCAGCATGTAAAAGATCGTCCCGGTTGTATCAACAAGGAAGGACGTACAAACTAGGCCGATCGGTCAGCCCTGAATCCTATCGCCGCTGCCAAAGCGCCAACAGCAAACTGATGAGAATTAATCCTGCGATCGCCACGAGGCCGGAATTTTGCCGTAACCAGGCTGGGCTGAAGGGTGCGGGAGCTTTGGGTTTAGCAGGGGGCAATGGTTGATGAACATCTTGATAAAGAGTGCATTCCCGTGCGGTTGGTCGCTTGGTATAGGTGCAGGTGTTGTCTAGGTGATAGGTGCAGGTCTCGCAAAGGGGCGCATCGCCCACGGCGTGAAAGAGATCGATGCCTGCATGGCCGAAGGCTTTGAGCGTTGCTCCACAGTGAGGACATTGGATCTCGTTGGAACGGATTAACTGGTGACACTTGGGACAAGGGCGCATAGAAGGACTTCATCTATTTAGCTGGGTTGGCCGATCGATTCAAGGACAGGGCTGATGGGGTACTGTGTCAGAAACCAAGTGGTACTCTCCGGTTTCAACCAAAGGGAAAGCTTGCCCCATAGCGGTGACAAAGGCCCGATCGAGGGATTCTAACCAGTCCGGGGAGAGGTCTTTCCACTGATTGCGGCTGGCCCATTGCAGCACCATCACAATTTCCGTAGGATCCTGAGGATTCGTCCAGACTTGTTTGCCCAGAAAACCTGCACAGTTGGCCAATGCCGCTGTCCAAATGGCTGCATCCTGCTCGATGTAGCGCTCTCGAAGCTCGATCGGAACTTTGACCTTAAGCCATTCAATTATCATGACTCATCTCCATTATCATCATGACTAATCTCTATTTGCTGATTGATTGACAAGAGTTCGGTTTCTCTTCGGTTACCCACTAGAAAACCGCATTTTCGTCCCTCCTTAGCTTTGACACAATAGAACAAATTGCACCGACAGGTGAGACTAAATGGATAACAACAACTGGCTAACTCAACTCCTGTTGCTGGGCGTAGGAACAACCTCCTTGGCCGCAGAAAAACTCAAAGAAGTGGGTGATCAATGGGTGCGAGAAGGCAAGCTCAATCCAGATCAAGCAACTGGCTTTGTCAACGACCTGCTTAAGCAACTCCAAACTAATCAAGGTGATCTTGAAGCCCAATTTCAACGGCAAATCAAGAACATCATGCAAGATATGGGGGTTGCTCGGCAATCGGAAGTTGATGAGCTACGAGGGAGAATCGATCGCCTTGAGCGACAGGTTCGAGATCTCGAGAATAAGAGTTGGCGTTGATGGGGATTCCGTTTACGTTGATCATCACGCTGTGCGGTGGAAATTGAAGCGTGCTCTAGAGGGATGCATCTAATAGTGGTTAGCTACTGTTGATTGATGCTCGTGGGTAAGTGATGGCTCACGTGACTAGTGCCAACGGAAACGACCTGTTAGTGTAACAATGAGAACCGAGACAAAATTCAGGAGCCTTCTCTAGGAGCTTTCCCAATGAAAGAGATTCTGATTAGCTTGGGTGTAGTTGTTGCCTGCGTCGTCGTTTTGTTAGTGGCACAGTTAACCGGAAGTAAGGATGAGGCGATCGCAGCAAATCTTGCACCGAAGCAATCTATGGCCGATATGGTTGCAAATGTGGTGATTGCTGAAGCCTCTAAATTAAATCCCTCCATTTCAGAAACCACAACTGAGACGAAATCAATGGATGAAAAAATTATCACGACTGACTCTGGCCTTCAGTACGTAGAGATTGTGGAAGGCACTGGGGCACAACCCCAAGCAGGCCAGAAGGTCTATGTGCATTACACAGGTACGCTTACCGATGGTACCAAGTTTGATAGTTCCCGCGATCGTAATCAACCCTTTGCCTTTAACCTTGGCGCTGGACAGGTAATCAAGGGCTGGGATGAAGGTTTAGCAACCATGAAGGTGGGTGGCAAGCGTAAACTCATTATTCCGCCAGAATTGGGTTACGGATCCCGTGGCATTGGCCCCATTCCTCCGAATGCAACGCTCATTTTTGAGGTGGAATTGTTAAAAATTGGCTAGTTCCTAGTTAGAAGGAGGGTGCTTTGAACTCAGGTTGATAGGCCGTCTGGTACATCAGCCTAATTTTCAACCTCTATTCTGTTAACTCAATCTTGCATAACGAGGGTTTGCTGTGGCGGCTCTCGTTTTTTTGATTGGGAGTAGCTCGACACTTGCTGGTGTTTGGGAAGCCCTCCTGTTTGCAGAACCTGTTTGCAGAATCCATTAGAGTGCAACTTGATTGTAATGGTTTCAATATATGAAATTCACTTGACTTTCCTAAGGCAAACCTACTAGTCTGACCAACAGAATCTAAAGAAAATCTTAAGATTTAGAAATTGATTAAACTCCAAGTTAATCAATGCACTGGTAAAGCCGGATCCATTTAGAGGCACCATGCTATGCAAGTTGTATCGAAGCGGGGAACTAATGTAGGTAGTATGTATTCACCCTCCGTGTCTTGGATGCCTAAAGAGCAAGATCAGCCCTGGGGTTGGGATCAGGACGATCGAGTGGCAATTTTTATTGATGGTTCTAACTTGTTTTACGCCGCGTTGCAGTTAGACATTGAAATTGACTACGCTAAGCTGCTTTGTGCTTTGTTGAAGGGGCGGCGTCTACTTCGGGCTTATTTCTACACCGGCGTTGATTTGAGCAACGAAAAGCAACAGGGATTTTTGCTGTGGATGCGGCGCAATGGGTATCGGGTAGTCACGAAGGAGTTAGTGCAGTTGCCCGATGGATCTAAGAAGGCCAATCTGGATGTCGAAATCGCGGTGGATATGATTACGCTGGCGGAACATTGCAGTACGGTGGTGCTTCTCAGTGGGGATGGCGATCTGGCCTATGCAGTGAATTCGGTGAGCTACCGTGGAACCCAAATTGAGTTGGTTAGCCTTCGTACAATGACCAGTGATAGTTTGATTAACGTTGCCGATCGCTACATTGATTTAGAAGCGATCAAACAGGACATCCGTAAAACGAAATAATCCAATCTGTAAATTCAGTCTGAATTGCAGCACTTTCATTAAAAGCTACATATTAAATAACCGCTTAACTAGTAAGCTAACCAACAAACTAATTAACGAACCAATTAACAAGCCAATCGACGTACGAATCAATAGATTAATACGTTCTACCTTTCCATTGACCGCCTTTGCCTTGCCAGTGCCGACGGGCTGAATCGATCGTCATCAAGGTATACAACAACGCGATCGCGGGCAGGCTAAAACTCCAAGCCGGGTTACATTGATAAAACTGAACTGTCGGGAAATAGGCGATCGTCATGAATAGGTAGGGAATGGCACTGACAATTGTGATGACTGCATTACCAGACAATAGGCCAATGGTCATACCTACGATCGGAACCAAATAGACCAAAAACATTCCCACTAACGTTCCTATTAACAAAACTGGAGAATAATTCAGTTGTGTATACGCTGTTCGGATGACCATTGTCCAAATGGTTTCCAATGTTTCGTAGGGACGTAGGCTGTGGGTTGTATTGGTTAATCCTAACCAGATGCGATGGTTGCCTGTAGCTTTAATCGTTTGGCCGAGCGTACAGTCATCAATTAAGGCGTTGCGGATGGAGGCAATGCCCCCAATGCGCTCGATCGCCTTGCGTTTAACCAACACACAACCCCCTGCTGCGGCACCTAATGGGTGTTGCGGATTATTGACCCAAGCAAACGGATAGAGCTTGGCAAAGAAAAAGACAAAGGCTGGAATCAGCAGTTTCTCCCAAAAACTTTTACACCGCAACTTGACCATGAGTGAAACTAACTCACGATCGTCGTTTATGGCTTTTGTAACCAATTGAGTGAGATTATCGGGGGCATGTTCAATATCCGCATCGGTTAGGAGTAAGTAATCAGGATTGTGTTGGGCGATCGCGTGATTAACCCCCTGTTCCAAAGCCCATAGTTTTCCAGTCCACCCTTTGGGTAAGGTTGCCGCAGCAATCACTTGCAACTGTTCGGTTTTATCAACGGCGGCTGCGATCTGTCTTGCTACATCTGCGGTGCCATCTTCGCTATGGTCATCGACTAACCAAATCGTTAATTGTGCTGCATCATAGTTTTGAGTCAGTAACGATCGTAAAGAAATTGGCAACACATCCGCTTCGTTACGAGCGGGAATGATCACAGCAATGGACGGTACCCGATCGCCCCTCGACGACGGGTAATTCGATAACTGTTGATTCGTTCGCCAAAACTGTCCTCGCCCGAGCAACAGATAACTCCAAATTATGAGTGACAGTAAACTGAGTCCTAACCAAATTGGCTCCATTTTTTTCCTCCTCACGCCACCACAATTGGCTGCAACCCACCCACCTGAAAACACCTATACAAAACACCTCATACAAAAGGGCACGGTTCCCCATGCCCTCCAGTTAATCAATCAGCTATTCCACCTATAAGATGCCCGTTGGACAGGACACCCCTGTTCCGCCTAACCCACAATATCCGCCGGGATTTTTCGCTAGATATTGCTGGTGATAAGCCTCGGCATAGTAAAATTCCGGTGCATTCAGAATTTCCGTTGTGATCTGGCCGTATCCTGCTTTTGCTAATTCTGCCTGGTAGCGATCGCGGCTTTCCTCAGCCACCTTACGCTGTTCATCGGAATAGACGTAAATCCCCGATCGATACTGGGTGCCCACATCATTCCCTTGGCGCATCCCCTGGGTTGGGTTGTGGCTTTCCCAAAAGACCCGCACCAAGTCCCCGTAGCTAATCACCTTGGGATCATAAACAACGAAGACAACTTCGTTATGTCCTGTCATCCCGCTGCAAACTTCCTGATAGGTTGGATTAGGAGTATAACCAGCGGCATAACCCACCGCCGTCGTATAAACGCCTTCCTGTTGCCAAAACTTACGTTCTGCACCCCAGAAGCACCCGAGGCCAAAGATTGCCATCTCCATTCCTGCGGGAAAGGGGGGCTTGAGGGGGTTGCCATTGACAAAGTGCTGTGCCGGAACTGGCATCTGTTCAGCCCGTCCAGGCAATGCACTCTCTTTTGCGGGCATTGTCGCTTTTTTGCCAAATCCAAACAGCACCATAGGAGTTTCTTTGATACAGTTCTTTACGTTTGTTCTGTTTACTATTCTACTTCATCGTTATTAGAGCCGCCTGAGCCTTTCCTTAGAATGGATACCCCGGTTAAACGCATCCTGACAGGTTTTTTAGTCTTCTGCGCGACGTTGATCACGGCGATCGCGGGCTATCGTATTGGCGGTTGTACTTGGCTGAATTCAACCTACATGGTGGTTATCACCGTGTTTGGAGTGGGCTATGGCGAAGTTTGTCCTATCAACACGCCACAACTGAAAATTTTTACAATTTTTGTCATTATTTCTGGCACTTCTTCAGCGGTCTACATCGTGGGGGGATTTATTCAAATGATTACTGAGGGTGAATTACAGGACGTTTTGGGGCAACGGCGCATGGTACGTGGAATTGAAATGCTGGAACACCATGCCATTATTTGTGGCTTTGGGCGGATTGGGCAAATTTTGGCCCGACGGCTTGAGGAATCTCGTATTGCGTTTGTGGTGATTGATAACGATCCAGAGCGAACAGAGATCGCAGAATCCTTAGGCTATCTCGTTAAAACGGGAAATGCGGCAGATGAAGATGTCCTCAGGGCTGTGGGCATTGAACGGGCTCACGTTTTGGCGTCTGTGTTGCCGGATGATGCTACCAATGTTTTTATTACCCTGACCGCCAGAGAACTTAACCCCGAACTCCGTATTCTGGCGCGTGGAGAAATTCCATCGACAGAAAAAAAGTTACGTTTAGCAGGGGCTGATCAAGTGATCCTACCTGCATCTATTAGTGCAGCGCGGATTGCTCACATGATTACCCATCCCGCTACCCTGGACTTTTTGGATGAAGGGGATGGGCGCAATACGTTGAATGAGTTGCTTTCCAAGGTGGATGTCCAAGTCGATGAGGTGGCGATCGCGCCCAATTCGCCCTTACTCGGTAGTACGGTGGGTACAGTGGAGGCGCGAGGGAAAGGAACGTTTATCATTGTGGCGCTGCGGAAAGCCGATGGCCAAATGATTATTCATCCCCGACGATCGCTGGTTTTAGAACGGGAAGATATTCTTATTGTGATGGGGCACCGGGGAGATCTACCCAAGTTGGTGCAGCGCTATATTGTCAAACGTAAATTCAATGATCCCGCCTACGATCACCCTGAAACAATTTAACCGCAGGTTTGAGGACGATCGCCTGTCCTGCTACAGGCGCTTATCGATCGGGTAATGGAATTGAGCCCTGGTGTAGTGCTGTAATAATGCGATCGTGATCTATCCCCAAGCTGGCAATAATTCCGGTGTTATTTAGCAATTGCTTTCCCAGCCCAAAGTTGAGCGCTTGCCCCTGCATATCGGTCACGGTTCCTCCAGCTTCTTCAATCAATAGACTACCCGCCGCATGATCCCAAATATTTTCCCGATAGTCTGGGCGAGCAACCCAGGGTAATCGCATATAGAGCGCTGCTTGCCCCCCTACGATCGCGGCATACTTCGCCTGACTATCCATCGCGAGAGGGGGTTCCACGCAGCCGACTTGGTGAGCCACCCGCCGTTGTAATTCAGGGTTGCCGTGGCCCGATTCCACGCTTTCCGCTAGACGCAGAATCCTCTGGGTTGGAGTAATCCAGGGCTGTGACCTACCCGTTTGTAGGCAGGTCATCGTAATCCCCTGCCCCCGGATTGCACTGACAATAATGCCTTGAGGAAATCCAGGCAAGAGCAGGGCTGGACAGCCTAAAACGCCTAATTGAACCTGTCCAGATTCAATTAAAGCAAGGGCGATCGCGTACTGGTCGCCCCGTACAAATCCTTTCGTGCCATCGATCGGATCGATCGTCCAAAAGCGATCGCTAACTTGACCCTGGCCAAGGTCAATCCAATCACAAACTTGCTCGGATGTTGCTTGGGGAACTTGAGAGCGTACCCAATCCGTCACAGGCTGGAGTAGATAAGCATAGTTGGGTTGGCGAAGGAGATGGGCGGATTCTTCTGCCACGATCGCATCTTTGGGAAGCGCGGAAGCAAAAGCTTGGCAGAGAATGGCCTGCGCTGTCAAATCCGCCACCGTCACCGGGCTGGCATCTGCTTTCCCAACAACTTGTATGGTCTTTTGGGCGCGAATGGCTTCACACACTTGGGCGGCAGACCGGACAGCAGCGATCGCAACCTTTTGTTCTTGGATGAGGGACATCTCTGAGGTACCTGTTCTACGAGATCTTCGCTAGGTAACTTAACTGACCTGTCTCCTCAAGACAATTCTGATTTTCCGCGCTCCTATCTTTTTTGGGTTGATCAGACTGTATTTTTACAGAAGTAATGGAAGTCGCTGAAGATTTTGTGACCGATTTAGGGCAAAGGCGAATTAATCAAAATCCGTATAATCATTGGCTTGTATCCCATCAATTAAGCCGCTGATAAAGAAAGTGAGTGTACTCTAGGCAATTCCTAATCCGTAGGTTACAAGTGTAAAAAGATACCGCTAAGACCAGCAGGCATCGCTCAAGCCTACCGCTAGCTACACTCAGTTGATTTGACATGAACAAGCAATTCTTCTCCGGTTTATTCTTTGTCGCGGCTTCTTTGGCCGGTATGACTGCTCAAGCCTCTTCTGCATCGGCTAATTCTGTGTGGGATATGCCCCAGCCCCAAATTCTGAGCAAGTCTCAAACGGGCTTTGACGATGCTCCCTTCCAAAAATATGTTCAAAAGGAAGGGTTAGCGATCCAGAATAGCGGCCAGTTTAAGTTGGATCCCACCAAACTTGCCCTGAAATACGATCACAACGTTTCTACGTATTTCATCAACGAGGGGGCAGGCTACCGGAACCAGTTGGCTTTCAACGCCACGGGTTCTACCAACACCCAAGGCTTGGTCTTTAAAGATATTTCTTGCGCGGGCGCAGGTTGCGCGGGCGCTTGGGGTGGTAACGCACTGAAGTTTGGCGATGGCGTGAAACTGGGCACGATCAAAGGGGGGAGCCAGCTCGACTTTTCTCTACGGGCCGATGGCTTGAATCGTGGAAATGATGCCTACATTTTTGGCACGAAGGATGCTGCGAATCCCGATAAGTTACAGCACGTTGTTGCCTATGCGATCGAAGGTACAGGTTACCTGCTGATGGGCTTCGAAGATCTGTACGGAACGGGTCGGTCTAGACAGGGCAAATTTGCTGAAGTCTCTGACCGTGACTTTAATGACACCATCTTCGTCGTTGATGTGGGCAAGAAAAACGTCGATGCTTTCTTGGGCAAAGATGTTCCTGAGCCTTCCGTCGTGCTGTCTCTGCTAGGGCTGACGGCTGCTGGTGTCCTGAAGCGTCGTCGTCAGGCGGATCAAGCTGAATAATTCCTGAGCCAACACTAACAACAACGCATTACGCTCTGCCGAGTCATATACAAGTCTTTGAGCTTTTGCTTGTGGGAGGCGATTCTTTGGGTCGCCTCTCTTTTTCGCTTTGGGATACTGGGTTGACTTTTGGGATGCTGGGTAACTTTGCTATGCTGGGCAGGAGAGATCGTGAGGAATTGAAAATGCCCCTCATTCAAGTAAAAACCTCTGCCACGCCGGATGAAGATCAGATTACAGGATTACTGAAACAACTTTCTGCCAGCCTTGCCAAGCACACAGGTAAACCGGAATCTTATGTCATGACGGCGCTGAAAGGTGGGCAACCCATGACCTTTGGTGGCACGAGCGATCCCACCTGTTACGTGGAAGTGAAGAGCATTGGCTCCATGACCTCCCAGCAAACTAAGGCCATGAGTCAGGATTTTTGCAGCCAGATTGAACAAGCCTTAGGAGTTCCGGCCAACCGCATTTACATTGAATTCAACGATGCGAAAGGTGCCATGTGGGGCTGGAATGGCGGGACGTTTGGGTAACTTCGAGCTTGCTGCTAGCGGAAAAAGAAGCCCACACCACGATAAAAGTGAAACCGCCCATAGCCCAAAAACTGGCCATGGGACTTCTCGCCTTGGGGATAGGCAGTGACTCCAAACAAATAAACCCCTTCAGAGAAAGGATTCCGATGGGGATCGAGGGCGATCGTGATGGTCTGTCCAGGTTCGATGGCTGGATCAAAGCCGATTGTGACAGTTCTGGTGGAGCGATCGATTTGGCGATCGGCGATCGTGAGCGGTTGCCCTAATTGTCGGGGCTGCCCTGCAAAAGCAGCCATGTGCTGGGTTGCAAAGTTAACTCGATCGACGCCCTCCGCCTGACTAATGGTGACTTTTTGGAGGGGTTCTCCTGCCTTGGCTGGGAGGGCGATCGTGAAATAGTAGGTGGCGCTCCAATCGTCGGCAATGGTGCTGGTGGTAATGGCGTCTACCAAACTGGGCGGCTGATTAAAGTAGACTGTGCCGTCCTGCAACTGCACGGCCCCGATCGGGCTGACCGGGCTTCCCCCAACGCTGTAACCTAGAACAGCTCCGACCATCGCGATCGTTGCCAAACGAGTGAAATAGTAAGGACTCATAGGAAAGTTATACTTCTGTTAAAGTCGGTTTGACTTTGTTAAAAAAGTAGTTAGGCGATCTAAGAAAATGATAGCTTAGTCAATAAGACAGGTAAGAGAGGTATTGGACTCTTCAAGGCTCTCTTAGCGAGAATAAGCTTGTTTCAAGAAATCACGTCAGGCTTATGTCAATGCTGATTTAGTTAAACTAGTTTACATTAAGCTAGGTAGACTAATTTTGCAGTTAATTTAACGTCGGAAAGATATTTTGGAAGTTTATTTTTGTGTATTTTTCAATTGCAATTGTGTGAAGCTCAAAACAATTTCAAACCTTCGCATCGTGGTTGAAAAGTTGTCCTGTTTTACTGTCGAGTGTTGACTGTCGTGAAAGCGGGTTTCGTGATGAGACCCGCTTTCCATGGGGCTTTGTCCATTAATCAACTCATTGTAAAGTATAATTTTAGCTTGAATTTCTGAGCATTTCGGGCCATTTTTGTTAGGCTAAAAGTAAGCTCTTGAGAGGTCAGTTAAGCAATCACAGGATTTGGAATGACAGTGATTGAGGAACAGTTACATTAGTGAGTTCGAGAGTAGACAATGATGGGGGAGATGTCTTTCTTTGAATTGATCTTGTCTCTAATTTTGTATGAAACTCACCCTACATTTCTATCCTCTCCAACGGTCACAAGTTAAAGTATTCACGTTTGAATTTTTAAAGTAGGTGAGATGATGCTCAGTCAACCGAGAGGAACCTCAACAGCTTCGCATTCTTCGGCCCTAGCTTGGTCTGTTTCACCCTGGCATTTATGTGTAGTTGGTACCCTGGCTCTATGGCTCAGTGGTAGTTTGTTCCTAGATTTTCTAGTAGTGCCTAGTTTGTATTGGACTGGCATGATGAGCCAAAGTGAGTTTGCAACGGTGGGATATGCGTTATTTGGTAATTTCAACCGCTTTGAACTGCTCTGTGGCGCGATCGTGCTAAGTGGATTTCTTTGGAAGCAACAGTTACCTAGAGTGCAACGGGAAGCGGTCCTCCGCAATATCCCCTTGGCGCTGACTACCGTGGCGATCGCGCTGACGTTTACCTACATCTTGGCTCCTCAAATGAGTGCCATGGGACTCAACCTCCAGGATGGCAGTGAATCTCTGATTCCCACAGCAATGAACCAATTCCATCTGCTGTATTGGGGGTTAGAGATCGTTAAACTGGGCTGTCTAGGTCTACTGCTTCAACGGAGCTTCCGGCTGACCCAGTAGCTCGGGTTCGTCGAGGGTTTCCTCAGCATTGTTACTAAAAAAGAGAAGTCGCACCGCCATGACTGCAAACCCGATCGCGGCAATTAGCTTTGTCCAACGGGTGGGTAAAATCTGAGCGGTGCCTTCTCCAACTAAAACCCCAATGAGGCTTGCCAGAACCAGCGCTGCAACGGTACCGAAAAAGACGGCTTTGGCTGATTTAGCGTTACCACTTAGAGCGATCGCGGCAAGTTGACTTTTGTCGCCCAGTTCTGCCAGAAAAACGGTGATAAAACTCAGTCCGAGTAGGTGCCAGTGCATAGTATTACATCCCTGCGACATCGATAAAGAGCAAGGTTGCGACGACGGCAAGGATGACCCCCGTGGCTAATTCCAAGGTGCGAGGGGTCAGCAATTTTGTCAGCCAACGACCGATGAGAACGCCGACCAAACTGGTAGCAACCAAAGCAGAAGCGGCCCCAGCGAACACCACCCAAGGTTCATGGGATTGGGCACTCATGAGCAGGGTTGCGACTTGAGTTTTGTCGCCCAGTTCCGCTAGAAAAATCGTGACAAAGGTAGAAAGAAAGCAATTAAAGACCCCCGACGAGGTGCCTGAAGTGGTAGCTGTTGTCGGGTGAGAGGAAGTGTCGGGAGCGATCGGTTTGGGCGGTGCAAGGTTTAGGGGTGTCATGCCGCTGCGCTGTTTTCATTTTCTTTTCATATTTATAGCACAAATTCATAACGGCCTTGGTTTGAGGCAGAGATTCCTAAATGCCGACCGCCCGATCGAAGCTCAACATCTCTAGACTGCGATCTCCGTAAACCGCTTCAATTTGCTCCCGGCAACAGTCGATCGCAAAATCATTCAACTCATCGGCGGGAACTCCAAACATCTGTTCAAAGGTTTCTGGAGTGACACGGCAAAAGGAAGGACGTTTCTCATAGATAGAGCATTCTCGGGTGCTGTGGTTGAAGTGAATGCACCAGCCATCTTCGCCAACCATGCTGAGGTAGAGCATCAATTCTTCCGGTGTCAGGTAATCTTCCAAATCTGGACGATCGTTAGGATCCAGTTGGCAGCACGCCCCGCAGTTTTTGATGCATTGCCAGGTAGCCATGGGTTTAGTACTCGAGACAAGTAAAAAGACAAGGGTTTATTGTCTCAGGGTTATGGGATGAAAGTCCATGGGCATTGCTGCAAAATCCTTGAGTGCTCCTCGCGGTTTGGCGCGGTGAAGGTTGAGTCAGTCCTTTCTAGTTAAGAAACCCTAATTCGATCGCTGCATCTGGCCACAGGATATGAGAAACTAGGGACACGAAAGTTTACGCGATCCCGTCAAACCCAGTTTCAGGGAATCCTGCAAATTGAGTTTTTTGGAGTTTTGTAAACTTCTTTAAGGTTGACGCCTTCGACCTATAAAATATGCGTTATTGCAGCTAAGACCTTGAGGTTTCTTGGGCTAGTTTGGGAGGATCACGGATCAATGGACTTCTTGAGTGGAATCAACTTTACGGTTATTTTCCAGTTGTTAACTCTGTTTCTCATTGTGGTAGCAGGCCCTGTTATCGTGTTTCTGCTATTCCTGCGGGGTGGCGATCTGTAAGTTAATCCATTACTTCGGTAGTCCGTCTATCGAGTGGTAGGTATTACTGGATTTATTCAAGTTTGTAAGAGAGAGTAGCTCTAGGCCTAGCCCTTCCAGGGTTAGGCTTTTTCATGGTTACTTTTTATTGGCACTTTTTACTGGCACAGTTTCCTGGGTTGCTGGTTCGCTAACTGGTTTTGGAATGTTTGGATGCCTTGCCAGTATTGGGCACCTCCTACCCCACTAACATTGTTGTGGTCAGCATCGACGATTGGGAGGAAGGTTTTAGGTTGATTGGCGGTTGCGTAGAGCGCTTGGCCGTGGTGGAAAGGGATGATGGAATCTTGGGTACCGTGAATAATCAGGACGGGGCAACGGACTTGGGGCAGGCGATCGCGGTTGGGAAATTTGTCAAAGGGCAGCAGAGGGAAGGGGACGAGCACTCGGAAAATGCTAGTGAAGGCACTTTCTAGAATCAGGCCAGCGACGGGTTTTTGAGTAGCGAGGTAGACGGAAGGGCCACTCCCGATCGATCGACCCATCAGAATAATTTGGTGCGATGGCGTTTTGAGTTGGGTGGTGAGGTAGTTGTAAACCGTTTGAATATCCTCATAGGCAGCGGACTCGGAGGGTTGGCCTTGGCTAGTACCGTAGCCCCGATAGTCGTAGGCAAAGACGCGAAAGCCCAGGCGATTGAGTTGGGTCAAGTGGGGTTGGATTTTACCAAGATCTTCACCGTTGCCATGGCTGTAAAGCACTGTGTATTGAGCAGTGGGGTGATTGAGATAGAGGGCGGAGAGTTGTTGTTGGTTAGCGGTGGTGAGTTTGAGGATGTCAGGACGATCGCGATAGCTAGGAGGGGGGGCAGGAAACATCTGTCGATCGCTGAAGAAGTACCCATAGGTGGCGATCGTCCCGTAACTCAACAGGAGAATGCGTAAAACTCGCCACCATGACCAATGGCCGATTGTCCAAGTTTTCCAATCGAAGCGGTGGGACATGGTGGCGTTGAGGGTTGGATACGAAAGTAGACAGGGCGATCGATGGCTATTTCGCGCACCAGACTTCATACTCCACAACTAAGCCGGGAAAAGCCAATGCATTGACAACTCGTAGCGTTCCTGCGGCGGGTTTAACCTTGACATTTTGAAAATAGCCCGCAAATCTTCCCAAAATAGTGTTGAAGTCTGCCTCGCTATACCCACTGACAAGGGTGAATTCGATACGAACAATATCACTGCGACTCAGCGCGTTCTGTCTCAAAAAGATATCTAACTCATTCAGGACATAATCCGTTTGAACGACATAGTTCCCAGGGGCAACAACTGCAAAACTTGGCTGTTGTGCAGCAATGCCAGAAAAGAAATACCAGTCTTTGATATTACTGAGCTTCAAGCCCCAATTAAAAATACTCGTAAAGTTAGGCAAACGAAGATTTTCCAGGGCTTCCTTCCGTAGTCCTTGACGGTTGGTTTGTGCTGTAACTGAACCAACAAACAGGAAAATGACTAGAAGCGGTACAACTAAAAACACTAATAACTTTTTGAGATTCATCAGGAACCCTCACTCTGTGTTGATCAACCTAAGAAAGACTGTGACAAGACTATCACCGATTAACATTAACTGTTTGTCACTAGTGTCACTAGAACCTCAATCTTCTCAATATCTTCTCAATTGACTGGCAAAAATATTCCCGTCTACAATCAAGAGTAGGCGGGCGTTGGACTCTAGTTTAGGCTAATTAAAGATGGGTGAGCAACTGACTGAGTCTATGGGTGAGTTGGCTTATGGGTCTACAGGTGAGCCTGTTGGAGCGTTGGAGTTTGCTGGAGCTTCGGATGGAGATTCCGTAGTATCTGATTCAGCCGTGGATACGGTTGGGGCGGTGAAGGCTTCCCAGGCAGCTTTGGCGGCTTTGGTGAGGCGAGCGTCAATGTCTGCAACTTGGTGGATTGCAGTTTGCCATTTTTGGTCGGCTTGGCTGCGGAGTGCTTGGACGGATTGATCGATGCTTTTGTGGGCTTCTTCGGTTAAGTCGCTTGCAGTTTGTAGTTTGGCTTGGGCAAGTCCTTGTAGGGCATCCACGAGGGCTTGGGTGGCTTGTTTAACTTTAGCGAGTTCGTCACTAACTTCGCTAGGGGGTGGAGCTGGAACGATTTGTAAATCTGAGTCCGTACTCTCAACTTTTGAAGTTTCTGGTTCGGTTGTCATTCTGATGTTCCTCAGGTTAATTCAAGATTATTAGTTGACTGATGTTATCTCGCAACCTTAGTGTTGTTGATTGCATTATTAAATGAGGTAATCATTACTCATGCCTTTGGTAGGTGCCGATGAGTTCGGCGTAGCCTAGGACGTGGCCGTGCATGGTTTTGAGGAGTTGGGCTTGGGTGGGATGATGTAGGTTGGGAAGAACAATATCGAGGGCATAGAGTTTATGGAAATAGCGGTGTTTCCCGATCGGGGGACAGGGGCCACCATATTGCCCACGGTTCCAGTTATTGAGTCCTGTTTGGGTGCCTGGGGGGAGTTTTTGGCAACCTGCGTCGAGGTGATCGATCGTAGAGGGGATGTTATACAGCAACCAGTGTACCCAGGTTAGCTTAGGTGCTTTGGGGTCGGGGGCATCGGGATCGTCGATCATCAAAACGAAGCTGTGGGTGTTGGGGGGAATGCCTGACCAAGTGAGGGGGGGCGATCGGTCTTTGCCGTCGCAAGTGTAGAGGGCGGGAATAGGGTGATTGTGGGTGAAAGCCGGGGAGGTCAAGGTGAGGGGCATCGATGGGGCCTCGTGGGGATAGGCTGGCTATGCAACAGGTTAGCGAGGAAATTTGGGGAACTTGTGAGGCGATTAGCTGGGCTGAGTCCTGCATTAGGTTTGGGAAGCGTGACGATTGTCTCGTAGACAGAACAATTACTATCGATTGCCGCTAGTTTTTGATATTTTTTGGGAGTCAGTTACAGGTGGTCGATCGCGGGTGAAATTGCTAAAGCTGAGCGGAATTCAGCGAAATTGTTTTAGCTTCATGTTAGCTGTATGTTCTTTCCACTTAAGCTATGCGATCGTTGAAAAATTATACAGTTGTGCTGCGTCCTGACAGCAATGGAACATTTGTTACCTATGTTCCAGCTATTGTTGGTTGTCATGCTTGGGGAAGCACTCCAGAAGAGGCTCAAGCTGAGCTTTTTCATGTGTTTGAGATGATTTGGGATGAGTACCAAGAAGTCGGGCAGGAACGCCCTGAAGATGTTGATGTGAGTGTGAGCCATGCCTGCTAAAGCAAAGGAGATCGAGCGGGTTGCACAAAAATTGGGCTTTGAGAAGGTTAGGCAAAAAGGGAGTCATGCTCGCTGGAAGTATCCCGATGGCAGAGCAACAACTATTCCAACTCATGGCAGTGTAGAGATAGGAAGTTGGTTATTTCAGGAAATTTTGAAGTAGTTGGGCATTACTGAAGAAGTGTTTAACCAGCTACGCTAGAAGGTGGTGTGTAGAACTCGTCCATTGCCTTGGTTTTGCTAAGCTTTGGCAGTCTGTGAAACAGATCTCCACCACAGTGTATTAGCAGGTAGATTAGTACTTTTGTTTCACCATAGTAGAACAATGATCTGTTAAGAGAATTAGCCTATTAATCGAGAAGCAGGTAAGTATAAAACATGGGGAGGTTTCGAGAGATCGATCGGCTGAGGATTATTCAGACTAACACGCCAACTGGTCAACTGATTCACTAGAGAAGTATTGTCTGGATAGTAACGCTGCACAAAATCAATAAAATCGTCTATTGTGCAAGGTTTATTGGTTCCACCCATGTAGTCCTGATGAAACTGATCATGAACGTCACAGGAAATGGTAATCAAGTTTGCGTGGTTACTCGCGATCGCAGGATAAGCATTCCGAGAATACAAGTGATGAACAGCTAGTTTCAGACCATTAATTCTATCTTGCTTGGTCTTGGTCACTTGACAGGTTTTTTTATCCCGCTTTTCTCGAACGTATCTCATTGCTCTTTCTATTTCGTTGTCACGATTTTTGATGGTATCAACAATGTCGTTCACCTGTGGCTGAATTGTATTACCAACTTCTTCACACCACTCTCGACGATTTTTCTGTGTCAGGTTTTTGCCGAAGACTTGAGAAATTTTGTAGATCCCACCTAAGGAAAAATAGATACCTGATCCATCTGCAAAATCTTCATAATCTTGCCCTTGAATCAGAGGAGATTGCATTTGCTTAGCCTTGTCGAGCATTCGAGTCAATGTCTGGGAGTTAGTACCCAAAATGGAAACTAAGTCAGCACGGGAAATCCAAAAATGGCTTCTGCGTTTGACGAGGGAAGAACAATTATCCAGAATTTTTTTATTGATAAATGCCCTGCGGACTTTGCGTTTAGTATGCAAAACCAGTTCCTTAATCCTTGCCCAAAATCCTGGTTTTTGCCGAGCTTCTAAACACCGTGCGATCGTATAGGCTCCTGATGCAGTATATTCCCGTTTACCAGTTGCTTGTATGGCGATTCGATAGTCCTTGCCTTCCTTCAACTCCCATTCGTCATTAGGATCGGAATCAATAAATTCCTCAAGTTCAATCAAGTCTTGACTACTGAACTTAGGTGAGATCTCTTGAAGCGCTTTGAGGAGTTCTTGAGCGGTGATATAAACTTCTGCCATGTCTAGAAAGTCTCCGTGAGGCTCTTATAGAAAACAGTGAGTCTATCGAAAATCTTGGCATCCCCCGTTTCCCGATTATCAGGATGGTAAATTTTGCTGAGATCTCGATATGCAGATTTGATTTGTTCCGTAGTGGCTGTTTGGGGATTTAAACCAAAGGCTTGCCAGGGCATGTCATAGTTGAAAATATTGATCCCGTTGATGCACCCATAACCCTGTTCATTCACTTCATGGGGTAGTACACCAATGAGTTTCCGATATAAGATTTCCCAGCCTGCAATTTTAGAGAGATCCAGTTTACCTAAACTGCTGGTTGCGAGTTGGAAAGACCCTGATTTTCGGAGTTCCGTTAAATTAGTGACACTGAACTGTTTGAAAATAGCCTGCTTAAGCTCTGTCATTTTTAACGGCTTTGGCTGCTTGCGATGGTTAGCAATGACAAACTGTGCAAAACTTTCTAGCTCAGATTGGCTAATGCCGTGTATTTCTGAGAGACGAGCAATCTCATTCTGGATCAAGCTGTTGAGAGATTTCTCGGTTTTGCTAGGTGCTTTTTTCTTGCGAGACTGAGTAGCAGTAGCCATGGTTCAATCCTTATAAGTGCGTTAATGCGTGAGGATTGTCTTTTCTCACCTAATAATGTTCAAGGTAGCTTATTGTCAACCAAGCAAATAAGAAGAGTTTGTAAAAATTCTGTAATATTTTTGTCTAAATCTCACACCCTGTTGCCAGCTAGGGTGCATGGAATTCCCTTAGTGAGCCTTACCCTGAATGAAAGATTTATGGCTTATGAGTGTGGATAGGAGAGTGTTTTCGCCGCAGCCATTTTTGTAACTCGATCGCCCAAAATACCAAACTACTCATCCCTAAACAAAATAGCAACTCAGAGATCGATAACGCCGTCGTTTGGAACAACGTTTGCAACAGTGGAACATACAAGATCGCCAAATGAAACCCTAGTGTCAATACGATCGCGCTCAGCAACGGTTTATTGGACAATAAGCCAATTTGAAACAGCGAATACCGCTCCGATCTCACCGCCAACGCGATCACTGTTTCCGAAAACGTCAGAATCGTAAATAACATCGTTTGCCAATGGCTTGTTCGATCGCCCTGCCAATAAACATAGCCCGTCCCCAAACTCGCCAACCCCGTCAGCAACCCAATCCAGACAATATCCCACCCCATCCCCCGGCTAAAAATTGGCCCATGGGACTGGTGCGGGGGACGCTGCATCGTATCCCGCTCCGCCGGTTCCACGCTCAGCGCCAAAGCGGGTAACCCATCTGACATCAAATTAATCCAAAGAATTTGGATCGGCAGCAGTGGCAACGGCATACCCAAAAACGGCGCAAGAAACATCACCCAAATCTCACCCGAATTGCCACTCAGCAAATACTTAATCGACTTGCGAATATTGTCATAAATCACCCGACCTTCCTGCACCGCCGCCACGATCGTCGCAAAATGATCATCCAGCAGCACCATATCCGCCGCTTCCTTGGCCACGTCCGTTCCCATTTTCCCCATCGCCACCCCAATGTCTGCCTTCCGCAGCGCTGGGGCATCATTAATCCCATCCCCCGTCATCGCAACAATGTGTTGACGTTGCTGGAATGCCTGCACAATTTTCAGCTTTTGCTCAGGGGACACCCGCGCATACACCGCGATCGCTTCCACTTTCTCCGTCAACTCCGCCAGCGAGAGATGATTCAGGTCATGGCCCGTCAGATAGCGATCGCTGTCTGCAATGCCCAATTCCTGCGCCAGATGCAATGCTGTCAACGGATGATCCCCCGTAATCATCACAGGCCGAATACCTGCTGTCTGACAATCCTGTACTGCCTGCTTGACTTCCGGACGCGCTGGGTCACGCAGGCCCACCCAGCCCACTAAAACCAGGTTCTGCTCCACGGTTTGCGCATTGCCCACATCCGGTCGATCGTTCCACAAGCGAAACGCCACCCCCAACACCCGTGCGCCCGTTTGAGCCAGCTCCTGCTGTGCCTTCAGCACCCGATCGCGCCAGGTTGCATCTAATACCTGAACGCGATCCTTCACCCAAATATGACTCGTCACATCCAGTAAATGAGTCACCGCTCCCTTAGTAAAGGCAATATAAGGGGTATCGTCAAAATGATCACTAAAGGAATTACTATCTCCATTCCACTCGTGAATGGTTGTCATACGGCGGCGATCGGTATCAAATCCAATTTCGGCAATCCGTGGATATTGCAGCTCTAAATCAAGCTTCGATAGGCCCACCCTGCTGGCTGCTACCGCTAGGGCCACCTCGGTTGGATCCCCCAAGGGCTCACTTTCCTGCGGCTGCAATTCCGTTGGCTTGTTCGGCACGATCGCATCATTACAAAGTGTTGCCCCCAGGAGCAGCAGTCGGCAACTGGGCAGCACAGACCAACCATCAGAAGCTTCCAATGAAACCCGTTGTTCGGCAACTTCCAAGGTCGTCACCGTCATCCGATTTTCCGTCAGCGTTCCCGTTTTATCTGAGCAGATCACCGTCACAGACCCCAACGTTTCCACCGCTGGCAGTCTGCGGATGAGAGCCTGCTGTTTCAGCATACGCTGGGAGCCCAAGGCTAGGGAAATCGTCACGATCGCAGGTAACCCCTCTGGAATTAACCCCACAGCCACACTCACCGCCGTCAGAAACATTAACGGCAGCGATTCCCCTCGCAAAACGCCCAACGCAAAAATAATTGCAACGAGTGCCAAAATCGCGAGTACCAACTTCTGGCTCAGTTGATCCAAGCGTTGCTGCAAAGGCGTGGCCTCCCAGCCCACCCGCTGCATCAGATTCGCCACATTCCCCAGTTCCGTCTGCATCCCCGTGGCGGTAATCACAGCAGTACCCCGGCCAGCGGTCACCGTCGTCCCCATGTAGACCATGTTGGGATAAAACGCAGACTCCGCCAAAGCCACCTCATCCGTGAGGGTGGGACTGGCTTTTTCCACGGGAGCTGATTCCCCGGTCAAAGCGGCTTCCTGGACTTGCAGATGCGCCGTTTCCAGAAGACGACCATCGGCAGGAATCCGATTTCCGGCTTCCAGATGCACGATATCCCCCGGCACCAACTCACGGGCCGCAATATCCATCCAGGTGCCTGCCCGATAGGCGCGCACATTGGGAACGGCCAGTTGCTTCAGGGCGATTAATGCCTTTTCTGCACGATATTCCTGGCTCCAACCGAGTAGGACGGTCAGCGCCACGATCGCCACGATCGCGATCGCATCTTTAGAATCCCCCAAGGCGATCGCGGCTAATGCAGCCAACAGCAACACCACGATCGTGGAAGCCGTCAGTTGTTCCCAAAAAATTAACCAAGGACTTTTCGTGTGGTGGTCGGCCAGTTCATTACTGCCCCATTGTTCTTGCCGACGGTGAACTTCTTCAAGGCTTAACCCTTCAGTAGCATCTGTCTCCAGTTGCTGCAAAACATCGATGGCATCTAATCGGTACCAGTGACCCAAGGCTGATCCCTATCGTAACTAACCTGTGCGGATTGCTTGTCTCTAGCATACCGTCTTAGGTTACAGAATAGGCATAGCATTATGGACGCAATATAAGAGCCTAGCGCCACCCGGAGAGTTGCCTGCGGCCTGAAGGCAGTTTGCCAGGAACTCATTGGCCAAATCGGTTTGCCATACAGCGATCGGTAATAATTAGTTCAAAGAAAGTAAAGATCTGCAAAAGGAACAAACAACCTGCCTCAGATAAAGGCTCGATCTCTCACAACGAGTTCTATGCAACCTAAGTTTTCATGGACAAGGCTCCCGTAGAGAAGGCATGGATTCCTGGGGTAAGCGTGAGTCCATGGGTAGCATTGGCAACTCTTGCCAACAATTTTGATAAAACCAGTAGAGTTGATGATTTCGAATATGAATAAGAACTGGATTTTGGCAAAAAAGACAATGGCGCATAGAAAACTCACTTATCAAGTTGGATTAAATTAAAACAATTCAAATGATTATTACAACTGTTATTGAATCGATTGCTAGTAAATCAATCAATCATTTATCAATTGATGTCAAGACTGATGGTGAATCACAACGAGATCGGTCGCCGCAAAATCTGTCTATGTTTCTTCTGCCGTGCGATGCCTCCTGTTGTGGGAGAAGTCGTTTGAATGAATCCCAGAATTTGTTTGGGAAACGCCTCGATCGCCATTAATAAGGGGGTTTCCTCCGATCGAATCCAACACCATGAGCCATCTGAATGTTTCATTCGATACTCACTGCAAATCACCTCTCCCCACTGTAGAGTTGTAAAACGTTGATAATGGTCAGAAACGTGCTGCAAATCATCAGGATGAATCAACGTTGCTAACCCATTCACCCCTATGGTATGAATTTCATCGATCGTGTAGCCTAACAAACTCGTGACTGGAGAACTTGCACAGAGGTTGCGTTGCTCGATGAGATCATAAATATAAAAACAGCCTGGAAGGGAGTCAATAGAATTGGTTTGGAGCTTTTTAAGAAGGGCGATCATGCGTTGGGGCCATGGCAAAAAGATTTGTGAATTCGTTGCTGCATCAGTTTTGGACATTATGAACACCTGTGTGACCACAATCTTGAGCAATATCGACGGAATTAATCCCCTTGGGTTGAAATTAGCGAACAACAATTTGAAAGAAGGAACCTTCTCCTCGTGAACAAGAGAAAAGTATAAGAATCTTCTTCCGAATGAGAGAAGGTCTGGAGCTAGGGGAGTCAAATTCAGTCACAATCCAGCTTTCCAGAAGGCAAAGAACACCAAATTGTGGCTGAACTATCCTCAACAGTGTGAGAGATTAGTTGTAAAGAAACTGTGAGGAATAAAAATTTAATGGGTTGAATCGAGAAAAAATTCAGCTATTCTGAAGTTAGAAATTCAGTAATAATTTGTGCTGGAAAAATTACGATCGTTTCCCATGAAAGCGTGTTACGGAATGCAGATGTAGAGAACTTGGGCTGGGGGGAGTGATGAAAATCTTAGTGGTTGAAGATGACTATACCATTGCCCAAGCTTTAAATCTGCTGTTGATCAGTTATCACTATGCCGTTGATCTAACCACCGATGGCCAAACTGCCTTAGAGATGGCCGAGGCATTTGAATACGATTTGATCTTGCTAGACCTGTTGTTGCCTCGGTTGGATGGCGTGAGTGTTTGTCAGCAGCTCCGGGCTAAGGGCTTTCAGCAGCCCATTTTGTTGCTGACGGGCCAAACGGATGTTCAACAAAAGGCGATCGCCCTCAATGCCGGAGCTGATGACTATGTTGTAAAACCCTTTGATGTTGCAGAATTGATGGCTCGGATTCAGGCCCTCCTCCGACGAGGCAACGCAACGAGTCAACCCATTCTCACATTTGGCAAGTTATCCCTCGATCCTAGCAGTCACAGGGTTGCCTATGGTATCCAACTTTTATCGGTCACCCCCAAGGAATATTCCATTCTAGAACTCTTGCTGCGGGAACCTGAGAAAATTTTCCATTCAAAATCAATCCTAGATCATGCTTGGAATTCGGTAGACTCGCCGGGGGAAGAAGCGGTGCGGGTGCATATTAAGGATTTGCGCAAAAAATTGAGTGCTGGGGGGGCACCGAAGGATTTTATTAAAACCAAACCGAGAGAGGGCTATCAGTTCAATCCACTCTATGCATCTGCCTTGGAAGCTCAACCGATCGACCAATTAACAATTCCTCAAATTGCTGAATTAAAAGCGGTCAATGCAGAACTCCAGGCAACTCTGGAACAATTGCGATCGACCCAAATGGAACTGCGCCAGAAAAATCAAGAATTGGAAGCAGCCTATCAAACGATCGCCCAGGAACGCCAACAGTTACAAATCGCTCGGGATGCCTTAGAACAGAGGGTCAGAGAACGGACTGCGGAACTAAGAGTGGCCAATCAATCCCTACAACAACAATACGATCAGTGGCAGGCATTGTTTGACCATGTCCTGGATGCGATCGTGATTGCGGATGATGAAGGACGATATCTTGATGCCAACCCGTCGGCCTGTCAGTTATTTGGCGTCACAAAGGATGAATTGTTGCGCTCTAGTGTAGCTGATTTTGCCGATCCCACCGTGGATATTGGCCAAGTTTGGCAAACGTTTTTGCAGGCTGGACAATTCTCAGGTGAGTTTCGTCTGTATCGGCCTGATGGCACGACCCGAGATACGGAATTTGGCGCGATCGCGAATTTTATTCCCGGTCGCCATCTTTCCATTTTGCGGGATGTGAGTCAGTGTAAACGGGTGGAGACAGAATTGCAGGAAAGCGAGGAAATCTTTCGCCAGTTTGCTGAAAATAGCCATGCGGTAATCTGGATTGCCCATCCCACGACCCTCGATAACCTCTACGTCAGTCCGTCCTACGAAACCGTGTGGGGGAGATCGCGCCAAAGTTTGTTAGATCGGCCCGACTCCTGGTTAGAAGCCATTCATCCTGATGATCGCGATCGGGTGCAAACAAAACTGCAACAGCAGCGCCAAGGAGCTTCTAGTGCAGTGGAATACCGCATTATTCGGCCTGATGGTACGGTTCGCTGGATTTGGGATTGGGGCTTTGCCATTCGGAATGAATCGGGCCAAGTCTATCGCTATGGGGGCATTGCGGAGGATGTCACAGATCGTAAACAAGCAGAGCTAGAAATCCGCAAATTCGTGGCGCTGGCCGAAAATAGTTCGGAATTTATTGGTATCTGCGGAATGGATTGGGTTCCATTTTACGTTAATGCCGCAGCCAAACAAATACTCGGGATTCCTGATGTTGCCTGCCTCTCTAACCTCTCTGTGCGAGATTGCTTTTTCCCTGAAGACCAAGATTTTATTATCAATGAATTTTTTCCTCAGGTCTTGCGAGATGGACGGGCAGAGGTGGAAATTCGGTTTCGCCATTTCCAAACTGGTGAAGCACTGTGGATGATTTACAACGTGGTCTGTATTCGAGACGAACAAGAAGAACCGATCGCCCTTGCAACCTTAAGTCGCAATATCACCGATCGTAAACGGATTGAAATTGAGCTACAACAGCGGGAAGCGTTTCTGACTAGTGTATATAACGGTGCCAATGAAGCTATCTTTGCCATTGATGTACGGGACAATGATTTTTACTATGCGGGCTTTAATCACTTAGCTGAACAGTATGGGGGCATTAGTAGCCAAGAATCGCAAGGGAAAACGCCAGAAGAGGCTTATGGTAGTCAAATTGGAGTGCTTTTTCGCCAGAACTATCAACGTTGTCTGCAAGCCAATACCAGTATTTCCTACGAAGAGAAAATTGTTTTTGATGGCCACATAATCTGGACATTGACAACCCTCTCACCCATTCGGAATGACCAAGGTGAAATTGTGCGAATTGTGGGAACTGCGATCGACATCACCGATCGTAAACTGGCAGAAGAGGCCCTACGAGAAAGTGAAGCCCGTTGGCAATTTGCCCTAGAAGGTTCCGGGGATGGAATTTGGGATTGGAATGCGCAGACCAATTTGGTGTTCTTTTCCCCTCAATGGAAAGCTATGATCGGCTATGCGGATTCTGACATTGGCAACACCCTGGAGGAGTGGAATAGTCGGGTGCATCCGGAGGATCGAGAACAATGCTATGCCGATCTGAACCAGCATTTTCGGGGCGAGACTCCCATTTATAAAAATGAACATCGTATGCGTTGCAAAGATGGCAGTTATAAATGGATTCTTGATCGGGGGCAGGTCATTGAATGGGCTGCCGATGGGACACCATTGCGGGTGATTGGTACCCATACCGATATTACCGATCGTAAACTAGCGGAACAAAAAATTCGAGAACAGGCAGCTTTGCTAGAAATTGCCTCCGATGCCATTTTTGTCCGTGATTTAAATAACCAGATTCTCTATTGGAATCCAGCCGCTGAGCGCTTGTACGGTTGGACTGCCGCAGAAGCGATCGGGCAGCAAGCCGATCAGCTACTCCAAGATCAATTTGCTTCAATTGAAACCATTATGCAACGGGTCTCGGAGACAGGTCATTGGCAGGGAGAAATTGACAACACGACTAAAACTGGGAAAACAGTGACTGTAGAAACTCGCTGGACACTAATCCGCGATGAATCAGGACAACCCCAATCCATCCTCGCAGTCGATACAGATATTACAGAAAAGAAATTACTAGAAGCGCAATTCTATCAAGCTCAACGGCTAGAAAGTTTGGGCACGTTAGCGAGTGGAATTGCCCACGATTTAAATAATGTACTGACACCGATATTAGCCATTTCTAGGCTTTTGCAGTTGAAACCATTGAATTTTCAGGTAGAACAATCCCAACAGATGTTAAAGATTGTTGAAGATAGTGCAAGACGAGGGGCAGATATGATTCAACAAATTCTGACCTTTACCCGCAGCACCAGTGGGGAGCAGAATCCCGTTGAAGTAGTGCCGCTGGTGCAGGATGTGATTAATGTAATCCGACCGACTTTTCCCAAATCGATCGAGATTTGCCAACAGATGCCTAAGACGCCGCTAGCGCTGGTTTCCGCCAATGCCACCCAATTGCATCAGGTCCTGCTGAATTTATGTGTCAATGCGCGGGATGCCATGCCTGATGGTGGTGTACTCACCCTAGCCGTAGAAAACTTTTATGTGGATGAAATCTTTGCTCGGATGACGTTGGATAGTCAGGTGGGCAATTATGTCTTGCTCACAGTCACGGACACCGGGACGGGAATTCCGCCTGAAATTCGCGATCGGATCTTTGACCCTTTCTTTACGACCAAAGAGCCAGGATCGGGCACTGGGCTAGGCCTTTCGACGGTGCTCGGGATTGTCAAAAACCATGGTGGCTTTTTGCAACTGGCGAGTCAAGTGGGTCAAGGTAGTCAGTTTAAGCTGTATCTCCCTACGATCGAATCTACCCTGGAAGTTCAGGGAACCCTAGAAGTCTGCCCACAGGGCCAGGGAGAATTAGTATTAATTGTGGAAGATGATATTCCTGTGCAGCAAGCCACTCGAGTTTCACTAGAACATTATCAATACACAACCTTAGTTGCCAACAACGGAATAGACGCGATCGAACTGTATACTCAACATCGCAATGACGTGAAAGTGATTATTATTGACATCATGATGCCAGACATGGATGGAATCACGGCGATCCGAGTGTTGAAAAGCATGAATCCACAGGCTGTTATCATTGCTGTCAGTGGGTTATCAATACACCGAGAAGCAGCATTGGCGGTCGGTGCTCGACTGTTTTTAGAAAAGCCCTATACGTTAGAGAGCCTATTGTACAGTGTGCATCATCTTGTTTAGAAAAGTTCTAACCCCCTACCTTTCCTCCGACTCATCCACTTGAGATTTTATTTGTACGCCGTTCCCTGATTGCTCCGCAAATCCCTTATGAATTCATCTGTGCGAAGTGTTCCCGTAGCAACTCATGGATAAACCGATAGCGTCCCCCTACCCGCTGCATTAACCGTAAGTCATGGGCATAGTTTAGAAATCGGGCATAGTTCCACGGCATAACCCCACTGCGCCAGAGCAAGACGCGCAACACGAAATGTTGAATACAAGGGAGTCCTCCCGTTAATAGGGCTGAAAATAAGCCACACCCCATTCCCAACCAGAAATTGAGGTGCAAATCTACCTGGGAAGTGGGCAAAAATAAGCCGATCGTTGCCAGAATCATCCCCATGGGCACCCCGATTAAAAACATCGTTAGCGCATTTCTGGCTGACTCTCGTATGCCTTGATTGGGCTCATTGCTGGTATGAATTCCTGCCTGTAAGCCGGACACTAATCCAATGAGTAATCCGTAACTCACCGCAAAAGAGAGACCCCAGACAAAACCTTTGATAAAGAAGCCCTTATAGGCAAAGAAACCAATGACGATCGTGCCTAACAATAAGCCAATCATGGAGCCAGCAATGGCTCCCGATCGAGCCCGTTCCCATGACCAACCTAGTTGAATCGGCTCAATTTCTTCATTATCTAATAGGTCTATCAGGGGTTGTAAAATCTTAAATCGTAGTAACCAATGATTCAGATTTTCCCGGCTGTAGACCCCGTAGAGAAAGCCCACCATGCCGGCAACCATTACACCAAAGACTCGCCCCGCAGACCCAAAGCCTAACTGCCATAGAACTAGCCAGGTGATCATCAAATACAACAGTCCAATAATGACGCCACAACTTAATCGATACCAGAGTCGATCGCGGGATTGTCCTAACCAACTGGGCTGAATGCGCTCGATTAACAATTCTGGTTTTGCTTGGGCTTTCAGTTGTCGTGCTAGCCAGATTAAATATTGCCGAGTTTGGGCGCGGGAAGGCTCCTGCCCAGAGGGATATTGAGATTGTTCGATCGATTGGCTAAAGCGTTGATCAATATATAAATCAAACAAATCCTGGGGGGTATGAATCATTCGCCCTTGGTAGACCGCGACCATCATTGTTAGCAATAACGGAATCCTGGCGAGTTCCTTAAGTTCTCTGGACTGTTGAATGTTCTCCCAAAGGGTTAGTCGATTGACTTGTTCCAAATATTGATAGATTTGTGTATCTGTTAAAGGTTGTAAATAAATTGCACCATTCAACCGCGATAATTTTGCCTCACCGGCTTGATATTCCTCTTCCCGACAGCAAACAATAAAGTGAGGGTAGACCGTTTCTGCTAAAAAATGATTAATAGCCTGGATGCATTTCACCTGCTGGACTAAACCCAATTCATTGAGCCCATCCAGCAGCAGTACTAACTGCTCATTTTGCAACCATTGCTGCGCAACCGGGAGTGGAACATTGTATTGCTTCTTGAGTTGCCCCATAATCCAATGGGCGATCGGTTTTTCTTCATCGCGCCAAGACGACAGTTCCAAAATCACAGGAATCGCCGCATCAGGGTCTGCCTCAGCCCGATCGATTAACTCCGCTGCAAATTTGAGAATTTCCGTTGTTTTGCCCGAACCCGGTCTCCCTAAAATCAACAACTTTCCATCAATATCGACCTGATTAAATACATCAAAGAGCGTTCGCATATTCGCGATCGCCACAGCGGGTTGATTCTTGACTTTTAAAGTGCGTTCTACCTGGGATTCCTGAAGAACGGCTAACTCGGGAAGTTGCAGTCGCCCCACCTGTTCAGGCTGATCCTGCAACATCAAATCAATCACCACCAGCTTGTGCAAGGAATCTTGACGACGACGGGCAATTTCACTTTTCAGCACCCGTAGAAAGCGGCGGCGATTTTCGGTGGTGTCGATCGGTATAGTTGTTTGTGTCGGTGATCGAAAGAAGCCTGCGATCGTGCGCCAAGATTCAATTAACTTTTGAATGGTTTCCGTTTGTGTAGACAAAAACGTCAGTGCGCCTGCTAACGCCACAAACGTTCCCACCACGGACCCGAGGGGAGAATTTTGTAACAGTTGCTCTAACCACGTCGGCAAGGAGGAGTCTGAACTCGCAAGCAAACCAGTACCCCGCTGCAACAGGATCACACTCAGTTCACTCACCATCGTACTTGCCCACACACCCATTTCATCCTGCTTCAGTTCGCGACGGTACTGACCTTGACTTCAAGAAATGTTCTGAAGAATTCCACAAATTTGGAAAAATTCTGTGAAAGCGTCTGAAATCTAGATAGTGGGTGATTAAGCCGCTATCTGAACAGCGCTAATGGAATGATTCCGACGACTAGGCAGTCGCTAACATTCTACAAGCGACCATTCCGTCCGTGCCCCCCGACGCAAAAAAAGAGGGATAAGTGCCAATGGCACCCATCCCATGTGATTGAGCAAGTGATATGAACCCCGTGCAATGGTTGTGATGGCAACCCTGTTTTGCAGGAGGCTTAAATTTAAGTTGCCCAAGTTAAGCCAAAAGTGAAGATGATTAGGCAGCCTACCAAAAGTTCAGTCGTTTGGCGGAACCCCATGGCTACTCTCTTAACGCTGAAACAATCCAGCTTAAACAAACTTCGCTCCCGACTTTTTAGGCCGAATTCCGATAACGGAAGGCTTAGGTGCTCCGTTGGGGTTGCCCTTGAGATTGCTGGGCCAGTTGCTACCGCGCGGAACTGTACGGGTTTGGTAAACGATCGACCCATTCAATGCCAACATTTCCACCGATCGGGTTAAGTTCACCTGCGGTTGGTAGGGACAGTCTTCGCTGGGATGTTGCACTGAAAGAATCAGTGTATTCCCCACAAAGGTTGGGCCAGTCATCTCGCAGCGGGGCGGCCCATAGGCGAAGGGCACCACCTGTCCTGCATGTTGGCCCTTGAGGGGAATATAGAACAGCCAGTTATTACCAAAAATGCCGACATAATTGGACACGTTCCCCGCCTGGGCATGGCTAATCTCGGTCACTTTGCCCGCAGCACCCACTTCGAACCCGTTGTGGAGTCCTGTGGACATATCGGTAACGCCCCAGATGTTGCCCTTCTGGTCAAAGGCAAGGTTGTCTACGTTGGCGAAGCCTGCGCCATCGATCGAACCCGCTTCTCCGCCTTGTTCTAACCGCTTCCACTTAAAGGTGCGGCCTGTGCTGTCTGCACTGTCTTCAATAATTTTGTACAGTCCACCGGATTGCTGGGTATCGTTGTTGCCACCGGAGTACTTAGCGACGACGAAAATGCGGGAGTCGGGATAGCCATCGCCCCCCGGTGCGCCATCGGTATAAGCAATGAAGACTTCTCGGGGATTCTTGGGATTGATTTCCAAATCCTCTGGACGAGCCGTTGGAGTGCCCCCCGCCAAGTTTGCCGCCAAGAATGCATCACACAGGATTGCCCCTTGGGAACTGTAGAAGTTTGCCAGGGTTTTATTCCGGTAACCGGAAAGGGCGGTGGCTTCATTGGTAGTATCGCAGTTGAAGGTACCGCCATCGCTGGTTTGACCCGCTACCCCATTCCGACGAGGCAAGGGCAAACGACCACTGCGCTGAGCCACTCCGAGGGCCTGAAATTCAACGCTGGACAAAACACTAGGAGAAATCGGATTGGTCGGGGTCTGCAAAGTGAGGGGAATCCATTCGCCGGTACCCTCATCCGGGCGGCGGGGATTGCTGGGAGGATTAAACTTCGCAACGTAGAGCACACCATTCTCAAACAGGCGGCTGTTGGCTTTGCTCTTGGCATTGCTGACGGTCCCGTTGCTGACGAATTTCCAGGTGTGGCCCCCGCGCCGATCGTCGCCCATGTAGGCCACCAGCTTACGACCCGCCTCAGCCCGCACGGTAATGTTTTCGTGGCGGAAGCGTCCCAGGGCCGTGTGTTTACGAGGACGGAAGTTGGGATCTGCGGGATCAATTTCTACCATCCAGCCATATTTTTCGCCCACCAAACCAAACTCAGCCCCCGTCGTGCCTGCGGTGTAGCTGGTTTGGCTGCCATTGGGTTTGACTGATTCTGTCACCCCAATAAAGAAATCAGCGCTGCCCTGGAAATTTTCCTCAGCAGATAAAACCGTGCCCCAAGGGGTGGTGCCACCGGAACAGTTGTAGGCCGTGCCAATAATGCGGTTGCCTAATCCGTCGGTATTGACCGCTTCAAAGACATCTTTCACGGCTGGGCCTGTTCCGATCAGATAGTTTTGATCGCCCTTTTGGTAGGACTTGTTTCCCCAACTGGTGATGCTGGCGTAGCTGTCTTTGCGGCTGGCGTTGATGCCTAGACCCGACAGACCATGGATTCGCCGATTCTTCCGATCGCTGATGGGTTGGTACCGATCGTTCTGCTTTTTAATCCGAACGATCGAACCGCCTAAGTTGTAGAGGAATTCTCCCCGCAGGGTGCGATCGAGGGTATTGGGGAAATCTGCGCCCAAGACAACTGGAGCGGATTCAGGATACAGGCTGGTATCTTTGACATCTGCGGGGGTGTCCGGTGCAAAGCGGGACATGGGATAGCTGACGTACTCATGGTTTACCCACAGCCAGCCTTCTTCCTCTTCGCGAATGGGGACGTAGCCCGTGTAGTCACAGTTGTAACCAAAATATTCTTCTTTGTTTGGGAACACCCGATCGCCCCAACTGACAATCACGTAGCGTTCGTACTCGGGGGGTACGACGACATCGTCGATCGGAGAGTAGGTATTTAAGTGGAGTTGTTCAAACGCAGTCGCTTTAGGCAACGTGGAACCAACGCCGATCGAGGATGCTAAATAAGTCGGGGTTTCCTTGAAAATCGGCAGGGAATGGGGTAAGCGAACCGGGGTAAAGCCCAGGGGCTTGTCTGCGGCGAGGGCTGCATCCGTCCCCCCTAAAAAGCGATTCAAAGCTGTAGGAGCTAGGGCAGTCGTGACCGCGCTTGCCCCAAAGAAGGTCAGAAGCTGTCTGCGATTTAAGTGCGTCATAGCCAATCTCTAAAGGAGTCCCGCAAATGAAAGTGACGAAATCCACATCTTCCGCAATCATACGGACAGGACTTTAAGAGACTGGCTACACTCGATTTAAGAAAGAATAATCATCGGGTTAACTCTAGCGCAGGGTATTCCCTAACGCACGTCAATTTTGGCTAACTGGGTGCCTTGGTAGTAATGCAAAACAATTTGTTGGTAGTTTAATCCGCGATTGGCTAACCCCAGAGCCCCATACTGGCTCATCCCTAGGCCATGGCCAAAACCGCGACCTTGCACCACGAAGCTAGTGGCGCGCTGCTTATTATTGCTCTTGGTTTGGTCGAACTGGGAGACGATCGTGAATTTGGAACTCCGCAGGCTCAACGCATCCCGCAGATCTTCCGTGCTGATGTCCCGCTGGCCCCGATCGCCGACAATGCGCATTTTGCGATAGCGTCCGCCTGCCGTTGGCTGACCCACGGGTTGCACGTCCCGCACCTGACCTACACCACTAATTAAATTGCTCAGTTCGTTCTGGCTATAGGTTTTGCTCCACTGAAAGACGGGAGCCGTTTCGTCATAATCCGTGACGGCCCGCAGGTAGGGCACATAGGAACCCCAGACATCCTCCACATTTTCCGTCGCGCCACCGGAGGAGGAATGAAAGAGCGCTTCAATAATTTTGCCTTTATAGGTCAAGACTTGTCCTGCCGTGGCATTCACCGCCGCTTGGGTGCCCGCAGATTCATCCTGCACTCCGCGATAGACCTGACACTGAGCTGTATCACACAGGTCAAAGACGCCATTGCCATCCCGGTTGCGACGGTAAAGGGCATAGGAGCGAGCGGCCACCGCTTGGGCTTTGAGTGCTTCCTGGTTCCAATTTCCGTTCATTTCGCCGCCGAGGACGCTGTACAGATATTGTTCCAAATCCACCCGATTGACTGCGGTCAGACCCGACCCTGTGGGCACCAAGACCGCTTTGCCCCGGTACCAACGGGAGCCAATCCAGACAACACCGTTGGGATCCTTGGGTTCGATCGAGAGGCTACTTCCCGTCCATTTATCCAGCGCAATGCCCCGTCCGCCTCGTTGGGCTTCAAAGCCGTTCATGCCTTGGATATTTCCCAGGACTTGGCCAGAGGCGGCGTCGCGAACAACGGCATCAACGGAACTGCCGACTTTCACGCTGGGGACGTTTTCTTCGATCGCGACACGGAGTTCGAGGGCTGCTTGGGCCGGGGCAATGACGACTAACCACAGTAGGGCAGTCAGCCACCCGTGCCGTCCTGCCATTTTCAGCGCTGAGGCTAGGAAAGGGAGGGCGGTTCGCGGGGTCATGATTTCAGGTCTCCTTTGGGGTGTGAGGAACAAGACAAATGGGAGGAACTACAAACGTTGCACAACTAAAGATTGTTAAGCAACGGAGATTGAAATGGAACTGGAGAACTCCAACAGGATTCACCATTCTTTTTCAGAATCGATCGATTTTTAAGCGTGAGTTTTAGAATTTCAGTGGTTTTACTGAAGAAGCTGACCTAATGTAAGTCATTCTTCACATCGCCACCGTTTCCTATAGCACAATGCCTACGGATTCATCCGGATGCATTCACTATCAACGCCCGATATCAGCGCTCAATCTCGTTGCTAGGATAGACGAATTTGACCAAGGGAGAGCTTGCTTCATGGAGTGGTTTCCGAAAAATCTACGATCGACTATCTAACGATTGAAGATGATCACTCTACTGATGGAGTCAGATTGGTGGATCTAGGGGATTTCCCATCAGACTTAGCGTAATTAAGTGTTTTTAAATTTTTTGAGGAGAACATAAAGTCTTGCTAAACCTTGACTATTCTGACCCGACAAGATCACAACCTGCATGGCGTGACCTCGCTAATGCAACCGATCGACCAATCTCCGTAAAAGCTGCTAGAGATTTGAACAGCACCTTTTAACGGTGACTTTTAGGATTGCAAAATAAAATTAGCCTCTAAATTACTCGGTCAGTTTGAATGAACTTTGACCAGGGTATGAAGTTCCTGTGTCACTATAGAACTTGGCTTGCAAAATTCTGTGTATTGAGCAAAGACGGCCTTGCAGATTACATTTCTTGGAACTAGTTCTGGGGTACCAACCCGCGCCCGTAATGTTTCTGGGGTGGCTTTAAAGTTGCCCCAGCGATCGGAAATTTGGTTGTTTGACTGTGGTGAAGGCACCCAGCACCAGTTTCTGCGCAGTGATCTCCGGGTGAGTCAGGTTCGCCGCATTTTTATCACCCACATGCATGGAGATCATATTTTTGGGCTAATGGGACTGTTGGCCAGTTGTGGCCTCGCTGGTAATGCCCAGGAAATTGATATCTATGGTCCCCCCGATCTGGCTGAATACATCAAAGCCTGTCGGCGCTATTCCCAAACCCATTTTTCCTATCCCGTCCGCGTGCATACAGTCCAACCTGGTCTGGTGTTTCAGGATGATACCTTTACGGTGCAATGTACATTGCTGAAGCACCGGGTTCCGGCCTACGGCTATCGCATTATTGAGCACGATCGACCGGGGGAATTCAACGTTGCCAAGGCCCAAGAGTTGGGCATTCCCTTTGGGCCAGTCTACGGTCGCCTCAAACGGGGGGAAACCATCACTTTAGAGGATGGGCGTACGTTTAATGGTCAAGAGTTTGTAGGGCCCACGGAACTGGGTCGCAAGGTGGTCTACTGTACGGATACCGTTTTCTGTGAATCGGCGATCGAACTCTCCCAGGATGCGGATGTGCTGATCCATGAAGCAACCTTTGCCCATCAGGAGGCGGAAATGGCCTTCCAACGGTTGCACTCAACGACGACTATGGCCGCCCAAGTCGCGTTGGCAGCTCAGGTGAAAACCCTCATCATGACCCACTTCAGCCCTCGCTATGCCCCTGGCAATGAGATTGAACTCAAGGATTTGCTGGCGGAAGCACGGGCTATTTTTCCTCAAACGGAAATGGCCCACGATTTCTGGACCTACGAAGTTCCCCGACGCCGGATAAAAGAATCCCCTGAACCGGCTGCGGAGTCTACAGAACTGCCATCGCCCCAAAAAACACCACCCCAAAAAAGTCGCAGTACAGCCCGCAAACCGAAGGTTAAATCTTCCTAGGCTGTCTCAAGGCTGCTGGATCTGTACGATCGAGGGGCCTTAGCCCTGGGTGGATTGAACGAAGGTTAAGCAGAAGCCGATCGGGGATAGTGATGCTCATTGCGTTTGAGGTCTTCGCAAATATCCAGCAAGACTGACTGGGAAACCACCGGAGCGCGAGGAGGTAGGGTGTCTGTGTTCGGCCAGATGTTAAGTTCCTGGCAGGGACAGTTCTCTCCCGAGACCCCCGAAACTTTGAGCGCGATCGGCATCGGACACCGAGCACACATGACGATCTCCCATTCCGGTGTCAGTAATTGAGCGATCGTCTGGGCTGTGCCTTCTAGATAGCTGGTATTGGCATGTTGTAAAGCTTGCTGCCAGTAGCCTTCAAACTCAGTGCTGTAATTTTCGCCACTAATAATTGAAGGACTTTTCAGAGCGCTTCGATGGGAATGAGTCACTAATGACTTACCCAATTGCAACCAATAGGCAATGTAGTGTTTGACATGGGATGCGGAAGCCATACGTGACAAAACTCTAGGGGACTAACCGAAGGAAAAAAGTGGCAGGCTTGGGTCAGACTAAAGCGGAAAAAATGTTGAGGAATTGAAAAAATGTTGAGGGTTCGTTAAGAGGGATTAATATCAGATGCCTTAACTCCATGCTAGTGTGGCCCCTGGGTGAGAAATGTAAATAAAGTCTGAAGTTTAGGATGCGATCGCAGCGTTCAATCCTATGGAATTCAATGAAAATCTAGCTTTTGTCCAAGTTGACTCAGATTAAGGACATGGCCACCCGTAACCAGATAGGTGACATCAGCGATCGTGGCAATTTGACGGGTGAGGCTACCCAGGCGATCGCGAAACAGGCGTCCTACGGGGTAGGCCGGAACCACACCCCAGCCGGTTTCCTCACTGACAAAAATTACGGTGATTGGCAGAGTTTGCAACAATTGCAGTAACTCTGCGACGGTGGTCTGCCAGGTAGATTCATTTTGTTCTAGTAGATTGGCTAGCCAAGTGCCAAGGGAATCGACCAAACAACACTGTTCAGGGGATAACTGGCGCAGTCGATCGGCTAGGGAAATCGGTTCTGCCCAAGTTTGCCAGTGTTCAGGACGGCGCTGTTGATGTTGGATAATCCGGGTCTGCCATTCCTGATCCATGGGGTCAGTTTGGGCGGTGGCCAGGTACACCACCGACTGACCCGACTGCTGAGCTAGCCGTTCTGCCCATTCACTTTTGCCCGATCGGGCAGGGCCAGTGACCAAAATAATCATGCTTAAAATCTGCGCTATTTAGATATCGACGTATACAATAGGTCATTCCAAACCCTGCCAGATCGGGAATTGGGCTAATCACCTCCGAGTTTGACATGATGAAAGCAAACCTCAAACGCATTGAGCAAACCCTGCATCGCCTTGAGCAACCCAGCGCGATCGCTGCCGGTTTTGCCAGTGCCAGCCCGGTGCGCCCTCAAACTCCAGTGGGACGATCGGTGTCCTTTGAAGTGAGTCAAAAGTCCATCTCAGCAACGACCGTCGCTGTTTCTCCCGCTCTGCCTGCGCCGTCCGGTTCAGCGTCCCTTCAAACGCCCCCTGCTCAAACGGCTGCTTCTACGATCGCGCCACCTGAAAAGTCTGCAACTATTGCCCCCTTGGGTGGCTTGCATCGACCGCTCCACGGGGATGCTCTGATGACCGATCGCGCTTCGATCGATCAGACTCCAAAACCGTCGGGGAATCCACCAGCCTCTGCCCAACCCTCTGCACCTACCCCCACGATGCCGGATGCTGGGATGCTGGGTTCTGGGATGAATCCTTCTGGTCAGGCAACAGTCGCCCCTCCCAAGGCGTTGCATTTGCCCAAAATGAAATCGGTTCAGTTTTCTAGCCACCGCAACGGCGCAAATCCAGGACTGGCTGCTAGTCTCCTGCGGGAAATGTTAGGGATTGCCGAAGCATGGCAAGCGGAATTGGCCCAAGTGGTGCGACAGATTCAAGATCTCTATATTGAAGGGCCGATCGTGGATGGCTGGCTAGAATCTACGGGTGATGTGCCCCATGTGGAAACTGTCGCGTTCAAGCACGCAGAAATTTCCCAACTAATTCAGTTTGTCGAAAAATTGCAGTCCGGGGAAATTCAACCAGAGCGGGTTTTAGTCAACGGTGCGGGATATCGGCTTTGCGGCTTGAACGCAGATGGCCGAGTTTGGTCTTGTCCCTGTCCAGCAGAGCAAGTGCCCACCGTTAGTCTCGCCATCGCCCGCCACCATCGTCTTCGCCAACTGCTCAATCGCCAACAGGATTTAGAAAGTCGATTGGGGCAACTATCCGAAGATCTCGTGATGCTACATAGCCGCCTGAAGCAATAGCATGGTGGGCGTCCTCATCCATTCGTTGACAGTAAGGCAACTCAAAGATCTGAATTCCAGGACAAGGATCACCCAAGTATTACCAAGGCTTGCGTTGAGAAATTTTGAGTTCTGCGTTAAACCTGACAACAATGGCTTGTTCTTTTGGTTCCTATGCGTTCACCCTGTCCTAACCCACCGCAGCCAAAAATTTCGGCAATTATCTGCACCCATAACCGCGATCGCTATCTGGGGAAAGCGATCGAAAGCTTGCTCCAGCAAACTTGTGCAGCCTTCGAACTGATTGTGGTGGATAATGCTTCCACCGATCGCACAAGAGAGGTCGTAGAGCCATACTTGGCCGATTCTCGCCTCCGCTATGTATACGAACCCCAAGTGGGTCTGTCGGTTGCTCGGAATACCGGAGCCAAATTGGCACAAGCGGAGATTTTGGCTTACCTCGACGATGATGCGATCGCCAGCCCAGAATGGCTACAAATCCTAGTGGATGCCTATGCAGAGGATCCTAAGTTGGCGATCGCGGGGGGCAAAGTCACGTTGCTTTGGACGGATGGACTGATGGCTCCACGCTGGCTTTCGGCGGGTTTGGCAGGGAATTTAGGAGCCTACGACTTGGGTGACCAAGTGGTTGAAATTCAAGTACCGGGACTCACGCCTCGGGGACTCAATTATTCTTTGCGTCGTACATTTCTTGACCAAGTGGGAGGCTTTGACCTCAACCTAGGACGGGTGGGGAAAAATTTGCTCTCCAATGAAGAATTACACATGACCAATCTCGCCCTGCAAACTGGCTGGCGGGTGGCCTACTTACCCACCGCGATCGTTGCGCACCATGTTGCTCCGGAACGGGTACAGCGACGTTGGTTCCTAGAACGGGGGTGGTGGCAAGGCATTAGCGAATGTTACCGAGAGCAGTTAGTGGGAGAAGCGGGATTAGCGCAATTGCTGCGGGGAAGCGAACGACTTCTGCGCGGCTGCTATAAAGCAATCAAATTTTGGCGGAAACCAGCAGAATCCTTTGAAAATTGGGTTTATAGCTATGGACAAATTGGCTACCTTGGTAAAGCTTGTCAAGGTTTATTAACAGATCCTTCCCTAGGGCATAGTCGTAAGAAATCTGTCGATTAAAAATTTCTACATTAAACTCAGCTAATAAACTGCCCACCAACTGTCTGTCCAAGCATTGCGACTGCTCGATGGTTAGAGAACTCCAAATTTAATCAGTTCCAAATTTAGAGGACTCTAACCCTAAGCTTTCGTCAAATTCCTTGTCAAATCCTATTCCCTTGTCGTTGCTTGTCTTGTTATTGCCTGCCTTGTTATTGCCTGTAAGTCTCCTGTTAAATCAATCGTCACATCCGCTGTCACATTTGCCATGACTGCCATTCAAGCTAATCCTATGTCGGCAACGGATCAGCCCTCCGAGTTTCGGCAACTGATCTATACGGCGTATCACCAGGGAGCAACGGCACTCTATATCCAAATTGGGCGATCGCCGTTCTATCGTCTCCATGGCAAGCTCATGCCCCAGGGACAATTGCCGATCGTCACGCCAGAACGCTTTAGCCAATATATTCAGGATCTTTTGCCTCTGGATTTAGTGCAGATTTATCGCACTCAGCAAAAATTAGACACCCTATTAACGATTCCAGGGTTTCTGACGGCTCGGATTAACTGTGGCCCCACCACGCAAGGTATCCAATCTCTCAGCATTAGCAACATTCAGCTGGAAACCGCATCTGATAATCAGTCCACCACAATCCTAAGTCTGGTTCAGGATGCCTACCAGCAGAGGGCTTCGGACATTCATTTGCAAGTGGGAGAGGTGCCCCGTTTTCGGGTTCAAGGCCAAATTCAGCCTCAACCCAGTTATGGCGTGATTACCGCTCGCCAATTTGACACGTTTTTAGAGGAAGTGCTGTCACCGGAACAGCGGACATTTTTCCATCAGCATTGGGAACTGGATACTGCGATTTATTACCCAAACCTCGTGCGGTGTCGGTTGAACTGCGCCCAGTCAATCATGGGTGGGGTGATGGTATTGCGGTTGATTTCCCTCAATGTGCCCACGATCGCGGATCTTGGTTTACCGGAAATTCTGGGCCGCCTTGCGGAAGAGCGCCAGGGATTAGTTCTAGTGACGGGGCCAGTCAATACGGGTAAATCAACAACTTTGGCGGCCATGTTACGCCATGTTAATGACTCTTTTTGCAGAAAGATTGTCACGATCGAAGACCCGATCGAATATATCCACACCTCCAATCAATCGCTGATTACGCAACGGGAAGTGGGACTACACACCCATGAATTCAAAGAAGCCCTGCGATCGGCGCTGCGGCAGGATCCGGATATTTTGCTGATTGGTGAAATGCGCGATCGGGACACCGTGGAAACGGCCATTCGTGCGGCGCTGACAGGACATTTGGTACTAGGTACCCTCCATACCAAGGGCACTGTTAATGCCCTCAAACGAATCTTGAATTTTTACACGCCGGAAGAACAGGAAACGGTACGGCATCAAATTGTTGAAGCAATGCAGGCGGTGATGTCCCAAGTGCTAGTGCCTACTCCTGCGGGGGGGCGTGTGGCGGCGCTGGAAATTATGCTGAATACCGAAACCATCCGGGACTATCTGCAAAAGGGGGATCTGGAAGCTGTCAGTCGGGTGATGGAAGAAGGCAAAGATGGCGCGCAAACTTTGAATCAGGCCCTCTACGACCTGCATTATCAGGGTCGCATTACAGAGGAAGAGGCGTTGGCGGCCTCCATGAACCCCGATGACCTGCACTACATGCTGAAGAATGTTACCCGTCGATCGAGTCGATCGGGCCTACACAGCAAGGATTACCGTGAGCAAATTTTGAGTTGAAGACCTCCCAAAGACGGAATCTTGGGCTTCAAAGTTCTAGAAATAGAAATTTTTTGGATCCGAATTGGCTAAGATTGTTAAGTTTTACACCCTTTTCACGCAATTATTAAGTTTTTGAAAAATACGCAATTGTCTGCCTAGAATTGTAAACATATGTTACGAATATCTTGAATATTCAAGGTGCTTCGTGTTTTAGCTTTATGTTTCCCTGTTCTTTTTAACTGTCTCAACTGGGTAAGTCAGAGTCTGAAAGACTTAGCTTATCTGCTTCCTGTTCTTCTGGAATCGAGGCAATTTACAAGCTGTCATATTGTTTTGATGAAGTTTATTTAGCTTTACAAATGGGTACTATAATCGAGTAGGTAATTATTCTCATCAAATTACTAAACCGTTTGGTTTACCAATTTGATTCGCAAAGATAACTAATAAACTCCCGTGGGATGCGTGGGTGGTCAGCGCCTCACCTGTGAGACTCCGATCCGGTCACAGTCCTACAACGTTTGCAAACTCACCCAAACCGTGAGTTTGATCTCTCCAAAGTTGATGACTTTTCTTTGCGGATTGAATCTCTGGGTTCGGTTAATTCCGGTGATAACCCACTGTCCACTTCACTGATGATTCTCTACAGGTTCTCGTCGTGAGCACTGCATTTCCTTGGCTTAGCGTCATTATCCTCTTGCCGATCGTGGCATCGCTTCTCATCCCTATCCTGCCCGATAAAGAAGGCAAAACCGTCCGTTCCTATGCCTTGGGCGTGGGTCTGACCAATTTTGCACTCATCATTTACGCCCTTTGGCAGCACTACGACTTCACTCAGTCCGCCTATCAGCTCGTTGAAAATTATTCCTGGATTCCGCAGTTGGGTCTGAATTGGTCCTTGGCGATCGATGGGATCTCCATGCCCTTGGTGGTTCTAACGGGACTGGTTACCACGCTTTCGATCCTGGCCGGCTGGCAAGTTAAGGAAAAGCCCCGGCTGTTTTATTTCCTGATGCTGTTGATGTACAGCGCCCAGATTGGGGTGTTCTGTGCTCAGGATTTGTTGCAATTCTTCTGCATTTGGGAGCTGGAACTGGTTCCGGTTTATATCCTCATCGCGATTTGGGGTGGCCCTAAGCGTCGTTATGCAGCAACGAAGTTTATTCTCTACACTGCGATCGCGTCGATTTTCATTCTAGTCGCCGCGCTGGCCATGGCCTTCTACGGCGGCAATGTCACCTTTAATCTGACGGAATTGGGCCTGAAGGATTACAAGCTGGGATTTGAGCTTTTGGTTTATGCAGGATTGCTGATTGCCTATGGTGTCAAGCTTTCCGTATTTCCCCTCCACACTTGGTTGCCCGATGCCCATGGGGAAGCCTCTGCGCCAGTTTCCATGATTTTGGCCGGGGTGCTTCTGAAAATGGGTGGCTATGCCCTGATCCGCATGAACGTGGAAATGCTGCCCCATGCCCATGTTTACTTTGCTCCGGTATTGGCAGTGCTGGGTGTGGTCAACATTGTTTATGGATCGCTAGCTTCCTTTGCCCAGCGCAATCTGAAGCGGCGGATGGCCTACTCCTCCATTTCCCACATGGGGTTTGTGTTACTCGGTGTCGCATCCTACACAGAATTGGGCATGAGTGGCGCAGTCCTGCAAATGGTCTCCCACGGTTTGATTGCCGCAGCGCTATTCTTCCTAGCGGGGGTTACCTACGATCGCACCCACACCTTGAACTTGGATGAAATGGGCGGTTTGGGCAAGAAAATGCCTTCAGCATTTGCCCTGTTTACGACTGCGTCGATGGCCTCCCTCGCCCTGCCGGGAATGAGCGGCTTCGTAGGAGAATTGATGGTCTTCCTGGGCTTCAGCAACAGTGATATTTACAGCACGGAATTCAAAACCGTTGTGGTGGTTCTTGCGGCGATCGGTTTAATCATCACGCCGATTTACCTACTCTCGATGTTGCGGGAAATGTTCTACGGCAAGGAAGGCAAGGCCGTGGAAGGCAACATCTTTTTGGATGTGAAGCCCCGTGAGTTGTTTATTGCTGCCAGCTTTTTGCTACCCATCATTGGCATTGGCCTGTATCCCAAGCTAATCACCCAAACCTATGATGTGAAAACGGTGCAAGTTGCGAGCCATGCTCGGAATGCCCTGCCCACCCTAGCAGGCCAGCCGATGCAATTCCCTCAAGTTTCTATGGCTCCTGAGCTTGCCGCACCTAAGCTAGTCTCGATCGTGAAATAAGTAGTCTTGCGGCCATTGTTCTGATGGCGTTGTACTGATGACATTGTGCTGATGACATTGTGCTGACGATTGATTCGATGCTGACAATTAACAGGACACTTGAGGAAAAACCTCTTCAGGTGTCTTGTTTTTTGTAAGTCCAGGCTTGACGTTCTAAGCCGAAAAAATCCCCAAAGATCCTGAAAGTTCGTGAAATCATGTCACTATTCCGGGTAGCCCCAATACAATGAGTTAGAGCATGAAAATTTTGCTGTTCACTCATTTCATCTAAATTTATGGGTATGAATATTTTTGGTAGAGTAGTGGGAGGCGTCCTAATTCTACTTTCCTTCGCCTGGTTAGCCACGCTGGCTGGAATTCGCCCCTTCCTGGGAACGAATCAAGTGCAGTCGAACAAAGCCACTCCAGTTTCGACCAACAACGCAGCGGCTAACCGAACCGGAATTACTTCAGCCAATGCACCTGGCAATAAGCCTACTCAAGTGACCTCTACGACGGTGACTTCCACAACGGTTGAGACAAACCCCCGCGATGCTAAGCAATCTCAGCCCGGTCAACAGCCGCTGAATGCAGGAACAACAACAACGGTCACTAAAACAACATCAACCACTCAACCTGCTGCTACTACCACGACTTCAGCGCAAACGGCTCCACCGCAAACGGCTCCAGTGTCAGCCGGCTGGTAACACCATGCTCGACTGGTTTGTTGTTGCGGAATCAGTCAATTTTTAGGAAATTGTTGATGTTAGGATCGGGGCTGGCTGTATGGTTAGCTCTGATTTTTAGTATGAAAACGACAGCAGATATTTTGATTCTAGGTGGCGGTGTCATTGGCCTCGCGATCGCGCTGGAACTCAAGCTTCAAGGAGCTTCGGTTGCGGTTCTCTGTCGTCAATTTGAAGAAGCGGCTAGTCAAGCAGCGGCAGGAATGTTAGCGCCCCAGGCGGAGGGAATTCCCCCCGGAGCGATGCGAGAGCTTTGCATCCGGAGTCGTGATCTGTATCCTGAATGGATCCAAAAGTTGGAATCCATTTCTGGGCAGACGACAGATTACTGGGCCTGCGGTATTATGGCTCCGGCTTATTGCCAAGCAGATTTTCCCCATGCAGTGACTCAATGGCAAACGGCAACTGCCATTCATCAACAGCAACCAAACTTAAGTGATGAAGTAATCGGTGGTTGGTGGTTTCCAGAAGATGCCCAAGTGGATAGCCGAAAGTTAGCCCGATCGCTATGGTTGGCGGTTCAGGAATTGGGCGTGACCATTGACTCAGGGGTAACGGTGCAAGAGATTGTGCGTCAAGCCGATCGAGTTACTCATCTACGCACCAGTGATGGTGATTATCAAGCAGCGCATTATATTTTGGCAACGGGATCCTGGAGTCAGGACTTGCTGCCGATTCCGGTGGTGCCGCGCAAAGGGCAAATGATGGCGGTACGGGTGCCTGATCCCACGCAATTACCCTTACAAACGGTATTATTTGGTTCCGAAAGTTACATTGTGCCGCGTCAGGATGGTCGCATTGTCATTGGGGCCACCAGCGAAAATGTGGGTTTTCTGCCGGGGAACACCCCTGCGGGGATGCAGCAGTTGATGCGGCGGGCGACTCGACTCGTGCCAGCGATCGCTAATTATACGATCGAGGAGTTTTGGTATGGTTTCCGTCCTGCGACACCAGATGAGTGGCCCCTCTTAGGAACCAGTGCCTATGAAAATCTAACGTTGGCGACCGGCCATTATCGCAATGGCATTTTGCTGACGCCGATTACTGGCCAAATCATTGCAAATTGGGTGCTGCGTCAAGAAGCTGATGCTGTATTAAACGCCTTCCATTGGTCGCGATTCACTGCGTAGTACACACAGGTTTGACCGTAGAATTGCCCCGTTTTCTCGTAATGCATCCCCACCTTTTGCATCACTCGTTGGGAGGCCCAATTGTTCGGTTGGGCGATCGCGCAAATGCGGTCTAGGTCTAACGTTGTAAAGCCATAGTCCAAGGCCGCTACACTAGCTTCCGTGGCGTATCCCTGGCCCCAACAATCCTGCATGAATTTATAGCCCAATTCGATTTCCTCGAGCTCGATTTTTTCAGTCCCGATTTCCTGAGTGTGCTCTAGATGCCATAGGCCACATTGCCCAATCCAACGATCGTCGGATTTGCGAACTACTGACCATAGGCTAAAGCCATATTGCTGTTGATGAGCCATCACCCATTGCAGATAGTTGGCGGTAGCTTGGGGTGATCGGGGCTGCCCATTCCCGATATACTGCATCACGGCTGGATCGGCAAACAGTACACAAAGCGGAATGAAATCGTCTTCTGTCAAGGGCCGCAGAATTAGGCGAGATGTTTCAATCACAGCGTTCACCGTAGACTTGAAGCTAACGCAACGGGGAATGTCATATCAACTCGATCGTGTTTATCTGTTCCAGTAATTGAATGGCGCGATTTTGAAGGGTGCAATTTTGAGACTGCAGTTCAGTGGAACTTCTGCAAATCTTAGAAAACTCTAGTTTAAAGCCCCGATCGTTTAAGCCACAGCAGTATGATCAGATTCCTGGGTTTCCCTAAGGACTTGAGATATTTTGAATTGAGGCAGAGGCTATGCAGACTTTAGATCAGCCCATTGCATCGACAGAAGGGACGCTAACGGAAGATTGTTTGACGATCGCGGGTCGTACCTTTCGCTCCCGCTTGATGACTGGAACGGGAAAATACCGCAATTTTGAGGAAATGCGAGCCAGTATTGCCGCGAGTGGTTGCGAAATCGTAACGGTGGCAGTTCGCCGCGTCCAAACCAATGCACCCGGTCACGAAGGACTAGCGGACGCGATCGACTGGCGCAAAATCTGGATGTTGCCCAATACTGCAGGCTGCCAAACGGCGGAAGAGGCCATTCGGGTGGCCCGTTTGGGACGGGAAATGGCAAAATTACTGGGCCAGGAGGATAATAACTTTGTCAAACTGGAAGTGATCCCCGACGCGAAATACCTGTTACCTGACCCGATCGGAACCCTGCAAGCAGCGGAACAATTGGTCAAAGAAGGGTTTGCAGTTCTGCCCTACATCAACGCAGATCCGTTGCTTGCCAAACGTTTGGAAGAAGTTGGCTGTGCTACGGTGATGCCCTTGGGTTCTCCGATCGGTTCAGGCCAAGGCATTCGGAACCTTGCTAACATCCAAATCATTATTGAGACTGCGAAGGTTCCTGTGGTTGTTGATGCAGGTATCGGAACGCCCAGTGAAGCTGCCCAGGCGATGGAACTGGGAGCCTCAGCCCTGTTGATCAACACTGCGATCGCCCAGGCCGCCAATCCAGCAGCAATGGCCACGGCGATGGGATTGGCCGCGCGGGCGGGACGGCTGGCTTACCAAGCCGGTCGGATTCCTGTGAAAGCCTATGCCAGCGCAAGCTCCCCCCTCACCGGAACCATCACAGGTTAAAGGCATGACTACCGGGTCAGTCATTTCTCTCCTAGGGGAGCAATTTAAGTTGGACAGTTCAGAGGATGGGCTGTTATCCTGCAAAGACAATTTTTTGTAGAGGTTTAACCTTGAAGATTGACAAAGGTTTCTAAACTTCTATAAAGAACTGCTGAGTTTTGCAACGATCTTCGCAGGCGATTACCAACAACTTGTTACAGTTGACCGAAAGATTGAGGATAATGCATGCCTTACGTTAAGGATGATGACGGACGTTTAAATAACTTTGCGCGTGAGCCAAAAATGTATCAAGCTGATCCGATGACGGCTAGCCAAAAACGAACCTACCTCATCTTTGGGATTGGTACAGCAGTGCTTGTGGGTGGGTTGATTGCCGTCGCAGCGATCGTGTCTTAAACATTATCGTGTCCTAAATATTATTTTCTTAAGGTACAGATTGGGCCGCACTTGCTTTAGAACATCCAGTGCAGTGTATCCGCGACCCCATTGCCTACCCCCATCCTCTATGTACTTCGTGTGGCTAAAGCTTTGTGTGGCTAAAGTTAACCAGGTTCCTGATGCTTGCTAGACGTATTCGATAGACGTCCTAGATTAAGATCAGGAGCCTGTTTTTTATAGAAGCAGTTTGTGGCGTGAGGGCAAAGTTTCATCCTGAGAATCCATTGGGATCTCTGAACTATAGAGTATCCTGCCTCCAAAATGGATCGATCGCTTCACTCTTAGGTTATCTTGAATGCTACTCGCTGACCGCCCACCCCATTCTGATCCTTCTGTGACTGAGATTGCTCACTCTCTATCCAGCCGCAATCGACAGGTCTATGCGCGTCTTCGGATGACGTTAGGGTTACGTTTGCGTCGCCAACTGTTAGTCGCGGTTTGCGATGACATGACCTTGCGCGATCGAATTTCTCTCCTTTTAGAACAAGAGGTGCGTCATGAAGCCAGCCATTGGGTCTGTGTTTCTGCACCCGTTGAAGGCTCTGCTGCTTTTCCAGAAGACTCCTGGGCGGTTCCCATCGAACCCATTTCCTTCATTCGGTTGAATCTCAAAACAGCCCATCCTGACCTAAGGGGTCAAATTGCCCAGTGGCTGCTGCACCAACCCACCAAGCCGGTTCATCCAGTCTTTCAAATTTTGGGCATTGAAAAGTTAACGCGACAACCTGCTCACCTCCAGCGCGCTTTTTTGAATCATCTCCGAGCCTTTGGGCGTGGCTATGGTGAAACTCCCTGGAGTTTAGTCCTGTGGGTGTCCCGTCCTTGGTTGCGATCGATTCAACAATCAGCTCCAGAATTTTGGCGGTGGCATACAGGAACCTTCGAATTTGAAGGCGATCCATTTCCGCAGTTAACGGATGTCAGTTCCCCCGTGGATACGGTGGCCTTTCCCCCGCCCGCTACTCTGGTCACCCACCGCGCTGCGGTTCTTCCCCCGCCCTCCTCTGCAATGACTTCGCTCACTTCAGCGGAAAATGATTTAGCGGATTATGTGCTAGCTGCGGTTGTCCAAGGGGTTGAAACAGATTGTGAAGCAACAGTCACTGAAACAGCCCTTGGCGTAACGACCGAGATCCCGCAGGAGGCAGTGGTTGAATCCCTTTCTCCGGAAGAAAACACGTTGCAACCCACCTGTTGGATTCGTCAGATTGAGTATTTACAGCACCAACAGCCATTGCGGCCTACGGAGCTAGCCGCAGCCTATCGTCATTTGGGCGATTGGTATCGCGATCAATCAGACCAAAATCCTGTTTCAGAGAATTTCACCCTAGGGATTCAAGCCTATGGGCAGGCTTTACAATACTTGTCGGATGCGCCGGAGACTTGCTCAGAAGTCTTGAATGATCAAGCTAATCTCTACTGGCTCCTGAGTCGATCGACTCCATCTTCTCCGGAGCAGTCAGCAGCCTTAGCTCAAGCCATCCAGACCTATGAAGCCGCGATCGCTCTAATCAACTCAGCAGAGGTTCCCTTGCACTATGCCATGGTGCAAAATAACCTGGGTGCAGCCTACGGTGACTTAGCGCAACACCTTGATCCTGCTGAAAACCTACAGCGATCGATCTCGGCCTATATGAAGGCTATCCAGCATCGCACCGCAGAACAGGATCCCCAACGCTATGCTGCGATTCAAAATAACTTAGGAACCACCTACTGGAGTTTGGCCCAATATCAGCAACCCATTGTGAACCTTCAGCAGGCCATTGCTGCCTACAGTGCAGCTTTGCCGTTTTACGATCCAGAACACCAGCCTTTGCCCTATGCCATGATTCAGAATAACCTAGGCACGGCTTACTGGAATTTGTCGCAATGCGAAAACCTTACCTCTACGATCGAGCAAACGTCCCAAAATCTTCTGCAGTCAGCAATCTCGGCCTATCGAGTTGCCTTGCTCTATCGCACGCCGGATGCAGCGCCCAATGGCTATGCTGCGACCCAAAATAACCTGGGTACGGCCTACTGGCATCTAGCCAACGATCCAGCCACTCATCCAGATCATATTGTGACCTATCTCCAAGATGCAATCGTTGCTTACTTAGCAGCGTTGGATATGGTGGATATTCTGAAGCAATCCAGTGGAAGCACCCTTAATTTTGATCCCTGGGCCACCCATCACAACTTGGCATCGGCCTATCATCAGGCTGTGACCCAGTACCGTGCGCCTTTGGAAGCTACGGCTCGATCGGAGTATTTGTCAGCTGCGCTACACCATCACCTCCAGGCATGGACAGGATGGCAAAGTAATGTTGATCTCCAAGAAGCTGCTTTGGATGGCATTGTTCAAGTGGTGCGAACCTACCATGAACAATTTGGATTACCTGGACAAAACATGGCAATGTCTAAACTTCCCGCCACTTTACTGCCCAGAGTTATGCAGCAGATGTAGAGCAGATGCGTGGGGAATTTTGCCAATCTAGCCCGATGGCCGGATAATCTTCCCCAGCACTTTGTTTAGGCCGCTTGTATGCTCACGATCTGACCGATTAGCTGGCTGGCTAGCTAAGATTGACGGGCTAGCCAACGAGCTCACTAGTCGTTCTGAAGGTCAGGAACGCCTAAAACAGGACAAGGAAAATGGGAACCGAGTTGTCGAATGAGTGGTGCTTTCGTTGATTGACACCCCACAATCAGCAGGGCTGCCTCTTCTTCACTGACCACATGACGTAGCTCCTGAGCCACTTGGCCAAAGCGTAGGTGGGTTTTAAGAGAGCCACGCCACTCATCGGCAAGGCATCGAGCTTGCCAAAGAATGTGATCGGCCTGCTCAAATTGATGGACACGATCGATTGGAGCTTCTAGGACAGCAACATTGCTACTGCGCTGCCTGGATGATTGCTCCCTAGAACGAGTCTCGCGGATAGCCGCTTCCGAGGTGCGTAGGATTTGACTACGCTTGATATCGGCCCGACTAATGGTGCGCCAGTCAGTAGCCCCAACTAGATTGGGAGTCGGCGCGTCCTCAACCACATAGACAACTTGAACAGTGACCAATTGGCTCGTGGCCAATCGTGTTTGATGGGCAATCCAAAGTGTCAGGTCAAGCGCAGCCTGACTCTTGGGAGAGTTGGAATAACCAACTACCAAGTTAATATCTCTTCCCTCAAGACTGGATCGACGATCGGATGACAGCAAAATCATCTGCTCTACATCCGTTTGTGTCAAAGTTCCTTGAAGGCGAGCGAGCATCGACAAAATATTCACAGCTTAGACCTCTCTGAAATATTCCAACTTAATGAGAGGTGGGTCGAAAGATGAGTCCTGAGTACTCCTCCCATGGCCGACGGAGTTAGCTGACGGGCTAAGACGGGAAGATGTCTCTTCCAAGAAACTTGGAATTAGCCCCAAGGATAGATGGTTCCTCCGTTCTGAGTCGTTTTCAATGGAGAATTCACCATGAACCCAACTCAAATTAGGCTACCCACATAGCAAACTAGCTTCAATCGCTAGTCTTGACAATATCTACTACAAATTCAACAACGACCTACATTTTCTGAGAGTCAAATCAATTCGATCGCAGATCAACCTAGAAGTCAAATCAATACCAACTCAAACTATTCCGAATCAATCTATTTTGACTAAGAGCCATTAACTGCGCATCAGTTATGACTCCCAACTTAAGACGTACACTCCACAGCACACCCAACAGTACCTGTCACTTTAGGACAGTCCAGATTTCAAAATCTGCTATTTGTACAACAAAAAATAAATTGTACTCTCGGAGAATAAGAGTTAACTACCGTTGATTAGTATAACTTAAGTTCGCATAAACGATGGGCTTCGTACTCCTTTGTCCCTGTTGTGAAGTGAAGTGAAAATGTTGCTAGTTATTTCTGCTTACTAACTATTGCTACGCTGGCTAAAACTATTGTTACGTTGGCTAAATAAATATAGATTCAACCAACGAATCTCTCACGACCAAATGAAACTAAGAGCGTGTCACCTTTTGCTGGACACGCTCTCAGTTCTGTTATGGAAACTAGACTTATTCTTTTAAAAGGTTGGGTCAAACAAATTAAAAGGTTGGGTCAGACAAAGTCTTTAAGGATACACCTACCATCTTGGCTCGTCGCTCATAGCGCTTCACTTTATCGAGAAGTTCTAAATAAGCAAGGGGCAACGTCAGAGGCCAGAGTAAGGTGGCAATGGTCAGAACAGCCCAAGATAGTTTCCTATCTGTTTTGGACATATCCTTATCCTGCATAAAAAAGCCTAGCCATTTAAGGAAGAGGATCGGCATAACCAGGAAGTAGCAAGTGAGTATAGCAAAGGCCAACATTTCCATGGATACAGTCTCCTGAAGTGCGGATGGATGACAACTGATTGGTAGAGGCAACCTCACTTAAGCAAACTAGGGCTTGCTATGTAGGTTTTCCTGGCAAGAAACCATCTTTATCCTCAGTTAATGAAATGGATCGACTTCCTACCCAGCCATTATTTTCTAGAAGATCTCACCATCGAAACCTAGGATGAACACGGAATTTTGCGCGCTATGGGTTGTGTAGCTTCCGAAAATTCACAGAGTGGTATACCTGGAAAAGTAATCGCTCTTAGCCTAAGACTTTCTGAGAGGGTTCATAATTTTCCCTGTGCCACTTCGTTAACTAGACCAAAATCAAACCTCGATCAAAATTTTAGTTGGGTAATCCCTCGTTTAAGTGAGTAAGGGTGTAACTCAGGGTAAATTCTCGATTTATGCATCTCCCCTATTGTATAGAATTTACCATTTTTTGTATTTTGTGCAAGTAAATTAATCCTGCCATGACTCTCCGCTAGGTCTCTGGCACGCTTCCAGCGATGCTCAGTCATTCATCGGCTTTGAAACAATAGCCAGACCCCACTACAGGCAGTGATGGCTCCTAGGATGGCACGGAAGGATAACCGATCTCCCAAAGCGAGTGCCAACGGTAAGATAAACAGGGGACTGGTACTGTTCAGCGCTTGCGCAATTCCAGCAGCCGTGTATTTAAAGGCAATTTGTTGTAGCCAAATCCCGATATAAGTACTGAAAAAAGCGGTGATGGCGATCGTTGCAAAGACCTGTTTGGGATGAAGCGGTTTAGGAATTTCTCTGGACTGCCGTTTGACTATAATCCATCCGAATAACACGAGGGTGCCGCCACTTAAGCGCAGGAGCGTACTCCACAGCGGGTCAACGGGGCTATTCACTAATGCTGCACGGGAGAGAACAGCCCCGATCGCCTGCCCGAGGGCCGACAGGGTTGCCATGACTACGCCACGGCGATACCGAAGGGTACGCATTTCTTCTGGTTGGCTGCGTTCCAGAGTGACCCAGACCACGCCACCCAGCGTCAAAAGGATGCCGATCCAGGCGGTGATAGAAAGCGTTTCCTGCAAAAATCGCCAGGATAATAGAGCGGTAAGTCCTGGAGACAAGCTGGCAATCAGTAAACTACGACGGGGCCCGATACAGTTGAGCGCTGCAAAATAGGCTGTGTCGCCTAGCCCAATGCCCATCGCGCCACTCACCATCAGTAAGGTGATGGCATAGGGGGGCAGAGTGTGGCCCGAGGCAACTTGGGGCAATAGGGTCAAAGCCAGCATGGTTAGGGCAAGCCAGCCTTTCGTGAAGTTGAGGATGAGGGGAGAAAATTGTTGACCGAGATGGGTATAGACGATCGCCGCGATCGACCAAATTAACGCCGACCCTAGAGCCGCTAGTTCTCCCCGAAATTCCAGCAAAATTGCCATCACGGCACTCAGTAGATAACGAATAGAGCCATTGTCCGCTGTTGCTAGAGGATGAAGTCAAGACCTAGCCCCATCAGCCTAGCAAGACCTTTGTCGGACTACGTCCCTGGTTTGAGCGGGAGAAACTAATGTATTGGCGCAGAGGATCCCAGAAGCTGCCACCGCAGGCATGCCAATTCCGGGCATCGTACTATCTCCCACACAGTAAAGCCCCTGGATCGGCGTGTGACAACTTGGAAATTGACCCCTACCTGCGGCGATCGCAGGACCATAGGTTCCTTGATATCGGCGGAGATAGCGGGCGTGAGTTAAGGGGGTACCGATCAGTTCGAGAACCACCCGCGATCGAATGTCAGGAATCACCCGTTCTAGGGCTTTATATAAGGTTTTAGCCCGCTGCTGTTTGCGGCTCCTGTAGTCCTGATCTCGCTGCCAACCGTGATAGGGTTCCAATGTGTAGGCATGGATCCCATGATGTCCTAGAGGTGCCAGGGTGGGATCCCAGACGGAAGGGATGGAAATCATGCAGATATTGCCGGGAGCGGTAATGTCCTGCCGATCGTCGTGGACGACCACATGGTGACCCGTGAGGGACTCTAGCCCGTCGGCCCGAATGCCCAAGTGTAGATGCATAAAACTAGCGATCGCCGGGGTTTGCAAAATGGGTTGCCGCAGGCGATCGGGGAGGCTTTCTGGCGGTACCAGGTGACCAAAGGTATCCCAACGGGTCGCGTTGGAGATGACGGTGGCCGCCTGGATGTGTTCCCCGTTGCGTAACTGCACCCCTTGCACCTGACGATTCTGAACCAGAATTTTTTCCACATGGGCATTTAGGCGTAATTGGCCACCATGCTTGGCTAGACCACGCACTAAAGCATCAACAATCGCTTGACTGCCGCCGAGGGGATAGTCGATCGGCCACTGCCCCCGTTCGCCAAACATAAATGCCATTTCTGGGGCAACCGTGCCGTGGGCTTTTAAGCCAGATAACAAAAAACATTCCAAATCCACTAAGCGCCGGACCCAGGGATCTTGCACTGTTTGATCCAAGATTTGGCCTGCGGACAAGCCGAGGAGGGGTAATCGATGCAGGAGCTGTAGGCAACCCTTGGGATATTGGGTGAACAAGATGGGAAACAGTTGCCAGTCCGATCGTAAAGCAAGGGTTGGAATGTTCCGAAGTCCCTCATAGATTTTTAGTAATTGTTGCTTAAATTGCTCTAATTCCCTGGCTCCTTGGGGGGTGATTCGCGAAATTTCCGATCGATAGCGCTCCCAACTGCCGTAAATTGGCACCGTCATTTCCGGAAAATGATAATGCCCTAATGGATCATAGGGATGTGTTGGAATCGCTTCTCCCAAAATCTGAAGGACTTGCTGAAGGGGATTGAGAGAGGCACACTCCCCTAAACCACAGTAGAATGAGGGGCCTGAATCAAAGTGAAACCCCTGTCGAGAAAAGCTATGGGCCGCTCCGCCAGGAGTACTATGGCTTTCGCAGACGACTACACGCTTGCCGTAGCGTGCTAACAGGGCTGCTGCTACTAATCCCCCAATTCCACTGCCAATTACGAGAACGTCTGTTTGAGTCATGGTTGACCTCGATCGAGGGCAATTTTGTGAAATCGGTTACTTGTTAACAGATATTTCTTGCCAATTATTGGTTACTGTTTTAGTAGTTTTAGTAATTGGTTTCTTGCATCATCAGGGCTGGTTTGTAAAAATCACCCTTTGCATCTCACATTCCCTCCTCACACGCGCTGTCTTCGCTCGACAGCGTCAGCCTGTATAAACAGCCTCATTCTGCCTGAAAGTCTGGCTTCTCTGGAAGCTACTGAGATTTTACTGGGTTGAGTGATCCTACCTATCGCGTTATGGAGTATGCTACACAAAGCTTTTGGGAGCCTCGGTCAAAGAGTTTCTGGGCAATTGGTTGAAACTCATCCATCTGTCTAAGTGCTTTGATTCTTGGCCGATAGCTGCCGTGCCCATCTCCTCGGAAAATTTGGTTAAGCACAAGCCTTGACCAACTGAAATTTCCGTTTGCTATGGTTTGACAAGGCTGCTTGTGCATGGTTTCTCGTTATAAGAACCCTTGATGCTTATAAAACTATGAGGAAGGGACTGCTGCAAAAGCCGTTTGTACTGTTTGGTGATGTTCTTGACAAAATCGTCTTTACCCATGTGGTAGTGATCGGTTTGCCAACAGTCTTGTACTATTGGATTTTGAAAAACGAAGGCAACTTGCAAGCCCTGCATTGGGTGATGCCAGTGTTGTATTTGCTGACGTCTGCGGTGGTGATTGGTGAAGCGATCGCGACCATGGTGGCCTATTCCTCGAAATTACGCAGGAAAAAGCCGAAATTGGGCATTATTCAACAAGTTTTGCGTTTCCGTCGTCGAAGGCCAGAAGGAATATTGCCTGCGGATGTTAATCTGCAGGATATGCCGCTTTGTTCTCTGGTTGTTGTTGCATACCTACCCAACGAGCAACATATTATTCTTGACACCTTGAAATATATTCTGGCGACTTTGCATCGTCCAGCAGGTGGCTTGGAGTTGGTGTTAGCGTACAACACACCCGTGCGATTGCCAGTAGAAGATGAGTTAGAACTGCTCGCAAGTCAGTATCCAGAGTTACGTCTGGTGTCCGTCGAAGGGAGTCGATCGAAGGCAGAAAACTTAAATGCCGTAATCAAAACCCTTAAAGGTGAGATTACAGGTATTTTAGACGCCGACCATCGTCCTCAAGCTGATTGTCTAGAGCGGGCATGGGGTTGGCTGCAAACTGGCGAATATTCTGTAGTGCAAGGCCGCAATGTGATCCGAAACTACGGCACGAATTTTCTGACGCAGATGATTGCGGTGGAATTTGAGTGCATGTATGGGGTGAGCCATCCAGCGAAGTCGCTCTTGGTGGATACGGGGATGTTCTGTGGATCCAATGGCTATTGGCGAACCTCAGTGTTACGGCGCACGAAGTTTCAACCAGAAATGATGACCGAGGACATTGATGCCACCATCAGGACATTGCTGCGGGGCCATCAAATGGTGCATGATCCGCGCATCATTACAACTGAATTAGCTCCGGTTGACTTACGATCGTTCTGGTTTCAACGTAAACGCTGGGCTCAGGGTTGGTTAGAAGTTGCCCTCCGCTATCAGATTCCCCTGTTGCGATCGAGTAAATTGGACGGTTGGCAAAAAGCCTACTGGACTATGCTGTTAATTTACAGTGCAGTCTTCCATTTTGTTGCCCTTCAGATTTTTCCACTTTTGTTGGGATTTTCGTTGGCAGAAATGGAAACTCCACCCATTTCCGACGTATTTTTCTGGTCAACGACATTACTGACGTTAATGAGTGGCCCATTTCAGACTTTAACTGCTTGGCATATTCGGGCACGATCGAGTGAGCAATCGATTATGGCCTATGTCACCTACTGTCTGTTCATTCCTGTCTACTGTGTATTCAAAAATATGATTGCTATCATTGCAATCTATGATCACCTTGTTGGCAATACTGAGTGGGTCGTGACGAAACGTGGTTTGCGAGAGGCATTGCCTTCAACCATGCAATCTTTGTCCTATGTGGGCAAAGTAACTGATCGGGTGAGCTGATTAGACTAGTGTTTTGAATGGCCATTACGCTGATCTAATTCAAACAACTGCTCAGGGATATCTAGAAGGGTATCCACAGACCAGGAATAACCAAGACAGGAACAGCGAATACCTCACAAATGTACTAGGTTCAATGGAGAAGAGATTGATGAAACCTCTTCTCCATTAGTTCTTAAATGAGAAGTTTTAAATAGGCAGGCGATCAATATCCTTATTTGCCCCAATTACAACGATCGCGGTACCCTTGCGCAGAGGAGTGGTTGGATCAGGATTCACAACAAACTTTTTATCTTTACTGAAAGCCACGAGGTTGACCCCATAGCGCGATCGCAGTTGCAGTTCCGCGATCGTTTTGCCGTCGAATTCCTCGGGGGTAATCACTTCTACAATGCTACTGTCTGGATCGAGTTCAAATCGCTCTAAAATACCGGGCTTTGTGAGTGATCGGGCTAGGTTGCAGCCTGCGTCGTGTTCCGGAAAAATAACGTGATCAGCACCCACTTTCTTCAACAGGGTGACATGAATTTCCGAGGATGCCTTGGCGACAACATGGGTAACCCCGCCCTCTTTGACATTCAGGGTTGTAATAATACTTTCTTGGACGTAGTTGCCAATGGCCACAATGACGGTATCCTGCTCAAAAATCCCTGCTTCGGCCAGTGCGCTGGGCTGGGTTGAGTCAATAGCACGGGCATGGGCGACGATGCGATCGTTCAATGCTTGGGAAACCCGGCCTTCATCGGAATCGATCGCCAAAACATCATAGCCCTGACTGTGAAGTGTGCTACAGACAGCGCGGCCAAAGCGACCGAGGCCAATCACAGCGAACTGACGATTTTTACGATCGAAACGAAGGGTGTTAAAAAATCCAAGGGAAGAGAGATCCACAGGTTAGCCTCAAAAAATCTAGGAATGAATGTCGAAACCGTCAAAATCAGGAAGATAACTTAATTTAGCTAGGTTCGGTATTTAGCTAGGCCCGGTCGGAGATACCTGTAACGGTTGGGGTAGGTACATTAAGCCCCCACAGGTAAGTGAATTGGTTCAAAACTTGAATTGGTTCAAAAAATGGGTGAATACTATCCCACCAATAAATTTTCCTCTGGGTATTTTACAAAACTCGGTTTTGGATCTCCCAAAATTGCACTCATCAAGAGCAAGACGCCAACACGGCCAATGTACATGGTGGGAACTAGAATGAGTTGCCCAAGGATCGTCAAGTTAGCAGTGCCCACTGCCGATAGGCCCACCGTGCCAAATGCAGACATCGCTTCAAAAAATAAATGCATAAAGGGCTGCTTTGGATCGGTGAGGGTCAGCAACGTTGTGGAGAGCGTGACTGTCAGGGCAGACCCCAGTGCAACCGCGACGGCTTTGAGGATGAGCGCGATCGGGATTTGACGCTGGAAGCACAGGACTTCCTCTTTGCCCTTTAAAACCGTCGTGGTACAACTGACCAAAATGCGAAAGGTTGTCGTCTTAATGCCCCCTCCGGTACCTCCTGGACTGGCTCCAATAAACATCAAAATGATGGTGATGAATAGCCCCGTCGCCGTCATTTTGCCGATATCGATCGTGTTAAATCCAGCCGTGCGAGGGGTAACCGACTGGAACCAAGCTGCCAGCACTTTATCCCAGAACGGTAGGGGCGCAAGGGTTTGGCTATTGGTGAGTTCCGTTAGCAAAAAGGCGATCGTGCCAATCACCAAAAGGGCGATCGTGGTGCTGATTGCAATTTTGAAGTTCAAGGAAAACACCGTTCTACGGGACTCTCCCCTTGTGCGATTGCGGAGCCAAAAGAAGGCTTCCATAATCACTTGATAGCCAATCCCACCAAAAATGATGAGACCGGAGATCCCAAGACTGATGGGAACGGAATGGACATAGCCCATCAAGTTGTCGGCGAACAGACCAAACCCCGCATTGTTAAATGCACTAACACTATGAAATAGGGCTAGCCAAAGTGCCTTGAGAGGGGTCAAGCCGCCCTGCTGAATAAAGGTTGGCCACATAGCCGGATTGGGGGGCAACTGGTTTGGATCCGAAAATGTGGGCAACATAAATAGTGCCCCTGCTACCTCAAACACTAAGGTTGTTGCAATGATGGATTTAATAAGTGCTGGCAAACCGGATAGTCCAGCAACATCTAGGGACTGTTGAATCGCAATTTTGTCTCGCAGCCCTAAACGCTTGCGCAGGAGTAGCAGTAGTACCGTTGTGGCGGTCATATACCCAAGGCCGCCGATTTGAGCCAAGAGCGCCAAGATAATTTGACCAAAAATCGTGAAATACTTCCCTACATCGACGACCGATAACCCCGTCACACAGACAGCAGAAGTCGAAGTGAATAACCCAATGTGAAATGCCTTGAGCCAACCTTCTGGGTATCCGCCCGCCAAGGAAAATGGCATGGCTAACAGAAGGGCTCCGATAAAAATTACCGCTAAAAAGCCTAAGCAAACGGTTCTAGCAACAGTCATCAGTGCACGATCGCGAAAGCGTTCTCCCTTTGAGATTACGGCAAATGGTGTCAGGAATTGTGCAGAGTCTAGATCGACGCAAAGACGATCGACGCAAAGACCCTGAGCTATGAAGTTGACTCTCGTTTCAAGAAATTAATTACGGTTCTATGAACCTTGTGGAATCTTGAAGTTAAGTATAGATTTTTTTCGATACCTCATCTAGAACAATAACCTTCAGCAAAGTATAGAAGCCTAATCTAGATACTCTCCTATAACGATTCCCTGCCAAGGGCAATCTACTGCTATGGGGGGGGAAATGTTTAGACTCTTTTAAGACAGGTATTTAGTTTTGTAAAGCCTAGCTTTGATTTTCTAATCCATCCAATCGTCTGAACCCTTGAGTTCCAGTGGTATGATCGCCGGAGGATAGTAGATAAAAGGGCGAAAACTATATGGCACAGGTGCCTGTTTCTCCTGTGGTGCTGATCATCTTAGATGGCTGGGGGCATCGCGAAGCCGTGGATGGTAACGCAGTCGCTGCAGCAAAAACCCCAGTCATGGACAGTCTTACGAAGGTCTATCCACATACACTCATTCGGACTTCTGGGAAAGATGTGGGCTTGCCTGATGGGCAAATGGGTAACTCAGAGGTGGGCCATCTTAACATTGGTGCAGGCCGTGTTGTTCCCCAGGAACTCGTCAGAATTTCTGATGCGGTTGAAACGGGTGCCCACCTCCGCAATGCTGCACTGGTTAAAGTTTGTGAAGCTGTTCAAGCGAGCCAAGGCAAGTTGCATCTTGTCGGCCTCTGCTCTGAAGGGGGAGTCCATTCCCATTTAGATCACCTGTTGGGTCTCTTGGATTTAGCCAAAGCGCAAGGCCTTTCTAAGGTGTGTATCCACGCCATTACCGATGGGCGGGATACCTTGCCGACGGATGGTGTTGCTTCGATCGATCGCTTGCAGTCCTACATTGATGAATGTGGTATTGGCAAAATTGTCACGATCAGTGGACGCTACTACGCCATGGATCGCGATCGGCGCTGGGATCGAGTGCAGTTGGCCTACGATGTGATGACTCAGGCGGGTGAAATTGATGGCCGATCGGCCTCGGAAATTCTGAAAGCGGCCTATGCCAACGGCAAAACCGATGAGTTTATCCTGCCAACCCGAGTTGCCGCTGGCACCGTCGATCCCGGTGATGGCGTGATTTTCTTCAATTACCGCCCCGATCGAGCCCGCCAGTTGACCCAAGCTTTCGTGGATCCGAAGTTTAACGGTTTTGAGCGGGAATTGATTCAGCCGCTGACCTTTGCCACGATGACGCAGTACGACGGCTCCTTGCCCGTCCTAGTGGCCTTTGAACCCATGAGTATGACCAATATTCTGGGCGAAGTCATTGCCAAACAAGGTCTGAAGCAGTTCCGTACTGCAGAAACTGAGAAGTACGCCCACGTCACCTATTTCTTTAACGGTGGCTTAGAGCAACCCTTCGCTGGGGAAGATCGGGAATTGGTGCCGAGTCCCATGGTGCCGACCTACGATATGGCTCCTACGATGTCCGCCGATGCGGTGACCCAAACGGCCGTTCAGGCGATCGCAAAGCGGATCTATTCGCTGATTGTGATCAATTATGCTAACCCCGATATGGTGGGACATACGGGCCAAATGGAACCCACGGTGAAAGCCCTAGAAACGGTGGATCACTACTTGGGGCAACTGCTGTCGGCGGTGAATGGAGCCGGGGGAACTGCAATCATCACAGCCGATCATGGCAACGCAGAAATGATGTGGGATGAGGATGGCAATCCTTGGACCGCCCATACCAGTAACCTGGTGCCCTTTATTTTGGTGGAAGGGGAAGGTCTGAAGATTCCTGGCCATGGAACCGATGTGTCCCTACGATCGGATGGGCGTTTGTCTGACATTGCACCGACCATTTTGGAAATCCTCAAGCTACCCCAGCCGGAGGAAATGACGGGTCGATCGATGATTCAGTCCGCTGATTTTGATGTGCGAGCCAATCGAACCCCCGTTAAAATTGGTCGTTAGTAGCGGTTAGTAGTCGCTTTAGTTTCTGTTTCGTTTTTTCAGCGTTATCTCCATGAACCTTATCAATGTCATCAAAGTCCTTTGGATGTTCTCCGCCGTTGGACTGTCTGTTTTAGTGCTGCTTCACAGCCCCAAGGGCGATGGGCTAGGCGGACTTGGGGGGCAAGCCCAACTGTTCACCAGTACCAAGAGTGCTGAAGTGACCCTGAATCGGGTGACTTGGACGCTATTCGTTATGTTTATGGGGTTGACGATCGTGCTGAGCGCGGGGTGGCTCAAAGCATAAATGGCTCGGCAACGAGAAGCGCTGGAACCGCAGATCTCTTGGACTCAAAAAAATTGGCCTAGAAAAGTGCTACGGCTAAAACGATCGTGGTTGATTGTCACTACGATCGTTTTGTTGTGCATCGTAATGGTCGGATTTCTGAGATCTCACGCGATCGCGACGCCTGCACTGGCTCCTCAATCGTTACCGGAATTACAAATTCACCCATTACCCCCTAGCTTGGCTCAGTGGGAAGATCGATCGGGGGATTATTTTGACCAAGTGCAGGCGTTACCTGTGGGGGCTCTAATTTGGTCTAGATTTCCCGTGCAAGTTTATGTGGAGTCCGCCCAGTCGAAGGCTGAACAGGTTTGGCAAGACCAGGTTGACCAAGCCATTCGCGACTGGACGGCCTATCTACCGCTGGCGTTGACGGACGATCGAACCCAGGCAGATATTCAAATTCAACGGTCTAGCTTGCCGCTGAAATGGACACCGGGATCCCGTGAGATTCCTCGGGTACGCATGGCAGAAACCCGCTACGAGCTGTACTGGCAGCAACCGGAGTCTAGCCAATCTTCCTCTAGCCAAGTGATTAATCAACCGAAGCTGCGCCATCGCTGCACGATCGCCCTTCGATCGGGCCAGCCCAAGGAGACGTTACTCGCCGCCGCCCGCCATGAATTGGGCCATGCATTGGGTATTTGGGGGCATAGTCCCCAGGAAACGGATGTGCTGTATTTCTCCCAGGTCAAGCAGCCACCCAAAATTTCCCCGCGCGACATCAACACCCTCAAGCGCGTTTATGAACAGCCGACTCGTTTGGGGTGGGCGGCCCCGTTACCCAAAGGCTGATGACTCCTGTGCAAGGAGGGAGCGGGAGCCAGGAATAGTGGATTAAAGGATCAGTGAGGGATTACCGCTGAGTTAAGGCTTGAACCTGTTGAATTTGTTCTGGACTGAAGCCAGCCTCTTGTAGGTCGATCGCACGAATGTCCGGATTCTCTAGCCCTGGATTTAAGGCCATGGCTTTACGGTAATGTTGCTTGGCTTGGTTAGAATCGGTGGCCGCCTGGGCGATCGCTAGGGCAAGCCAGGTGTGGGGATTGTCCGGTTCCAAGCGGGTGGCTACTTCGCCATGGGCGATCGCCCGATCGAAGACTTGCAAACGAGTCAAGGCCAAACTGAGATTGTAATGAGCGACTTCATTTTTGGGATTCAGCATCGTCGCCCAAAGATGGGATCCCACGGAACTATGGACATTGCCAGATACCAAATCCACAATTCCCAGCGCATTCCACGCATTGACCGCAAAGGGATTTTTGGCCGTCACCTGGGAGAGCACCTGGGCGGCCCGATCGCGATCGCCCGCTTTATACACCGTCCAGCCCAGCAGCAGTTGATTGTCTAAATTCTGGGGCTCCAGTTGTATCGCTTGCTCAAAGGCTCCGATCGCACCGCCGGAGTCTCCTTGGGCACGTAGGGCTAATCCCCGCTGCCGAAATTCACTCGCCGAATTCGCGATCGCAGGAAACACCCAAGCCGAGAGCGCGATGGTTAATAAAACAAAGCTGCCCCACAGGTAAAATTCCCCTTTCATCCCTGGCCCCCAAAGCGATTGATGCTTGAATTAATGCCTGAACCCTGAACTAAGACTTGAAAAATCGAGCTTGGGCGAGCTGTGCTCCCCACCAGATGGCCTCCTTCATACTAGTGGCATCAGCGATTCCTTGGCCTGCAATATCAAAGGCGGTGCCATGGTCAGGGGAAGTGCGCACAAAGGGCAGTCCGATTGTGGTGTTAACGGCCCGATCGAAGGCCATCAGCTTCACCGGAATCAAGCCCTGATCGTGGTACAGCGCTAAGTAACCGTCGTGGGCCTTGACCGTTGCTTGAGGATTGAACCAAGCCTGTCCCGGTTTGACCCACATCGTATCCGGGGGGAGCAGACCCTCTAAGGTTGCTTGGGGAAATTTTTGTTGCGCTTGGGTGAACCATGCGTTCAACCGATCGACCTCTTCCCGGCCAAGTTGCCCCTGTTCGCCACTGTGGGGATTCAGTCCCGCGATCGCGATTCTGGGTTGAGAGAGCCCGAAATCCTGGCGCAGACACTGAATCAGTAAAGCCAGCTTGTGATCCAACAGCTCCGGGGTGAGGGCGTTGGGAACTTCAGCTAAGGGAATATGGGTTGTGGCCAGTAAGGCCCGGAGGATCCAACCTGTATGGGGCGATCGACCGACGAACGCCATGGCAAATTGCGTCACCCCGGCCCGTTCCGCCAGCAACTCCGTCTGCCCCGGATAGCAATGCCCCGCCGCTTTCCAAGCGGATTTGGCAATAGGAGCCGTCACCACGCCGTCAAATTGCCCTGCCAGGGTTGCGGCGATCGCGGCATCTAAATACCGAAAACTGGCTTCCCCACTAGCCGTATTGCCTTGACCCATTTCAATTTGGGTGAGCGTCGTGGGATCGATCGGCACTTCTAAGCTGTTCAAATCCGCCCAATCGGGTAATGCTACGCCCTGGTGATGTAATCGCTGATAGGTGGCTTCGAGAATCGATCGAGATCCCGCGATCGTCACTTCTGCCACCGCTGCAATTCCAGGATCCGCTAAAGCTTTTAGGACAACTTCAGGGCCAATTCCTGCTGGATCCCCTAAACTGATGACTAACTTTGGTCGCCGAATTTCCCCTGGCCCCATACCGAATTCCCCATCGCGTAGTCCCAACTGGTCTAAAATACTTCATGCAGGCTTGGTTTATCTAAGCCACTCTCCTAGTTTTGGGAGAACTTGTAGGTCTTGGGAGAACATGCAATGGGCGAACTATTTAATACTGCGTTTTTGTCATTTTCATTGATTCTGGTTGGGCTAGCAGTGGGTTTTGCCCTGCTGAAATTACAAGGCGGCGAAGAGTAAATCAAATTCATCCTCAATCTCAAGGGGCAAGGGCGATCGGGTGTAGAAACTTTCCTAGAAATTTCTCACCTGGGAGCATTGCCCTTTTTTAGATCGCCTTAGATTTTGTATCCCCTCAGACAGCCCCCAGGATTTCTGATAGAATTTGACGAAAAGTTAACATTTTGTCACGAACCCTCCATGAGCATTTTAGTTGTCGGTGCTACGGGCACTCTCGGAAGACAGGTGACTCGCCGTGCCCTTGATGAAGGGTACTCAGTTCGCTGTATGGTGAGGAGTTTTAAGCGAGCCGCTTTTCTGAAGGAGTGGGGGGCAGAACTGGTCTATGGCGATCTTTGTCAACCGGAGACACTGCCTGCGGCCTTGGAGGGAGTGACTGCTGTTATTGATGCATCGACTGCCCGAGCCACCGATTCCCTCAGCATTAAACAGGTGGATTGGCAAGGCAAAGTGAACCTGATCCAGGCTATGCAGAAGTCGGATTGCGATCGGTTAATATTTTTCTCCATCTTGGATTGCGAAAAATATCCCGATGTCCCGTTGATGCAAATCAAAACCTGCACGGAAAAATTTATTCAGGAATCGGGGCTGAACTATACGATTCTGCGGCCCTGTGGCTTTATGCAGGGTCTGATTGGCCAATACGCCATTCCCATTTTGGAAAATCAAGCCGTTTGGGTTATCGGCGAAACGTCACCCATGGCCTTCATGGATACGATCGACATTGCCAAGTTCGCAGTCCAGGCGTTGAAAGTCCCGGAAACGGAAGGGAAGTCCTTCCCAGTGGTGGGGCCAAGGGCGTGGGACGGCTACGAAATTATTAAGCTGTGTGAGCGACTTTCGGGTAAGGATGCCAAGGTCACGAAGGTGCCGATTCAAGTTCTGCGGGCAGCACGGCAAATGACCAAATTCTTCCAGTGGAGCTGGAACATTTCCGATCGGTTGGCCTTTACCGAAGTTGTGGCCACGGGCCAAGCGCTCACCACCTCTATGGAGGAGGTTTACAAGGTCTTTGGTATCGATCCTCAGGAAATTTCAACTCTGGAAGAATATATGCAGGAGTACTTCAGTCGCATTCTCAAGAAATTGAAGGAAGTGGAGTACGCTCAAGAGCAAGCGAAAAAGAAAAAAGCCAGCAAGAAAACCTACCCTCGGTTCTAAGAACTTGACTCGGTTCTAAGAACTTGAAAAAGTAACGGAACTTAAAACTCGAGTCTCCAAAATTAGTCAAAAATGGATGATTACTGTCTAGGGTCATCCCCAGGTTGGCCTCTTTCGTTCATCTAGCCTCTCGTGTGGGTATTCCTGTGCCTAAAGCTGGCATTATTTACAACGATCAAAAGCCAACAGCTTGCCAAGCAGCGGATCTGCTGAAGGCTCAGCTGACTCATGCGGGCTGGACAGTGGTGACTGCCACAGGAGAGGGCGGGATTTTGGGCTATTCCGATCCCAGTGCTCCCGTTTGTCATACTCCGATCGATCGCTTAATTCCCCCTGGCTTTGACAAGGAAGTTGAATTTGCGGTTGTACTGGGGGGGGATGGAACGGTTCTGTCTGCTTTTCGCCAGGTAGCTCCCTGTGGAATTCCTCTGCTGGCTGTAAATACAGGGCATCTAGGTTTTCTCACGGAAGTGCTGGCGACTAATTTAGAGACGGCGATCGCCGAGGTCTTAGCCAATCGCTACCACGTTGAAGAACGCACCATGCTGCGGGTTCAGGTCTATCGCCAGAACAGCCTGATGTGGGAAGCGTTATGTCTTAACGAAATGGTGATTCACCGGGAACCGTTGACCAGCATGTGCCATTTTGAAGTGCAAATTGGTAACAATAATCGGGTGGATATTCCTGCGGATGGGATTATTTTGGCTACACCAACAGGCTCCACAGCCTATTCCCTGTCCGCCGGGGGGCCTGTGATTACGCCAGGAATTCCAGTGATGTGCATGATCCCGATTTGCCCACACTCGTTGGCATCTCGGGCCTTGGTGTTTAGCAATACTGAGCCGGTCACAATTTTTCCTGCCACGCCAAACCGATTAGTATTGGTGGCTGATGGGAATGCTGGCTGTTACGTGTTGCCAGAAGACCGAGTCTGCATCCAAAAGTCCAATTATCCAGCCCGGTTTGTACGACTACAAAATCCAGAGTTCTTTAGCCTACTGCGAGATAAGTTGGGTTGGGGGCTAGCCCATGTCGCTAAGCCGTTTAATCATAACGATCAACCCTTTATGAATCATTAGGAAGCCCACACAAAACCATCAGACTGCGTACAATAGAGAAAAATTTTCTGACTGAGCATCCATTCATCTTCTTCTAGTTAGATTCCCTGATACCTTTAATTGTTTATTTCGTTGATGGCTTTATTTGTGGCAGTTCTGTGGTGCTTGAGGCGCACAGTTCATTGGCTAACCTAGGCATCATGGTTGGGGCAGTGCTATGGAGAAAGTTGGTTTGCTCAGATTTTCATAAAATTCTGAATTAGCTGTTTTATTCATTCAAATTTGTTTTAGCTATGCCCAATTAAATCTCTTCACCCAGCCCCTCTGTTGCGTCAGAGGATATCCATCAGGACAGACCTATGAGTAGCACCCTTCTGGATTCTTCCCCCTGTGTCTTAATTCTGGAACCAGATGAACTCTTGGCCCATAGCGTACGGGCTGATTTGCAGGAGTTTGGCTACGATGCTCGCGTCGTCAATGATTCCAGTTCGGCCTTGCGGGCAACCCTAGATGCGCAACCGGCATTGGTGATTGTCGATCGTATGTTAACCGGAGAGTCTGGACTGGAGTTTTGTCGCTCTCTGCGCAAACAGGGACTGCGAATGCCTGTACTGCTGATGATGAACAAAGACTCGGTGGACGATCGAGTGGCTTGTCTGGAGTCTGGGGCGGATGATTATTTCCTTAAACCCTATCGAAGCGACGATTTTTTACGACTGGTCAAACATTATCTACGCACGGAAGTTCCTCAGCAGGAGGTGCTGCGCTTTAGTAACCTGATGCTGGATTTGGGCACGCGGCAAGCCTTTCGCAATGGTCGCGTCATTGATTTGACCATGAAGGAATTCGATCTCTTGAAATTTCTGATGGAAAATTCCCGCGAGGTTCTGACCCGTGAGCAAATTTTGGAAAACGTCTGGGGTTACGATTTTGTAGGTGAGTCCAATGTCATTGAAGTCTACATTCGTTACCTCCGGCTCAAAATTGAAGACGAGGGCGAAAAACGACTGATTCAAACGGTTCGGGGGGTGGGTTATGTTTTACGGGAAGTGTAAGCTGCGATCGATGAGTGTTGGTTTAGGCAGCCTGAGCTTAAGTGTTTTTCTACTGGGCTGCGCGCCTGCTCCTACCGTGAATGCTCCTGCGGCGTCTGCTGCCCCGATTGCGGCCTCAACGGGAGTCGGTCAGTATTTACCCGTCACGGCCCAAGCCAAAATTGCCGATCAAACGATTCGATTGGAAGTTGCGGAAACCCCTCAACAGCAAGCTTTAGGACTGATGTATCGTCCGGAACTTAGTGACGATCAGGGAATGTTGTTTCCCTTTTCACCCGCTAGAACAGTGAACTTTTGGATGAAAGATGTGCCCGTTGCCTTGGATATGGTGTTTCTCTACCAAGGAAAGGTCGTGGCGATCGCTGATCGAGTTCCTCCCTGCGAGACGATCGCATCGGCTTGTCCCACCTACGGGCCTAGGGAGTTTGTCGATCAAGTGATTGAATTAAGGGCAGGGCGTGCCCAAGCCCTCAACCTACAAGTCGGAGATCGGGTTCCCGTCACCTTTTTGCAACAGTAATTTTGCTGGCAACAGTCATCTTGTAACAGGTATGTTGATGCAAGCTAATTGATAAGAACTGGTTGATACAAATTGGCTTCAGTGGACGATCGAATCAACTTCTCCGACCTTCAAAAACACAATTGTGGAAAACTATTAAAAATTTGGGTTATTCCTGATCTCGTTTACGAAACCCATGTTATACTCTCTGCTCAATCCGGCTAAATTGTAATCAATTTAACGGTTGTGTGTTTTCCTATTGAGTCTCGGGTTCTCTGCAATCTAAAGTTCTGAGAGCCTTCCCTGATCTTCATCACACTCAGTTGTTTGTCAGTTCCTTAACCATTCGTTCTATTTGAAGATTGTTTAAATGGGTTAATAGTAGAACATATGTGCTACTATTAGCGGCAATCCTTAGAATTCAACACTTTTGCAAAAAAACTTTTGCACAAAGTCCGGGAAACGTTCCTGATTTCGTGATTTTGACTGAACCCAGCTAAGTTCAACTAAAGTTAGGGAAACAGGTAGCCAGATACAGGACAGTCCTGGGTTATCTGTGCGTCTCTGGTTTGATTTGTCAACAATAGCTCTTGCGAGAGCCTGAGCCTTTCTAGCTTTGGCTCTTGGGATGTATCACATTAACTTTCTGATCACACTACGGGGGTGATCTCCAACAATGTCTCCATCAACATATCCCGATTTAATTCGATTTTTAAAGGAAGACTTATTGGTCTCTGCCTCTTCAATTGATTTTGCCCTGAAGCAACGCAAGGGGGATTATGACCCATTGCCTATGATTTTGTGGCAATACGGTTTAATTACCTTGGAGCAGTTAGACCGCATTTATGACTGGTTGGAAGCCGCAGCTTAGGGCGAGAGTTTTAAGGAAGTGTCTACTTAAACCCTAGACTGTTTCGACGGTTTTGTAGTCTATGCTGCCGATCGGCTGGATTTGCTAGGCATGGGGTTAATTAACTCTGTAGCTATCAGCCATTTCATCAGAGTTCCGTTTAAACTGAGGAAAGTTCAACCTCTACTTCAACACCAAGCAGGGAGGTCATGAGCGCGTTTTTGGAATGATCATTGGCAGTAGTGGTGAAGTGGATGAGTGACCTAGAACACTGCTATCAACTTTTGGGCATCAAGCCGAGCGCGACCCTGGCAGAAATTAATCGAGCCTATAAAGATCTGGCCCTAGTCTGGCATCCCGATCGGCTTCCTAAGGATAATCAGCGTCTTCTGCAAATTGCAGAGGAAAAAATTAAAGAACTGAACCATGCCCGCGATCTGCTGCGGGAACAAGCTAAGAAGTCACGATCGGGCACCTCTTCGACAAGCACCCACCCTCCTGGCCCGGCTTCCCCTCAGACCCATCGTGCTGATAGCCAAGCGCATCGGAATTCTCAGTCCTACACTGCTTATCAGTCCTACTATTACTACCAAGGTGGCAAGTCGAGTCAGGGTCAAGCCCACGGCCACGGTTCAGGAAATCACGGCTCAGGACACCAGTCCCATGGGCATTACTCTAACGGTTACTCCAACGGCTATGGTCATGGCGCAAATGGTCACGGCACCAATGGCCATGGCGCAAACGGTCACAGCCCTAACGGCAACGGTGCAGGACAGGGACAGCAGACTAGTAAAGATGTGAATAACAGTACCGCAAGAGCGCAGGACTACTACGCTCAGTCCCGTTACCGAGCTGAATACCATCGATCGGACCAAGCTCAATCAGGCCATGCTCAGCCCCACGGGCGATCGAGCTCTGATCCACGTCAGTCTGAAGCCAAATCTTCTAGTGCGAAGCCGGTCGATCCTCCACCCAAGCCGCCTCAAGCCTACACGCCACCGGGCAATGCGGCTAAAGCCTATGGGTCGCCTCGAGAATATCGCAGTTCCCAAACTCCCCACAAAACCCATGGTCCTGATTTGTCAGGTGTGGACTTGCGAGGACGGGATTTACGGGAAAAGGATTTGTCGAACCGTAATTTAGCCCGAGCCAATTTGAGTCAAGCCAATCTCAGCGATGCGTTTTTACATCGGGTCAATCTAGAAGGCGCTAATCTGCAAAATGCCAATCTGTTTCGCGCCAATCTCTTGGAAGCCAACCTGAGAAATGCTGATCTGCGAGGTACTAACTTAATTGGAGCCGATCTGAGTGGATCCGATTTGCGGGGTGCAAATTTGGAGGGGGCGAAGGTGGGCTTTGACGATCGGGTCATGGTGAAGCTGACCGGAGCTTTACTACAAGGTGCTACGATGCCCCACGGTAAAGTTTACGAAGGGTAACAATTTTACAAAGCGTAATATTACTTTCTCCTTGAATTTATCATCCTTGGGCTGAAGTACTTGCCAGGGTGGGCTTGGGGAATTTTGTGGCGATGATAGAAGCACTAATTTGTTAAGAAATATATTGCTGGTTTTGGCGAATTACGATCGTTCTCCCTCAGAAACAATGACCTAGATAGGGATGAAAGACTTGCTGACAGCGGATTGGGGGCGAATCGAAACAAATTGAGAAAACTTTCTTAACAGTCTTTACATTCCTTAATTAATCCGCTACTATATGAAGTGTGGTTAACACCACATATACATACCTAATTTCCGCAATCATTACAGAACCATGACAACAGTACTACAGCGTCGCGAGAGCGCGAATCTGTGGGAGCAGTTCTGCAACTGGGTGA